>JAICQL010000214.1 GCA_025937895.1 Polyangiaceae bacterium | reverse complement strand
GGCGCGGGAACGGCGTGGCGCGGATGCGCGGCGCCGTGCGGTTCGGCGGCGCCGGAACGGCGCTGTGCGGATTCGGGCGGCGCCGAACGGCGTGGCGTGAGCGCCGAGCAGGGGGCGCGGCGCGGATTGCGGAGGGCGCCCTGTGCGGGTTCGTGCGGTGCGGGAACGGCGCGGCGCGGATTCGGAGGGCGCCGAGCAGGGGCGGGAGCGCCGAGCAGGGGGCGGGCGTGAAGACGGATTCGGACGGGGCCGAGCAGGGAGCGCGAGTGCCGAGCAGGGGGCGCGGCGTGAAGACGGATTCGGACGGCAGTGAATCTGCTCGAGGGGGGCTCGGCACCGCGCGGCGCGCGAAGGCACCAGTATGTGCCCACGGGCGGAGCGCTCGCTGGCAACGAGCGGGCGCTGCACCTCGCTTGATGCTCCTGCCCGCACTGCCGTGCGCCGCACCTCCGCCCGAAGCCTTCAGGGTGCTCAGTGTGGCCCGACGCGCCTGGGCGAAGGAGCTCGGCTCCAGCGAGGACCGAGCTCATTCGCGGCGTACCGTGGCCAGCGACTCGATGCTGCGGCTGCGCGTTTAGCGCGAACCGCGCGGCCTATGCGGGATGGCGACGCATGCGCTGCATGGCAACACAGCGCTGCGCTGCGCCGCCCTGATCGGGGCTCGCACCACGCCGTTTGGCGCCGTCCGAATCCGCGCAGCGCCGTTTCCGCGCCGCCCGAACCCGCACAGAGGACTCAACGCCGCCCGAACCCGCACAGCCGATGGCGCTGGCGCTGGCGAAGCAACTGGATGGCCGCGCACATGCAGAGTTGCCGGAGCTAGACTGCGCTTTGGCATGATCAACCCGGCGCTGACGTCGCCCGGAAGGCGCGGCGTCGACATCAATGCCGAATCAGAGATTGGCCATGCCCGACGTGGTGGAGCGGCTGCTCGATTGGCTCATCCTGATGTCGCCGGGAGTGCTGGAGAGCCGAGCCCTCAAATTATCAGCGCCGAATCAAAGAGCATGGGCGATTCGAGCGGAGCGCTCATACTTGCGGGCTCCGAGCGACCGGTCGAATGCTACGTTGCGAGACGTAACAACAATCATTGCCGAATCGAATTATCGTTGAGGAAGGTGGGGCAGTCGCTTAAGATGAGACATGCGGGTAGTGGGGCGGGGGCAGCTCGCGCTGGCGTTTGGCGCGCGCGGCAGTGGGGGTGCAAGGCGGGGCGCGGGCCGGCCGCCGAAGGGGGAGCGTGCTTGCGTTTCGCACGCGCGGCGTAGCGAGATCTCGCGCCATCATCCGGTTCACGTGACGTTGCGGGTCCGCACGGGGTTGCCTTCGTTGCGTACGCCGGCGTTGTTTCGTGTGGTGCGCGCTGCGCTGGCTGCAGGAAAGGAGCGCGGCGGGTTTGGGCTGGCGCATTTTTCGGTGCAGTCGAATCATCTGCATCTGCTGGCGGAAGCTGATGATCGTCCGGCGCTCGCGCGCGCCGTGCAGGGAATATGTGTGCGCGTCGCGCGTGCCGTAAACCGGCAACTCGGCGGTCGCGGTCGTGTGTTTGCCGACCGCTACCATGATCGTTCCTTGAAGTCGCCTCGCACCGTGCAGCTTGCGCTGCGCTATGTGCTGCTCAACGCGCGCAAACACCAGAGTGGCACCCCTAACCGCGGCCAATCTGCGGGCCCGAGCCGGGCTGACTCCGTGCCTGCAGGCTTCGTGGATCCTTGCTCTTCCGCGCCTTGGTTTGATGGTTTCGCGCGCCCCGACGCGCTGGCGTTTGGTGCTCGGCGCGCCCGAGCAGAGTGGGTGCGAGCAACCGGCATGGCTTCGCCCGTTGCCGCAGCTCGTACTTGGCTCCTGCGCGTTGGTTACCGCCGCGCAGGGCCGTTCGACTGCGACGAAGGGCCGGTGAGATAGCGCCGCAGTACGGAAGGGGCGCTCGGTGGTGACTCGTCGAAACCACTCCGCGCGCCCGAGCGCGCCGCGCGCGGCCGGCGCCGCACGTCTTCGGCGCGCCTCGCCGTCCCGTCTCCGCGCGCCTCCGCGCGTCACCGCGTCCCGCCTCCGTCGCGCCTCCGCGCATCACCGCGCATCGCCATCCGCCTCCGCGCATCGCCTCGAGTCGCCATCCCGCCTCCGCCCGCCTCCGCGCGGCTGCGCTTGCGCCCGTGTGGGCAGTGTGACGATCATGGCGGCGATGAAGGCAAGGCTTGCGCTGTCGGCGAGTGAGCTCAGCAGTTTCTCGGAGTGTCAGCGATTGACGTGGCTGAACGCGGGTGTGGCGCGGGGGGAGCGGGAGTTGCCGGGGCGCAATGAGCTGGAGCGCTGGATGCTGGAGCATCGGGGGCGGGCTCACGAGGCGCGGTTGCTGGAGTGGTATCGGCGGCAGGGGAAGCGGGTGGTGGAGCTTTCGCCTGCGCCGGCGCGGGATGAGGCTGGGGTGGCGCGGGCGATGGAGGCTACCTGGGCTGCGCTGGAGGGTGGCGCGGAGGTCGTGTATCAGGGGACGTTGCGGCATGAGGGCTGGACGGGGCGTCCGGACTTTCTGATGCGGGTGCCGGGCGGAAGTCGGCTGGGCAGCTTTCACTACGAGGTGGTGGACGCGAAGCTGGCGCGCCACGCGCAGGCGCGGAGCATCCTGCAGCTGTGCGCGTACACGGAGCAGCTGGGTGCGCTGCAGGCGCGGCTGCCGGAGCGGTTCTGGATTGCCGTGGGTGGCAGCTCGGCGAGCGGGGCGGAGGGCGCGCTGGAGCCGGTGGCGCCGATCGAGTGTCGCACGGACGATTACCTGGCGTACTACCGGCGGACTCGGCGGCGTTTTGAGCAGTTCGTGGCGGAGGCGGAGCGCGCGGCGGAGCCTTATCCGGAGCCGGTGGAGCACTGTGACATCTGTCGCTGGTGGAAGGACTGTGAGGGGCGGCGGCGTGCGGACGACCATGTCTCGCTGGTGGCTGGCTCGACGCGGCGGCAGCGGGATCGGCTGGCGCTGGTGGGGGTAACGACGGCGGCGCAGCTGGCGCAACTGGCGCCCGAGCGAGCGCCGCAGGGGATCGAGGCGGGGACCTTGGAGCGGCTGCGCGAGCAGGCGCGGCTGCAGCTCTCGGGGCGGGCGGCGGGCAAGGTGTTGCACGAGCTGTTGCACGGCGGGGAGCCGGGTACGGGGCTGGAGCGGCTGCCGTTGCCGACGCCGGGCGATCTCTTCCTGGACCTGGAGGGCGACGCCTATGCGCTGGGTGAGGGGCTGGAGTATCTGTTCGGGCTGCTGGAGCTGGGTGAGCCGAGCCTGGGCTGGTCGTCGCGGACGGAGCCGGGGCCACCGCGCTATCAGGTCTACTGGGCCCAGAGCCGCGCGGAGGAGAAGCGGGCCTTCGAGGCGGTGATCCGTCGCATCGAGCGGGGGCTGGTGGAGTTTCCGGGGTTGCACGTGTTTCATTTTGGGCAGCGCGAGGTGGACGCGCTGCGCCGGCTCTCCTGCCGGCACGCGAGCATGGAGGCGCAGGTGGACAGGCTGCTGCGCGAGCATGTGCTGGTGGATCTGCACAGCGTGGTGAAGCAGAGCGTGCGGGCCTCGGTGGAGAGCTACACGCTCAAGGAGCTGGAGGCGCTGTATGGCTTCACGCGCGACACGGCGCCGCGGCGAGCGGCGCTCTCGATGCAGCGCTACGGCTTCTGGCTGGAGACGGGCGAGGCGCTCTCGGATCTGGAGGAGGAGCGGCGCGTGCTGGAGCGCTACAACGCGGACGACTGTCGCTCGCTGTGGCAGCTGCGCGGCTGGCTGGAGCAGCGGCGGGCGGAGCTGGAGCAGAGCGAGGGGCGCACGTTGAGCCGTCCGGCAGCGGTGGCGGGCGAGCTGGCGGAGAGCCGGAAGGAGCGCAGCAAGGAGGCCACCCTGGTTGTGGAGCAGCTGCAGACAGGGCTGCCCGAGGACCCTGGGCTGGACACGCCGGAGCAGCACGGCAAGCGCGTGCTCTCTCATCTGGTGGGCTGGCACTGGCGCGAGCAGAAGTCAGCCTGGTGGGAGTACTATCGCGCAACGGAGCTCGCGCCGAGCGAGCGCCTGGAAGATCGCTCGGTGCTGGATGGGCTGAGCCTGGAGAAGATCGCGGGCAAGGTGGCTCGCTCGCAGGTGTTTCGCTATCGCTTCCCGGAGCAAGAGTACCCGCGGCGCGGGCCCTGGCGTGATCTGGACAGCAACAAGAACGTGGAGGTGCTGGCGCTGGGCAGCTCACACGTCGACATCAAGCGTGGGGCGAAGCTGGCGAAGGAGCCGCATCCGCGCAGCCTGACCCCGGTGCCCATCGACAGCTCGGCGCAGGAGAAGAGCGTGCTGTGCATCGCGCAGTCGGTGGCTCGCTACGGCCTGGCGAGCGGCAAGCGCGGCGCGGAGGCGTATCCTGCGGCCCGAGCGCTGCTGCTTCGACAGCCGCCGCGCTGCGGGCAGGCGGAGGGCGCGCGCTTGCTGGACCCGGATGCGGACACCGTGCAGGGCGTGGTGTCGCTGGCGCTCGCGCTGGAGCCCGGGGTGCTGGCGGTGCAGGGGCCGCCGGGCTCCGGCAAGACGCACCGGGCGGCGGCGGCGATCGTGGCGCTGCTGCGCGCCGGCAAGCGGGTGGGCATCACTGCCAACAGCCATCAGGTGATCACGGACCTGCTGGGCAAGTGCTGCACGCTGGCTCGCAGCGAGGCGCTGGTGATCGGAGCGCATCACATCGACAAGCTGGAGGAGCGAGTGCTGCTGGAGGGCGAGTCGGGAGCCGCGGCGGAGCCGGCTGCGGCGGAGCCGGCTCCGGAGGCAGAGCAGAAGCCCTACTCGCAGCATGACGATCACGAGCGGGTGGCGGCGGGCCTGCGCGACGGCTCGCTGCAGCTGGTGGGGGCCACCAGCTACGCCTGGGCGCGTGAGCTGTATCAGGATCGTCTGGACGTGCTGGTGGTGGACGAGGCGGCGCAGATCTCTCTGGCCAATGTGATCGCCGTGTCGCCGGCGGCGCCGCGGCTGATCTTGTTTGGCGATCCGGCGCAGCTCGAGCAGCCGCAGCGCGGCGTCCATCCGCCCGGAGCTGACCTGTCGGCGCTGGAGTATCTGCTGGGCGACGCGCTGACCATGCCGGAGGAGCTGGGCGTGTTTCTGGCCGAGACGCGGCGCCTGCATCCCGAGCTGTGCAAGTTCACCTCCCGCGTCTTCTACGAAGGGCGCCTGCACGCGCAGCCCGGGCTGGAGGAGCAGGCCATCGTGCTCTCGGGCGCCGTGGAGCCGCAGCTGGCGCGGCTCGCGGGCGCGGGCCTGCGCTTCGTGCCCGTATTGCACAGGGGCAACACGCAGCGCTCGGAGGAAGAGGTCGAGCGGGTGGTGGAGCTGGTGACGAGGCTGCTGGTGGGCGGCTTTCAGTTTGCGCCCGCTGGCGGAGCGCCGCGAGCGCTGGCGGAGCGCGACGTGCTGGTGGTGGCGCCGTACAACGCGCAGGTGGCGGCACTGCGCCGCAGGCTGCCGCCGCGGGTGGCGGTCGGCACCGTGGACAAGTTCCAGGGCAGGGAGGCGCCGATCGTCATCTATTCGCTCACCAGCTCCAGCGCGTCGGACGCGCCGCGTGGGCTCGAATTCCTGTACAGCTTGAATCGCCTGAACGTTGCCACCTCTCGCGCTCGCGCGCTGGTCATCCTGGTCGGGAGCCCCGAGCTGGCGCAGGCGCATTGCCGCAGCCCGCGCCAGATGCAGCTGGTGAACGCCTTGTGCAGCTACCTGGAGCTGGTCCCGGGGCTGGCGGAATAGGCGCTGTGGCCCCAGGCAATCCTCGGGCAAGATGGTGCAGGGCGCCGGCTGCGGTGAACGCCCGGGCTGACAGCTCGGGGGGAAGCGAAGGGTGAGGCCAGATGGCGAAGCGAGACGCGATGCTGAAGCGAGAGACCCCGCACGTCGTGATCATCGGCTGCGGCTTCGGCGGTCTGGCGGCGGCGCGCGCCCTGCGCGGAGACGAGGTGCGGGTCACGATGATCGACCGCACCAATCATCACCTGTTCCAGCCCCTCCTGTATCAGGTGGCCACCGCCGCGCTGGCCTCTCCGGACATCGCGGCGCCCGTGCGCGCGCTGCTCTCGCGCCAGGCCAATGCCTCGGTGTGGCTGGCCACGGTCGAGCGCATCGACGCGCAGAAGCGTCAGGTGGTGGCCCAGGGGCAGCGGCTGGACTACGACTACCTGATCGTGGCCGCCGGCATGCGCCACGGCTACTTCGGGCATGACGCCTGGGCCACGGTGGCGCCCGGCCTGAAGACGCTGGGGGAGGCGCTGGACATCCGGCGCCGCATCCTGCGCGCCTTCGAGGCAGCAGAGATCGAGCCTTCGCTCGAGGAGCGGCGGGCGTGGACCACGTTCGTGATCATTGGAGGCGGCCCCACCGGGGTGGAGCTGGCGGGCGCGCTGGCAGAGATCGCAGGGCGCACCCTGGCGAACGAGTTCAAGCGCTTTGATCCCGCCACCACGCGAGTGATCCTGGTGGAGGCGGGGCCGCGCCTGCTACCGACCTTCGATGAAAAGCTGTCCGCCTATGCGGAGCGGGAGCTGCGCGCGCTGGGCATCGACGTGCGCACGGGCGTGGCCGTGACCGAGCTCAGCTCGGAGTTCGTGCAGGTGGGCGAGGAGCGCATCCGCGCGCGCACCGTGCTCTGGGCCGCCGGGGTACGAGCCAGCGAGCTCGCCTCCGACCTGGGTGTGGCGGTGGACAAGGCGGGGCGCATCTGGGTGGAGGACGATCTCTCCGTGCCGGAGCGACCGGAGGTGTTCGTGATCGGCGATCTGATCGCCAAGACGCAAGACGCCAAGCCGCTGCCCGGCGTGGCGCAGCTGGCCCTACAGAGCGGCCGCCACGCGGCGCGCAATGTATTGTGCAGCGTACGCGGCCAGCCGCGCACCCCGTTCGTGTACGACGACAAGGGCTCGATGGCCACCATCGGCCGCAACCGAGCGGTCGCCGAGATCGGCCGCTTCCGCTTCTCCGGCGTCTTTGCCTGGTGGCTCTGGCTCACCGTGCACCTGATGGGCCTGGTCGAGTTCCGGCGCCGCCTGGCCGTGCTGTTCGAGTGGGCCTGGGCGTACGTCAGCTGGCAGCGCAGCTCGCGCGTGATCCTGGAGGTGCCTGTTTCACCGGTGGATCCGAGCACGTCATCCCACGCACAGCGGGTGCTGCGCACCGGCAGCTGACAGCAAGAATTGGGGGCAGGAGTGGGCTCGGCGCCGGGCGGAGCCGGTCCACTTCAGGAGGGCCCGCCGTACGGCGATGAGCAAGCGCCACCGGCCCGCGCAGAGACGGGATCTTGCCGGCTCAGCCACTCCGCGAGATCGGGGGGCAGCGGCACCTCGAAGCTGAGCTCCTGCTCCGTCAGCGGATGGCGAAAGGCGAGCAGGCGCGCGTGCAGGGCGAGGCGCGGCGGGTGCCAGGGGGCGCGGCCCGCGTGGGTCAGATCGGCGAGCACGGGCAGGCCGCGGCTCTTCAGGTGGCGGCGGATCTGGTGGGTGCGGCCCGTCTCGAGGGTGGCCTGCAGGTGGCAGAAGCGCTCGTATTGCTGCAGCAGCTGGAAGTGGGTGACGGCGCGCTTGCCGCCGAGGCTCTGATCGACGGTGAAGCTGTCGCTGTCGGGCTTGCCCTCGGCGAAGGCGTCATAGCGGCGCAGCAGGCGGTGCTCGCGAAACAGCTCTGCCAGCTTGGCGTTGGCCGCCTCTGTCCTGGCGAAGACGAGCACCCCGCTGGTGTGCAGATCCAGGCGCTGCACCACGAAGATGGGGGCGGGGGGCTGCTGGCGTTGCGCGAGCAGGCGCTGCAGGTTGCCGGAGTCTCCCTCGGGGGTAGGGGCGCTGAGCAGCCCGGCGGGCTTCTCGACGACCACCAGGTGCTCGTCTTCGAAGCAGATGCGGTAGGCGGGCAGCTGCGCGGCGTCCTGCGCGCGTGCTGCCTGCCCCACCCGCTTGACGGAGCGCTCGAAGGCGCCGCCCAGGTGCACCACCACCTCTTGCCCAGCGTGCATCTTGCGGCTGGCCACCTTGACCCGCCGCCGGTCGACGAACACGGCGCCCATATCCAGCGCCACCCGCGCGCTGCTGCGCGAGAGCGGCTCCACGTACCGCCCGAGGCACTGATCGAGCCGTAGACCCGCTGCTTCCGCCGGCACGCGGAACTCGAACTTGGCCATCGCCGCGCAGCGATACGCCGGGCGCCGGGCGAGAGTCAACGCGCGAGCGCGCGCCGGCCGAGGCAGACAGGCCGCGGCGGGCCTGCTATCGTCGCGAGCCCGATGGTACCTGGTGCAACAGCGTTTCCGTGGCCCGGGGGGCGGCGCGCGGCGGTTTCCTTGACGTATGATGATGCGGTGCCCAGCCAGCGGGTGCAGGCGGCGCGCCAGCTGGGCGCGCGGCAGCTGCCGGGCACGTTTTTCGTGCTGGGCAAATCAGAGGACTTGAGCCGCCACCGGCGCGAGTGGCAAGCGCTGCTGGGCGCGGGGCATGAGCTCGGGTCGCACACCATCCATCATCCCTGTGATTGCTCGCACAGCTGGGTGCCGCGGGGCTACACCTCGCAGGACTATGACCTGCCGCGCATGAGTGCCGAGCTGGATCAAACCCAGCAGCTGCTGGCGGAGCTGGGCGCGCCAGTGCCGCACACGTTTGCTTATCCCTGCGGTGAGACGCAGGTGGGGCAACCGCCGCAGAGTTATGTGCCGCTGGTGAGCGAGCGCTTTCTCGCTGCGCGAGGTGTGGAAGCTCGCGTGGCAGATCCGTGGTCGGATGCGCTGGAGCAAGTGCCTGCCATCGACGGCGCCCGCGCCGCGGCGGAGCTGCTGCAGCTGGTGGATCAAGCCGAGGCCGCGGGTGGCTGGCTGGTGCTACTCTTTCACGGGGTGGGTGGAGACCACCTACCTGTTGCGCTCGAGGCACATGAGGCGTTGTTGGAGCAGCTGGCAAATCGTCGTGGCGCGATTTGGACAGAAACATTTCGCAACGTCGCGGCGTATGTGAGCGCATGCCGTGCAAAGCAGGCTTGAAAAGGCAGGTCGTTCTCCGGCACGCTGCTTGCTCGAGGCGGGGACATGCAAGCAACTGATGAGCGCGTGAAGATCATATTGATGGAGTGGGCGGCATACCCACCCCATCGCGACAAGGTAGTGGGTAAGCAGAAGGTGCGCTGCGGCCTGGCGCGCATTCTGGACTGCATGAGCCGCTATGACGCGGGCTTACCTGCCGACGTGATCGTGGTGATCAACGCGGCTGGCTCAGCCACCGCTCACGGCGGCGGCCACTCGCGGCGTGGCGTGGTGCAACGCTGGCAGCAGCGGCGCGAGCAACAGCGCATCACCGAACGGCTACACCGCTACTCCGAGTTGCCCCACCAGTACCCATTCGTGCAGACTGTGTGCTTCCGGGACAACCGGGGCCAGGACTTCGGTGCTTATGATTTTGGTTATCAACTGCTGCAGGGGCAGGGGCACCATGGTGATGTGTTGTTCATGAACTCCTCGGTGGCCGGGCCGCATGAGCACGGCTGGCTCGCCAAATATCGCGAGCAGTTCTACCGTCACCCGAACGTGGGCCTGTGCGGCATCGCGCTCAACTCGCACAACACCAGCCATGAGCCGAGCGAGTTCGCGCCGCACGTGCAGTCGTACTTCCTGTACACGAACATGCGTGTGCTGAGGGACGCAGTGGGCCAGCGTCTGATCACGGACGATGCGGACAGTGCCGACAAGCTGGACATCATCCAGCGCGGGGAGATCGGTGTGAGCCAGCGGGTGCTGCAGGCCGGCTACGGCATCACCTCCGCGGCCTTCCCGGACTTTGCTTATCACCACGGCGGCGCCTGGTCGATCCCGACGGGCGATCTGCGCTACTCGTGCCAGCACCAGTTGCCGGCAAACACGATTTGACGAGGGGTGCCACCGGCTCACGCGAGCTGCTGCGATGCTCACGGAATTCTATGCCGTGAGCGCGCGAGGCGGGGCCGGTCGAGGTGCGGCACTGAGATGATAACGATTCCTATTTCCAGGTGAGCTGGGGCTTGCTAGGCACGCGCTCACTCTCGTGCGCGTCGCATCCATTCTGCTGAAGGTGTTGCTGGTCGTGCTTGGCGGTTATGCCGTGAGCGCGGCTGCCAGCGCCGGGCTGGCACTCGGGCTGGCCCGGCTGGGCATGGCTCGCGGGGAGTCGGTGGTGCTCAGCTCGCTGCTCGGTTTCTTGCTGCTGCTGGGCATCTGGCTGTGGGCGTTCTCGCGCCGGCGTCCCGCGGCGGCAGCGGCCGGCTCCAAGCGCACGCCAGCGCCTGCCCCGCTCGGCATCGGCACCAGGATGGCCGAGTTGCACACCTGGACGGGGGTGGTGCTGGGGGGCCTGCTGTTTGCCATCTTCTGGATGGGCACCTTGTCGGTGTTCGATCGCGAGATCGATCGCTGGTTGATGCCAGCCACCCGCGTGCCCGCCGGCGCTCCGCCGGGGTCGCTGGAGGAGCGCGTGCAACAGCTGCAGCAGCTGGCGCCGGGGCAGCAGAGCTTCTCGATGCAGCCGCCGAGCCAGCGCGTGCCGGTCTGGACGCTGCGCTGGGAGGAGCAGGGCGAAACGGTGGTGCGCCATCTCGATCCGCGCAGCGGTCAGGTGGTGGCGCCGGTGGGCACGTACGGCGCCTCGGGCTTTTTCTTCCCCTTCCATTTCTCGTTGCAGCTCGAGTGGCAGCGAATTGGTGTCTGGCTGGTGGGGCTGGCAGGCATGGCCCTGCTGCTGCTCGGCATCACCGGGGTGGTGATCCACCGCCATCTCATCCGCGAGCTCTTCACGTTCCGCGCGCACAAGTCGCTGTCACGCGGGGCGCTGGACCTGCACACCACCGCTGGGGTGCTGGCGCTCCCGTTCCAGCTGCTCATGCCGCTGACGGGGCTGATCATCTTTTTCTCGATCTTCTTCCCCGGCACCTGGCAAGCCGCCTACGGCGGGGATCGCGGCGCCTTCAACAGGGAGGTGTTCGGCAACTATCAGCGACCCAAGGCCAACCAGCCCGGGCAGCTCGGCTCGGTGGATGCCATGGCACGGGAGGCGTTGCAGCGCTGGGGTGGCGGTGAGCTCGCCTTCGTGCGGGTGCGCAACGCGGGCGACGCGGCCGCGGTGGTGGAGCTGCGGCGCGGATCCTTCCAGCAGGTGGCGCTGCAGCCTGATCCCATCTACTTCGATGGTGTCACGGGCCAGCTGCTCTCGCACTTCGAGCACCCGCCGATCGGACGGCTGCAGCGCTTCCTGAGCGGCATGCATTTCGTACAGTTCGATCACTGGCCGCTGCGCTGGCTGTACTTTCTGGGCGGGCTCTCCGGCTGCGTGCTGATCGTCACGGGCCTGCTGTTCTGGCTGGAGGCGCGCCGCCGCCAGCACGCGCGGCAGAGTGTGCTCGGGGTGCGGGTGGTGGAGGCGCTGGCCATCGGCAGCGTGACGGGCATGATCCTGTCCACCTGCGCCTTCTTCGTGGCTAATCGCACGCTGCCGGCCGGAGCGCTACTGGCCGGGATGCCGCGCGCGCGGCTGGAGCTGTGCGTCTTCTACCTGGTGTGGCTGGCCAGCTTCGGACACGCGGCGCTGCGCGGCGGCCGTGCCTGGCGCGAGCAGTGCTGGGCGATCGCCGTGCTCGCGCCGAGCGCAGTGGCGCTCAACTGGCTCACCACGGGCGATCACGTGCTGCGCGCGCTGGCGCGCGGAGTGCCCAGCGTGGCAGGCGTGGACGTGCTGCTGCTGCTGGGCGGCGCCTGTGCCGCAGCGGTGGCCCGGCGCCTGCGCCGCGCGCTGCCGGCTCAGAGCGGCTCGCTGCAGGGCAGGGCGCTGCAGGGCGCGGCGCTGGCGCCGGCAAAGAGCCTGGTGGAGGGCTGAGCCTTGCTGCTCGTGAGCGCACTGGCCGTCACTTACCTGGGGCTTGCCTGTCTGGCCCTGCTGCAGCGGCCGCACTTCTCTGCCGTTTCATGTCGGACCGCCGCGGCAGCATCGCCTCGCACCGCGCCTCCGCCCGAGCTGGGCCGGCGCCTGCTCGGCCGCGGCTGCGCGGGGCTGCTGCTGGGCGCGGCGCTGAGCTTCTGGTCGGAGGGGGCGAGCTTTGGCGGCTTGAGCTGGGTGATGCTTCTGGCCGCCGCCGGGATGGCCGTGACGTTCACCTTGACGTGGCGCCCAGGCTGGCTGCGCTGGCTGCTGCTGCCAGAGTTGCTGCCGCCGCCGCTGAGCGGCCTGCATGGCGCTGGCGCTGCACCTCGTACAGCAGGATCGCGGCGGCCGCGCACACGTTGAGCGACGACTGTCGGGGGCTGGTGGGTAAATGCACGAAGTGATCACAGCGCTCCGCGTAGCTGCGCGAGATGCCGTGGGTCTCGTTGCCCAGGATCAGGAGCAGGTTGCCCGCGAGGTCCACGTCCGCGAGCCGCTCTGGCCCGTGCTGCCCGCTGCCCAGCACGCGCAGCGGGCGCTCGGCGCGCTGCTGCTCCACCCAGGCGAGCAGCTGCTCGTGCCCCTGCAGCTGCACCAGCGGTAGATCGAAGAGGGTGCCGACGCTGGCGCGCACGCCCGCCGGATCGAAGGGATCGGCGGCGTGCCCCGTGATGATCAGCGCCGCTGCGTCGAACGACACGGCGGTACGGATGATGCTGCCGACGTTCCCCGGGCTCTTCGGGCGATCGAGAACGACCAGCAACCAGGGCTCGACGAGCGCCAGCTCCTCGAGCCGCGACTCACGCCGGCGGGCCACCGCCAGCAGCTCCGTCCCTTCGTGACGTTCGCTCAGCTCGGCCAGCAGCGCAGGATCGATCTCCACCGTGCGCTGGGCCACACCGCTGGCCAGGTGGGCGCGCGCCCAGTCAGAGAGGCGCCGCTGCGCGGGATACAGGAGATCCTGGAGCTGCCAGCCGTGCCGCACGGCCGCGTCGATGGCTGTGGTGCCCTCGACCAGGAAAAGGCCCAGCCGGTGGCGCTTGTGGCGATTTTCCTTCAGCGCGAGCAGCTGCTGAAACAGCGCGTTCTTGCTCGATATCCTGAGCTGAGCCATGGCCAGAGCCTAGCGGCTGAACTCGCGCTGGTACACTGGTGCGCTGCCGTGCTCGTGCCGCCGTGCTCGCGTAGTCAGCACCGTTGCTTGCGCTGCTCAGCCCTGGCGCGGTCGTCTCGCGCTGTATACCGATCGATTTTTTCCAGGGCGCACGGCGCTGCATGGTTCGCGCCTGCCATCCTGTCGCACGCTGTCTCGCGTGTTGAGGCAGCGTGGTGACACCTTGCTGGCCCGGAGCTGACACAAACTCGAAAAGCGCCTCGAACGTGCTGCTTTGTTCGGTCGTGCGGAGCAAAAAATCGATCGCGTCCGTACGACATTTCGCTTCTCAGACGTTAGCGGCGGGGGTAGGAGGATGTCGTAGGAGCTGACGCGCCGCACAAGCATCAGAGCAGGGCTCGCGCCGCTTTCTCGAGGCCGCTTTTTTCTGGCCGTTTAGCTGCGGACGGGCTGTTTCTCTGGTGCAACTAGAGGGTCCTCGCCCGTGGTCGAGGGCTCGCTCGCTGGTGCGCAGCACGCTGTCCTGTCGAGGATATTTCTTCTCACGGATGGAGTAAGGTGTCTTCCAGCATCTCGCGCGATCTCTCGCCGGGCCCCAGCGCATTTGCGGGGCCGAACCCTGAAAGCGTATCTCAGAAGAGCGTGCCACCGCCGCCCGCAGGGAGCGGGCTCGCCGCGAGCGGCCTTGCAACGAGCGGCCTCACGGCGAACGGCCTTGCAACGAGCGGGCTTGGCGCGAGCGGAGCGGGCTTTGATGCGCTGAGCGAGTCGGCGCAGGCGGCGGAGCTACCT
>JAICQL010000292.1 GCA_025937895.1 Polyangiaceae bacterium | reverse complement strand
TCGAGCGCGAAGAGCTCGAGCAGCTGCGCGTCGCTCAAGCTGCGTGCCGGAGCCGCGGCAGGCGCGCTGGTGTCCGCTGCGCGCTGTGCGCTGGGCGGCTCTGCTTCGGACGGCAGCGGCAGCGCGGCCGCGCCGAGCGCGGCCGCGCTGGCCGCCGCCGGCGCGGAGCCCTGGCCGGCATCGCGCACCCAGAGCACGGTGACCAGCGCCGCGCCCAGGGCCACGGCTGCGCCGGCGCGGGCCAGCCACGAGCGGCGCCGCACGGCGCGCATCGTCGAGCGTGGCGCCGGCGGATGCGACCAGCCGCTCTCGCGCCGGGGCGCCATGCTGGAGGGCGGCTCGGACAGGGCGGGCGGCGCCAGGGTGCGCACCAGCGAGCCCAGTGGCAACGGCGGTGAGCTGGCAGGCTGCAGCGAGGCGTCGTCCTCGTAGGACTCGGGAGGGATGACGACGACGGCGGGCGAGCTGACTGGCGTTTCGGCGGCCAGGCGGGGCTGTAGTGGCGGTGACGGCAGTGGTGACGGCGGCAGCGGCGGTGACGGCAGTGGCGGTGACGGCAGCCTCACCGGAGGCGGCAGTGGGATGCCCATCAAGGTCGTCATGCCGGCGGGCAGCGCGCGCAGCTCCGGGATGACCACGGCCTCCTGCGACAGCGGCGCGTCGCTGTCTGCGGCGACGGCCGGCGCCGCCTGAGGCAGTGGTGCGGGCGGGGCCACGCTGGGCCAGCCGCTGTCGGGCGGGGTCGATGGAGCGGACACGCGCGGCGCCGTGGACGTGCGGGGGTTGCGCTCCGTATCGACTGCTTCGCTGAGCGGCGGCTGGCTCGCGCCGCGCCTGCGGCGCACTCGCCGCGAGCCGAAGATGGGGACGGGGGGAGCGGCGCTCGATCTCGCCCGTACCGGCGCGCTGCTGGGGCGCTCGCGCACGGTGGGCATTCCAGGTGTTGCGAGGGGTCCGCTCAGCTCCGACCCCCCCTCTCTCAGAACCGGTTCCACGGGCGAGGAGAGCCGTGCAGCGAGGGAGGGCTCGGGCGCTGGTGGATGCGACGAGCGCGGGGGCTGCGTTTCTGGGGAGGGCTGCGCCTCTGGAGAGGGCTGCGCCTCTGGAGAAGCTCGAGGCGGCGAACAGGGCTGGGGCTGGGAAGAGGGCTGCGGGGAGAGCGAGGGCTCGGGTGCGGGTTCCGGTGCGCCGAGATCGGGTGCGGGTGCGGGTGCGGGCTGCGAGACGGCGCGCAGGGAGAGCTGGGAGTTGCGGGGGCGGGGCACTCCGGTGCGCACGAGTGGGATGCGTGCGAGGGAGCTGCCAGCAGGGGCGCCGGGAAACGAGTAGCGACCGGGAGCGGCCGCGCCGGGAGTTGCAGCTCTGGAACTTACAGAGCCGGCTGTTGCAGCGTTTGCCGGAGTTGTCGCTGCAGCGCCGGAGAGCGGGCTGCGGGGGGTGGACGGGGAGGAAGTGGCGGCGGGGGTGGAGATGGGCGAGCGCGGTGAGAGGCTGCCCAGCTGTGAGGGCAGCGGGATGCGCAGGCTGGCTGCGCTCGCGCGGGGCGCCGCCGGCAAGGAGCGCTGCGGAGCCGGTGAGGATGCGAGCGGGGGCAGCGGGATGGCGGGGGCTGGTGTTTCTCCAGCTGCAACCGCTGCTGCTGGTGTCTCTCTGGCTGCAACTTCTGCGGGCGGGTCGAGCGTGCTGGACGGGGGTTGCGCCGGCAGCTCGAGCGCACTGGCGGCAGTGGCGGCCGGCAGCAGCAGCGAGGCGCGCACCGCCAGCTTGCGCTGGTCGAAGTGGGAGGTGGCCAGATCGCCGATGAAGCGCGCCACCTCGGGCAGCTGCGCCATGGCCTCGCCGCACTGCTCGAGCTCGCTCGCCAGCGCGGCGGGGGTGGGCGGGCGCTTGCTGGCGTCGCTGGACAGGCAGCGCTCGACCAGCTCCAGCAGCCTGGGCGCGATGCTCTGCCCGGACAGTTGCACGGCCAGCCGTGGCCAGTCGTGCTCGAGCAGCTTGCGCTCGACGGTCGGCCGCGAGCCGCTGAGCAGGCGGGTGCCCGCCAGGAGCTCCCAGAGCAGCACGCCGCAGCTGAACACGTCGGAGGCGGGGGCCAGCGGCGCCGTGGCGTACGCTTGCTCGGGCGCGGTGTACGCCAGCTTGGCCACGTTGAGGCTCAGCCCCTCGAGCAGGGTGGCGCAGCTGGCGGTGAGCGCGTCGCACAGCCGTGTGCGGCCGTCACGCGCGACCAGCACGCTGTCGGGTGAGACACCGCCGAACGGTGGCGCGCTGGGCCAGCCGGCGAGCGTGCCGTGCAGCGCCTTGATGCCGCGAGCGAGGTCGCTGACGATGCGCAAGCTCACCGCCACCGGGAAGCGCAGATTGCGCTGAGTCGCCCAGTCCTGCAGCGAGCGCAGCGGCTCGGCCTCCACGTATTCGTAGGCGATCGCCAGCGAGTCTCGTTGCTGCACCACCGCGAGCACGTGCAACACGTTCTCGTGGCTGAGCGCCATGGCGTCGCGGCCGGCGCAGGCCATGCGCTGCAGCGCCTCGCTGGAGATGCCCTCCTGCAGCTGCAGGCGGCGCAGCAGCACCGGTCTGCCGGGCGTACCCTGGCGCTGATCGAGCGCGATCCAGAGGCTGCCCAGGTAACTGTGGGCGATCAGCTGCGCCGGTAGGTAGCCGGCGAGGGCCGGTGGCGCGCGATCGGCAGAGGCTCCCACAGCTCGAAAAACGGACCCTGGCCGGAGACCTGAAACGATCGTTCGGTAATCGATTAACGCAGCATGCGTTGCGCCCGATCGGTCCGCGCGCTGTGCCGGAACGGGCGTGCGTGAGCGTGGGCAAAGCGGCGCGCGCGGCGCCGCGCGGCGCCGCGAGCCGCAGAGTGGCGACCGGTCAGCGCTTGGTGGCTCTGGCCGCCGGCTTCTTCTTCTTCGCGGGCTTCCTGGCCTTCTTCTTCCTGGCCGTGGCGGGCGGCTTTGTTTCGCTGCTCTCCGCGCTGGCGGCGCTGGCGGCGCTGGCGGCGGCCACAGGCGCGCCGCTGGCGCCCGGCTGCGTGCCGGCGCTCGCGGGGCTGGTGCTGGTGTGGATCGCTCCGGCGCCCGGAGCGCTGCTGCTGCTATCTCGCGGCGCGGACGGGGCGTTGCTGCCATTGCTGCCCGCGCCTGGCGCGCTGTCGGAGGGCTTCTGCCCGCCGAGCTGTCCGCCAAGGAGATGCAGCCGCGCGCGGCGGCGCTGGTTCTCGCGCGCCTCTTGCTCGCGCAGCGCGCGCTGCCGCGCGAGCAGCTGCTGGCGCAGCGGCTCGTCTTTCTGCAGCTCGGCTCGTTTTAGCTCTGCCGATACCTTGGCCAGCTGCTCGCGCACCTGGGCCAGGTTCATGGCGCTTGGCTCCACTGGAACTGTGCTCTGCTGTCGTGGTGCAGCGGCAGCTCGAGGCTGCGCGCTGGCGCTCTGAGCAGAGGCGCTGCTGGCGCTGGCGAGGAGGGTCGCCGCGAGCAGCCAGCGAGAGGGTGCGATCATGTCGGGTCCTTTCCGCTGGCGACCCGCGCCACGGCTGAAGGGACGAGTGAATCGCTCGTTCCCGCAGCTGCCGCTAGGCGAGTGACTTGGCCAGCACCAGGAAGCGTAGATCCGGGCGGCGCGGCAGGCCAAAGCGCGGATCATCGTACGGAAATGGCTCGCTCGCTCCGGTGAGGCGATAACCGCGCCGCTGGTACCAGGCGAGGATGTCGGGGCGCTGTTCGATCACGGTCATTTCGGCACGCTGCGCCCCCAGCTCGCTGCGCGCCACGCGCTCGGCCTCGGCGAGCAGCCCCTTGCCGAGCCCCTGGCCCTGCAAGGTCGGGCGCACCGCGAACATGCCGATGTGGGCCAGCGCGGGTGGCTGGTGTTTCACCAGCACGCAGCCGCACAGCTCGCCCTCGAGCTCGCTCAAGAGCAGGCGCTTGTCAGCGGCCAGCACCAGCTCGGCCACTTCTTCTGGATCGGTGCGCTGCCCGTCGAGCAGATCGGCTTCGGTGGTCCAGCCCGCGCGGCTGGCATCGCCCCGATAGGCGCTGTGTACCAGCTGAACGATGGAGGCTACGTCGCCCGAGTGAGCGGTGCGGTACCGGGGAGCTGCGCGCATGGTCAGAGAGGAAGAGCGGAGCGCAGGCTAGCGCGGCCATGGGGACGCGCGAGCACAAAGCATCCCCCACTGCGACGGGCCGAAACGAGCCGGCGGAAAACGGAACGAAAGGGCGTGCGGCGCTGGCGGCGAGCGGAGGCCAAGGGCCCGAAAAACGCTATCACCTTGAATCGCGAAAGCGGGCGTCTCATCATCACGCGCTCACCGTGTGCGAGGTTTACCTACCGGAGGGGTAGGTGCCTCACGCGGCTTCGGGCCGGGAGAGACGCACCATGACTTCGAGATATTCCTTTGTCGCAGCTTCGACCGTGTTGGCTTCGCTGTTGGTCATCGCCTCTGGTTGCTCGGAGACCATTTATCAGGAGCTCGGCGAGGCACGGGGTGAAGAGGGCGAGGAAGGCGGAGACGAAGGTGGCGGCAGCGGCGGTCCGCGCGGTCAGGGGGAGTGCCCCTCCAACCGCGTCGATCAGAACATCTGCCAGCCCGATGTTCCGCTCCTGGCAGTGGCGGAGGACTGTGATTCGGGCGTGCAGGACGGGGTGTGCCTGCCCGCTGCGCCTGCGCCCGGCACCCTGGCAGACTGCGCCGCCGGCATCACGGACGGCTTGTGTGATCCGGCGCCGCCCGCGTTCATCAACTGGGCCTGTCCGGCGGGCTCGGCTGCGCTGCCCGGGCTGCACACCGCCTCCGGTGGAACACTGGCGGTCGAGGGGGTCAGCGGCTTCACCGCCTGCCGCGCCAGCTGGTCCGACGATTGCGGGGAGGATGCCATGCCGCGCTTCGGCAGCACCTGCGCGCCGGTGTCGGCACGGGCTTGCCCTGCGGACTGGCCTTCGGACGCGGAGATCCGCAGCTCTGCAGGCTCCGGCGGCGCGACCCAGATCCTGTTCGTGAGCCCGAACGGCACCGCCACGGGCGAGGGCGCGGGCCTGACCCGCGCGGCGCCGATGGGCCTGGCAGCGGCGCTGGCCGCGGCGTTCGACGGCGACATCATCGCGCTGGCGGCGGGCACGTACGCGACCACCGTCGACGTGCAGATCGGCGTGGCCCTGGTCGGCGCCTGCGCCGGCAACACCGTCATCAGCCCGGGCGGCACGGACGAGGCGGCAGCGGCGGTGCGGCTCAACGCGCAGAACGCGCGCCTGAGCGAGGTCACCATCAGCGGTAACCGCCCGGGCATCTCCGTCACCGGCGGCGGCGCGCAGGTGAGCAACGTGCAGATCCTGGGGCCGCTGGCCACGGGCGTGAGCGTGGGCGCGGGGGCGGGGGTGAGCTTGAGCAACGTGTCGATCAACGGCACGCGCGCCAACGGCGCCGGTGCGGCGGGCACCGCGCTCAGCGTGGTGGCGGGCGGCGAAGCGGATCTCACCAGTGTTGCACTGCTGGATGGCGCGGGCGCCGCCATCAACGTCAGCGGCGCGAGCAGCACGGTGGTGGGGCTGGACGTGATCGTGACGGACAGCGAGGCGCAGGGCGCGGTGGTGAGCAGCGGCGCTAATCTGGAGCTGACCCGCGCAGTGCTCGCGCGCAATCGCGACTCCGGCGTGGTGATCCAGGGCGCCAACAGCACCGCGTTCCTGACCGACACGATGATCACCGGCACCGCGTCGGCGACGGCTGGCTCGCTCAGCGGGACGGCGGTGAACGTCTCCAGCGGCGGCGAGCTGGTGGCGGAGCGCTTCCTGGCCACGGCTAACCCGCTCGGCCTGCGCGTGAACGGCGGCGAGAGCGCCGTCACCCTGACCGACGCCATCATCGCCGATCCCGCGGCGCTCGGCGACGACGCCGCCGGTAACGCCGGGGTGGGCATCCTGGGTGAAGCGGGGCCCAGCATCACTGCCACCCGGCTGGCGCTGCTGCGCACCCGCGGCGGTCTGCTCACGCAGGCGGGCACCGTGCGGCTGGAGAGCGTGGTGGTGGCGGGCAGCACCGGCGCGGCGCTGTCCTTCACCGGCGGCGACGTGGGTGTGGCGCAGGCCACCCTGGCAGACAACGCCAACGGGGTCAGCGTCACGGGCGGCGCCGATTTCGAGCTGACAGATACGCGCATCGTCGACACGCGCAAGGTGGGCACGGCCACCAGCCGCGCGCTGTACATCGACAGCTCCACCGGCAACACCCAGCAGCTGGTGCTGGCGCGCAACGCGGAGTACGGCGTGTACATCTCGGGCCCGCGCCTGGACGTGGATCTGAACGATCTGCGCATCAGCGATACGCGCCCCGTCACCGTCGACGGCAAGGCGGTGCGCGGGGTGGGCCTGCTGGTGAGCGATCCAGAGGGCGCTCCGGCGGTGGGCGTGAACCGCGGCATCATCGCGCAGAGCGGCGAATACGGCGTGCTCGTCAGCGGGCCCGCGCCGCAGGTGTTCTTGACCGACGTGAGCGTGCTGGAGACGCGCGGCGCGGATCCAGCGGCCCGCTCCGGCGGCATCCTGTTCGTGAACTCCACGGCGATGACCAGCGCGTCGGCAGCCGGGCTCCTGAACCTGGATCACGTCATCGTGCGCGACAATCTGGACAGCGGCGTGGCCGTGTCGGGCGCGGGGGTGGAGGTGACCCTGGCCGACGTGAACATCAGCGGCACGCGCGCGCTCGAGAGCGGGGCCGCCACGGCGGGCCTGACCTTGCAGGCTGGCGTGGTGGCGGACGGCACGCGGGTGGTGCTGGCGGGCAATGCCGGCACCGGTATCTTCGTGGACGGTGGCGGCACCGAGGCACTGCTCGGC
Organism: Polyangiaceae bacterium; assembly: GCA_025937895.1. GTDB lineage: Bacteria > Myxococcota_A > Polyangia > Polyangiales > Polyangiaceae > SZUA-265. Next base: position 1,698 of record JAICQL010000292.1, on the reverse strand, counting down.
GACGTGCTGGTCAGCGATACCGCCAGCAGCGTCAGCGCGACCAGCGGGGCTGCCTCCGGCGAGGGCCTGAAGGTGGTGGGCGCCACGGTCAGCGTGGAGCGCGGCGCGCTGCTGCGCAACTCGACGTCCGGCATCTGGGCGGCGCAGGGTGCCAACCTCGAGCTGTTCGATGTGGCCATCGACGAGACGCAGGCGCCCGCGGGCGGCGCGGGGGTGGGCATCGACGTGGTGGGCGCGCGGCTCACGGCAGATCGCCTGAGCGTCTCCAGGAGCCACGGCCTGGCGCTGTCCGTCTCGCTCGGCTCCATCGCCAACATCAACGATCTGAACATCGCCGCCACCGAGGCCTCCACCATCGGCGGGCGCGGGGTGGAGGTGAGCTCGGGCTCGCAGGTGGAGCTGAACCGGGTCGCGATCAGCGGCAGCAAGGACTACGCGCTGCTGGCAGCCGGCCCCGACAGCGGCACGCCCGCGCTGCTCGCGCAGTTTCCGCGGCGCGACGGCACGCCCTTGCCGGCGGAGACCAAGCTGGGGCTGTTCGATCTGAGCGTGCACGAGGCCGGCGGCGGCGGTCTGGCGGCGCTGTCCGGCGCCAGCCTGGAGCTCGATACCTTCGACATCCGCACCAGCTCGGTGGTGGGCATGCTGCTGCTCGAGGGCGCCAAGCTGACCGCCTCCACCGGCATGATCACCTCCAACCCGGTGGGTGTGAACGTGCAGGGCTCGGGCATCGATCTGGCAGAGGTGTTCGACGATGTGGTGGTCACCATGAACCAGGTGGATCGCGACACGCAGAGCCTGCCGGTGCCGGCGCCGTCGGACGTGCTGGGTCGCAGCGACGGGCGCTTGCAGACGCTGGCCATCCTGCCGCCGCAGTGATGCGGTGGCGGAGGGGGGGGGCGGGATTGGAGGGGGTCGAAGGGGTCAACCAGCGCCGGGATGCTCCGGCGTAAAGGCCCCAGCCGGGGCTTTCCTGTTAGGGGTCACTGGCGACCCGATGTGCCCCAGCGAGGGCCGCAAGGAGTCGTGCGCCACCGTATTGGTCTGATCCCCTTTGCCCCTTCGACCCCTTCGACCCCCATGACCCCTTAGCCCTGACCCCCCCGATCGAAACCCGTCCCTCTCAGCCCTGAGCCCGCGCTCCAGCACACCGCTGCACATGGCACAGCGCTTGCTGCCGTCAGCAACTCGCGTGGGTCTGGCGGCGGAGGGAGCGTGCGCGTGAAATTTCAGTCCGTGTCTCGGCAGCTGTGCCTGGTGGTGCTGCCACTGCTGCTGGTGGGGGCCGGGGAGGACGAGGGCGACCTGTTGCCGGACTTGATCGTGGATGGTGCTGCGTTGCGTGACGTGCGCATCGATCGCAGCACCTTGCCGGGGCGGCGCCTGCTGCGGCTGACCACCTCCACCCCGAACATCGGCGCGGGCGCGCTGGAGGTGCGCGGCAGTACCATCGTCGCCCCCGATGCTCAGGAGGTGCTGCAGCGCATTTATCGCGCCGACGGTAGCCACTGGGATCGAGTGGCGGGCACGTTTGCGTATCACCCCACGCACCGCCACACGCACTTCGACGACTGGGCAGTGTACCGCCTGCGCGAGCGCAGCTCTGGCAACACGGTGGGCGAGATCCTGGCGCAGGGGGACAAGACCAGCTTCTGCTTGCTCGACGTCATTGCCCACGCCGCTGCGGATGGCGGCGCC
>JAICQL010000412.1 GCA_025937895.1 Polyangiaceae bacterium | reverse complement strand
GCAAGGTGAGGTCACGGTCAGTGACGATGCCGACGGGCGCGCCGTCTTGCACGACCACCACACAGCCGATGTTCTCGCGCCGCATGCGGCGCGCGGCCTCCGCGCAGCTGGCGCTGGGTGAGAGCGAGGAAACAGGTTTGCTGACCAGATGTTCGATGGACATGTGATCCCTCCGAGTTAATGCACATGGGCGGCACTGCACCGCGCGGCGCTGCTGGCTTACCTGCCGGTGTGAAGCAATCGCCATGCCTCGCCGCCTCAACCGGCTGCCTCTGCTGCGCCGCCCTTCCCGGATCCAGGCGAGCTGGTATCACCTCTCCGCTCGTCGCCGTGCAGTACGATGATTTGAGCGCACTGGCGTGGCGATGAGGGGCAAGTCTTAACCAGAGAGGCGGCACGCGATGTGCAGCGTGACCCGCTCAGGCAGCGGTCGTCCACGCGCAGAGCGCTGGCGAGCTGGATTTAGCTGGGAGGAGAACCATGTCCATCAGTGAAGAAACGGTTGTCGAACGGCTACTCGAGGCGGCTCCCTTCGCGTCTGCGGCGGAAGCGCGCTCTGCGCTCGAGGCAACCTTGACGGCGCTGCGCAGCGCCTTGACCGACGACGAGGCAGAGGCGCTGGCAGAGGACATCGACGCGCCCTGGTCCAGCCCCCTGCGCAGGGGCTGCTACGGGGGGCAGCTGCCGCCCGAAGAGCTCTACCGCGTGGCCGCGGCGCACGAAGAGCGACGGCTATCGATCGCCACCGAGCATGTGCAGGTGGTGTGTCGGGTGCTCGGAGGGTTGCTCAGTCCGGGCGCCCGCGAGCGGCTGGTCCAGGAGCTACCGCTGCTCGCGCCCGAGTTCGAGACACCGGAAGCGAGCCCTCCCGAGAGCCCGGAGCGGCTGCGGGCGCAGCCCGCGCCAGAGCACACGCTGGCAGCGGGCAGACCCGGCAGCAGCAGGCCACTCAGCGAGGCCGGGCTGAGCCCGTGGTCACTGGCGGACGGGCGCCCCGAGCGCGCTCACGAGCACTCCGTGGCGCGCTCCAACGATCCGCACGGCGACACCAAGCTCTCGAGCGCGCGCGGGCTGACTCAGGAGCGCGAAGGAGACTCACTCTCCACCGCTCATCGCAATATCCGGCGCTGAGGTGAGCTCGCGACGATGCCTTCCCTGCGGGTGCGGAGTGCATGATCGCGCAACACCTTGCACCTGCTCGCGCCACTGCGCAGGTCTTGCAGGGCCCGACAATTCGCCTCGGGCCGCGGAGCGTAGCTACGGCTCCCAGGGGAGAGCCCGGGGCGTGCGGGCTGCGCTCCAGCACAGGATGGCGGAAACGGTGCCGCGCAACCTCCGGCTCCACTCGGCGGCTTCACTCGGCGGCTTCACTCGGCGGCGGATGTCGGGTGCCGGCGCTGGGACACGGCGCTCAGCAGCTGTAGCGCCAGTTGCTCGGTCTCACGCTGCCCCAGGACCGGTGCCGCTCGCGCCAGGTCGGCGAGCGAGAAGATGCCTACCAGCTGTTGCTCTGGGTTGACCACCGGCAGGCGCCGCACCCGTGCCTCAGCCATGATGGCGATGGCCCGCGCGAGCGAGTCCTCCGCCGAGCAGCGATGTACGGAGCGCGACATCACGTCTGCCACGCAGATGTCGTGCAACGCTCGACCCTTGGTGTAGGCGGCCATGCACAGATCGCGATCGGTGATCACGCCTTCCACATGGTACTTTTCGTCGACCACGGGCACGATGCCGCAGTCCCGCTGCCACATGATTTCAGCGGCGCGCGCCAGCGAGTCATCCGCCGAGCAGACCAGCACCCCCTGCGTCATGATGCTGCCGACCTGATCCGGTCGAGAGCCCGTGTAGGCAGGATGTGCAGTCAGCGACTCCTGTACAGTCTTGCTCAGCTGGCGAGCCTTCTCCGCCGCCATCGAGAGAGCTTGCTGCACACTGCGATCGAGCCGGTGCTCCAGGTTCTCGATATTCACCCCCATGTCGTTACGGCGCT
>JAICQL010000352.1 GCA_025937895.1 Polyangiaceae bacterium | reverse complement strand
TGCGTGACGATCGCGCGGGCGATGGCCACGCGCTGGCGCTGGCCGCCGGACAGCTCCGAGGGCAGGTGCCGAGCGCGAGCGCTCAGCCCCACTCGCTCGAGCGCGGCGTGCGCCAGCTGCCGGCTGTTCTTGGTGGAGGAGTAGAGCAGGGGCAGCTCCACGTTTTCGACCGCGCTCAGCCGCGGCAGCAGGTTGAAGCTCTGAAACACGAAGCCGATGTGGCGGTTGCGCAGCGCGGCCAGCTCGTCGTCGTCGAGGGTGGCCATGTCGCGACCCTCCAGCAGGTATTGGCCCTCGCTGGGGCGATCCAGGCAGCCCAGGATGTTGAGCAAGCTCGACTTGCCGCAGCCCGAGGGACCGATGATGCCCAGCGACTCGCCGCGCTCCACCTGGAAGCTGATGCGATCGATGGCGCGCACCTCGAGCTCGGCCTTGCCCATGCCGTACACCTTGCTCAGCTCGCTGATCACGATGGGAGCGGTCATGTCAGCGGTTCCTCCGGCCACCACCCATGCCCATGCCGGGGATGGGGCCCTGGCCCTGGCGGGGGTTGGCTGCCGCCGCGGGCGCCGGCGCGCTGGCGAGCACCTGCTCACCCTCGTTCAGGCCCGAGACGACGACCATGTGCGAGCCATCCGTGCCGCCCAGCTCCACGCTGCGCTTCTCACCACTGGGCAGCTGCACGAAGCGGCGCTTGCCCTGCGACTGCACCGCCAGGAGCGGCACCAGCAGCTGATCCTTCTGCTCGGAGGTGACGATCTCGATATCGGCGCTCATGCCCGAGCGCAGCAGATCGGCCGCCTCGTCCTTGACCGCGATCTCCACGTCGAAGGTGACCACGCTGGAGGTGTCCACGCCGAGCGGGCTGACCCGCGCCACCACGCCCTTGAACACGCGCTCGCCGTAGGTGTCGACCCGGATGTCCACGCGCTGCCCCTCCGCGACGCGGCTGATCTGCGCCTCGTCCACCGTGGCCACGATGCGCAGATCGGACAGATCTGCCAGGGTCATCACCGCGCTGCCGCCGCTCACGTTGGTGAGCGCGGAGGACACGAGCGTGCCCTTCTCCACCGCCACGTCCAGCACCGTGCCGGAGATGGGCGCGTAGATGCTGGTCTCCTTCAGTCGCAGCTCGGCGTCTTGCACGCTCAGGTCCGCCGCGGCCAGCGCGCCCTGCGCGGCGCTCAGCTGCGCGCGCGCCAGGGTCACCTTGGAGCTCGCCACCCGGGTGGCGTGGCCGGCGCTGCGCGCGGCGTCGCTCGAGCTGAGCCCGAGCTCGGCGCTCTCGCGCGCCAGCGACTCGGTGACGGAGCTGTTCCTCTGCTCCAGCTCTGCCATGGCCAGGGACGCCTTGGCGGCTTGCACGTCCGCCAGCGTGCGGCTCCGGGCCACCCGCGCGCTGCTCAGCTGGCGCTGTGCGTCGACCGGGTCCAGCTTGACCAGCAGCTGGCCGGCTTGCACCGTGTCGCCCTCCTTCACCAGCACCTCGATCACTTGACCAGCGACCCGTGATTTGACCTCGACCTGCACGTCCGGCTCGATCTTGCCGGAGGCCGCGGCGGTCTCGATCAGATTGCCGCGCTGTACGTTGACCGTGGGCGCGAGCGGCGCATTGCCGTCGCCCTTCTGCCAGGCAAAGCCCAGGGCCGCGGCAGTGGCCACCAGCAGGGCACCGGCGGACGACAGGACATATTTCTTCATCTTGGGCATGAGCATTTCCTCGTGGGGAGTGGTTGGACTCGGAGCTGGTCAGCTCACAGGGCTGGCGAAGCGCGCGAGCAGCGTGCCCGCGGCGTGCTCCAGCTGAAAGCGGGTGGAGAGCTGCGCGACCTGCGCCTGCAGGCGGCGCAGCTCGGCTTCGCGTGCGGTCTGCTCGGCGCTGACCACGTCGCGCGCGGTGGTGGTGCCCAGGTTCAGGCGCTGGCGCTCCGCCTCGGCCAGCGCTCGCGCGCTCTCGGCTGTCTGCGCGCTGAGCGCCATCTGCTCGCGCGCCGCCTCCAGGCTGGCGCTGAGCGCGCTGGCCCGCGCGGCGAGCGACTGCAGCTCGGCGCGATAGCGCTCCTCGGCGGCCTCCAGCTCCAGCTCGGCAGCCGCGGCGTCGGAGGTGAAGCGGCCGCCGCCGAGCGGCAGCTCCAGCTCGATGCCGCCCAGCACGCCGTATGCCGGGCGCCCGCCGCTCAGCGAAAAATTACTGGTCTCGTCCCAGAGCGTGCCTACAGACGCGCGCGCGAACAGGTCGACGCGCGGCTGATCGAGGTTGCGCGCCACCGCCGTGCGGCTGCGGGCGCGCTCCAGGTCCGCGCGCAGCGCGGCCAGCGCGGGCGAGCTCTGCTCCAGCTGCTCGCTGAGCGCGGCCAGCGCGGGCAAGCCCAGCTCCGGCGGCTCGTCGCCGGCCACGAGCGCGCGCGAGTCCTCGGGGCTCAGCCCGAGCAGGCGCCCCAGCTCCAGCGCCGTGTTGCGCTGCTCGATGCGCGCGCGAGAGAGAGCGTCCGCGATGCTGGCCGCGGAGGTGGAGAACTGCAAGATGTCGACCCGCGCCGCGGTGCCCAGCTGGTTGGCGCGTAGCTCGGCGTCGCGCACCAAGCTCTGTGCAACGGCGTATGCCTGCTCCTGCACGGCCACGCCGCGCTCGGCGTACCACAGCGACCAGTACGTCTCGAGCACGTCCAGCGCGGTCTGGCTGGCGGTCTGCCGTGCGCGGCTGCTGGCAGCGCGCGCGCCGGCTTCCGCCTGTCGGATCGGCGCGAGCTGCACGTCGCGCCCGGCGCCGCGTGCCAGGGGCTGGCGCGCGCTCAGGTACGCTTCGGCGGTGTACGTGGGCCCCAGGTTGAGGTTGCTGGGCAGCGGCTGGAGGCCACTCCAGCGCCGCCGCTCCCAGGACACGCCCGCGGCCGTGCCCAGCTCCAGCTCTGTGCCGATCTCGGTCGTGTAGGAGAGCGCCGCTCGCGAGCGCACGGCGTCATCGATCGTGCGGCGCGCAGCGTCGCTGGAGGCGACGGTATTGTCCGGGTCCTGCGCCGAGCCGGCGCGCGCCTGGACCTGCGAGTGCTCGCCCTCCAGCGCCACCACCAGCCTGGGATCGCGAGCGCCATCTTCGGCGCGCAGCGCGTGCCCCGCCGCTCTGGCATCGAGCAGGGCCGCGCGCAGGGAGGGGTTACCGGTAGCGGCGCGCCGGACCGCCTCGGCTGCCGACAGCGCCGTGCCAGAGGCTGCCGGTGCGGCGGGTGCTGCTGGGGGCTCGGCGGCGGGCTCTCTGGCGCTGACCAGCGCGGGAGCCAGCAGGGCCGCAGGTGCAGTCAGGCACAGCGCGGCCAGGGTGACCCGGCGCGGGCCACGGCCGCCGGGTGAGCTCGGTCTCGAAGGCTTCATGCCTTGAATGTGAGGCAGGCGATTTCAAGGGGGGTCGACCTTTGTCAAGGATTGTCAGGAACGCCGGCCGCCGGCTGACGCAGCCGCGCGCGGGAGTTAGATTCCGGAACATGATGGAGCCGACCATGAGCGAGTCGAGCATGCTCTCTCGGGGCTCGCGCGGGCGATGACCTCCACCCCGGGCGAGTCGCCGCGCATCCTGGTGATCGATGACGACGCGGAGCTGTGTGAGCTGCTGGCAGAGCTGCTCGGTCAAGAGGGCTATCAGGTGGAGAGCAGCGGTGACGGGCGGGCGGGGCTGCTGCGCGCACAGAGTGAGCCCTTCACCCTGGTCGTGCTCGACATCATGCTGCCCAGCCTGAACGGCTTCGAGGTGCTGACCCGGCTGCGCCAGGGCAAGAGCGAGCAGAACCCGGGCGTACCGGTGATCATGCTCACCGCCAAGGGCGAGGACGTGGATCGCATCGTGGGGCTGGAGCTGGGCGCGGACGACTACCTGCCCAAGCCCTTCAACCCGCGCGAGCTGGTGGCACGGGTGCGCGCCATCCAGCGGCGCGCGACGGTGGCGCACTCTCCCGAGCCTGCACCTGGCGGGCTGCGCGTGGATGATCTGGAGCTCTTGCCGTCGGCGCGGGTGGCGCGGGTGCGCGGCGCCGAGCTCGATCTCACCACCGCCGAATACGATCTGCTCGAGGTGCTGGCACAGCACGCGGGCAAGGTGGTCGCGCGCGAGGAGCTGGCCAAGCGGGTGCTGGGGCGGCGCCTGAGCGCCTATGATCGGGCGATCGACATGCACGTCTCCAACCTGCGCAAGAAGCTGGGCGAGGGCCCGCACGGTGAGCGCATCAAGACCGTGCGCAACGCCGGTTACATCCTGGTGCAGGGGGGCAAATGAAGAGCCTGTTCTTGCGCCTGCTGACCTTCATGTGGCTGGCCATGGCCTTGCTGGTGGGCGTGTTTGCGCTGATCCATGCGTACGCCTTTCCGCCCGAGGCCGGTGAGCAGCGGCAGCGGTTTCTGGCGCGCCTGGCGGTGACCCGCGGCGAAAACGCGCTCTTGTGCCAGCTCCAGGGGCTGGAGCGCTGCGACGCGGCGTTACAGCAGCACGACCCTCGCGATCAGCGCCTGGCCTTGTATCGCGACGGCCAGCTGGTGCTGGGGCAGCCGATCGAGGGCGGAGGCGAGCTGCTGGCGCAAGCGCAGAGCTCGCCCGAGCGCATGGCCTTTCGCGCGGCAGAGATGGAGCTCACGGCGGCGGTGCTGGAGCGTGACCCGCGCTACGTGGTGCTGGCGGAGGGGCCGCGGCGCTCGCGCTGGCTATTCTTCTTGATGCCGGACACCTTGCCCTACCGGCTGGCGGCCATCGTGCTCGTCACGGGGCTCGTGAGCTTGCTGCTCGCGCGCTACCTCTCGCGCCCCATCGGGCGCCTGCGCGCGGCCACGCAGCAGATGGCGGCGGGCGATCTGTCCGTGCGCGTCGGCTCGGCGCTGGCCGGCGCCGACAGCGAGACGCAGGCGCTGGGCCGTGACCTGGACGTGATGGCGGAGCGCATCGCGGCGCTGCTCGAGTCCGAGCGCCGGCTGCGCCGCGACATGTCGCACGAGCTGCGCTCGCCGCTGACTCGCCTGAACATCGCGCTGGAGCTGATCCGCCGCCGCTCGCCGCCGGAGCTGGGCAGCGCCTTCGAGCGCATCGAGCGCGACACGGCGCGGCTGGATGCGCTGATCGGCGAGCTCTTGACCTTGCACCAGCTGGAGGCCGAGAAGGCGGTGCAGGCCGAGCCGGTGGAGCTGGCCAGCTTGACCCAGCAGATCGTCGATGACGCGGCGCTCGAGGCCGAGCAGCGCGGCTGCCGGGTGCAAGCGCGGCTCAGCGCGCCGTCGCCGGTGCGCGGCAACCGAGAGCTGTTGCGCCGCGCCATCGAGAACGTGGTGCGCAACGCCGTGCGCTTCACGGAGGACGGCACCAGCGTGGAGGTGGAGCTCGAGCGCGAGTCCGGGCGCGCCCTGCTCACCGTGCGCGATCA
>JAICQL010000277.1 GCA_025937895.1 Polyangiaceae bacterium | reverse complement strand
GGCTGCTCCAGCTGCTGGGCAAGCACCGAGAGCAAGCAATTGCTCTTCAGGTCAGAGCGCGCCTGGCGGTGGCGCTCGATCAGCTGCTCCAGCCGCGCGCGCAGGCGAGCCCGCGTCTTGGCCTCGCGCCAGCGCGGCGGGTAGGGCAGCCACGCCGGCACCGCCGAGGTGAGGCTGGCGGCAGAAGCGCGAAAGGCCCGCATCAGCTGCGCCAGCTCATCGTGCTCCGAGCGAATCTCTTCCCCCATCAGCACCCGCGCCACGATCTGCAGAGTGAGCCCCATCATCTGTTCGCTGACGTCGATGGTGGCGCCCTGTGGCCAGCGCTGCACCCAGCGCTCGCCCGCCTCCACCATGGCGCTCGCGTAGCTGCGCACGTGCTGCGCGCCGAACGCCGGCTGCACCTGCCGGCGCTGCTCCTTCCACAGCTCACCGTTGGACGACACCAGGCCATTGCCCAGCACCCGCTTCAGCTGCGCCGCGGCCAGGCCCGACTCCGGCTTCTGGTAGCTGTGTGCGTCTTCCACCAGCACCCGCTGGATGAACGCCGGCTCGCGCGTGACCAGGATCACCACCTTGCCCACCCGCGAGGTGTACGTATCGCCGTACGCCGCGAAGCGCTGGCGCTGAAACTCGATCACGTCCCGGTTCAGGGCGCGCGCGTAGCGCAGCAGGGAAAGCGGGTTGTTACCCACCGCGGGTGGACCGGGGGGGAACCGGGGGGCCGCTGCTGGCGCAACCTGCGCGGCGCCGGGCGAAACGGTTCGCGAATCACGGCGCGGGTCATCTTGCGAGGCATCTCGCGAGTCACTGCGAGGCTCAGGCAGCTGCAACGAGGGTTCCATCGCGGGCCCGATCGGTCTGGTACGGGCCCCAGCGCCTGTCAAGCTCAGCGGCTATTCCGCCGGCAGCAGCAGGTCGTCCGTGACCTCCATCGTGAACACGGGCTTGCCATCGGGCGGACCTTCGGCGATGGCGTCGACGAAGCGCGCGCGGGTCTCCGGGTCGTCGTAGACCATCTTGGCGTCGAACGCGCGCTGCCACGTCTCGTAGTCGGGCCACTCTGCGTAGCCGACGAAGCGGCCGTCACGGTCGCGGTGCAGCCGTGAGCCGAAGGAGCCGTATCGGGCGGTGATGAGCTCCGTGCCGCGCCGCCAGGCCTGGCGGAACTGCTCCTCTTTCCCTGGCTTGATGCGCCACCAGTACACGGCTACGAACATTGAACCTCCGGGTGTAGCCTAGCGCAGGCGAGGGCGAGTGGGTGCGCGGCGGCGACATCGGTGCACCCGTGCGCAACGTTGCTGCAGTTTGCTCCGAGTCAGGGCATGCGGCACGGTGCCGCGCGATAGGAGCGAGATAGAGATGTCCCGAAATGAAGAGCGCGCCGGTGAAGAAGAGCTGAGTGAGCAGGAGCTGGCGGCGGTCCAGGGTGGCCTGTCCATCATCTTTCCCGGGTCGCCGCAGCGCCCCCCACGCCCCCACTGGCACGATTGGTTGGTGAAGTGGCCCCTCTCGAGCAGGCCAAGGCGCTGAACACTCCTCGCGCTCAGCCAGGCGTGGATGCCGGAGCAGGGCTGGCCTCTGCTCCGGGCGAGCTGCCGGGCACGGCTGCGCGCAGCCCCTGTGCGCCCAGCAGAGTGCCGCTGCCCAGCACGATCAGCCAGCCGCTGCGGATGCCGTCGAGCCCGGGCGCGGCTCGCAACACGGCCACGAGCAGCGCAACCCCAACGGCCGAGCCCAGCTGCCGCGCCGTGGTGAGCAGCGCGGACGCCGAGGAGAGCTGGCCTTCGGGCGCGGCGTCCGCGGTGGCGAACAGTGTGGGCTGCAGCAGCGAGTTGGCCACGCCCCAGCACAACATGCTGGGCAGCACGCTGGCGCCGTAGTTGGGCGCGAGCTCGGCGCTGAGCAGGGGCCAGCCGCCGGCGAGCGCAAACGCGGCTCCGCCCAGCAGCAAGAGCCGCTGCGCGCCGAAGCGCGCGGTGAGCCTGCCCGCGAACGGGGAGAGCAGGCTGGCGGTGATGGGCCCCGGGGCGATGGCCAGCGCAGCCGCCAGCGGCGAGCGCTGCCAGCTCTCGGTCAAGAGCAGGGTGGTGCCGAGCAGCAAGCTGGAGAAGCCGACGTAGTAGATGACGATGCCGGCGGCGCCGCGGCGGAAGCGCGCGAGCAGGAACAGCCGCGGCAACAGCACCGGCTCGGGGTGCCAGCCCTGCTGCACCAGCAGGAGCAAGAGCCCGCCCGCGGCCAGCCCGAGCAGCGCGAGCAGCTGCGCGCGGCTCCAGGCATCGCCCTCGACCAGCGCCGTACACAGCAGGGCCGTGACCAGGAACACGAGCGCCGAGCCCACCCAGTCGACCTGGCGCCGCACGCGCGGCAGCGGGTCGGGCAGGTGGCGATGAGCGAGCAGCAGCGCGGCGGCGATCAGCGGCAGGTTGATGAAGAACAGCCAGCGCCAGCTGAGCTGCAGGAGCAGCCCGCCGATCAGCGGCCCGCTGCACGCCGCCGCGGCGCTGACCGCCGTCCACACGCCGACGGCCGTGGCGCGCCGCCCAGCGGGCAGCGCCGACAGCGCGAAGCTCAGCGAGGTGGGCATGAGCAGCGCCGAGCCGAGGGCCTGCAGCGCGCGGAACGCGATCAGCGCGCCCAGCGACGTGGCCAGCGCGCAGCCGAGCGAAGCCAGGCCAAACAGGCCGAGACCGCCGAGAAAAGCACGGCGGCGCCCGGCACTGTCGGCGAGGCGACCGCCGGGGATCAACGCCGCCGCCAGCACGATCGCGTAAGCGTTGAGCACCCACGACACCGCCGCGAGGCTCGCGGGTGCAAAGCTGCGCTGCAGCTCCGGACAGGCGACGCTCACCACCCACAGATCCAGGATGGTGATGAAGTTGGCTGCGCAGGCCAGGCCCAGCACCAGCCGGGGCCGTGACAGGTTCGTATAGGGCTCGCTCATCTCGTCGTTGCGCTGCGGCCAGTGCCGCCGCTCCTCCTGCCGAGCAACATGAGACGGCAGCGTTGCACGGCACGGGGGAAGCACCGTGGAAACGGAGGCGAGCGCCTCCGCCGCCAGCGTTTCCACGCCTTCAGGGCCGCCGGGTGTCGCGCGGCGAGCCGCTCGGCTGAGCCGAGCGACGTACGGAACTGGCGCACGCGCTTGGCACCGAGGCGGCCCCCCACCCACACTCTCGCTCTGTCACTACCCCTACCTCTGGCTCTGCCCCTGCCTCTGCCCACGTCAGGCTAGATGCTATCCGACCCCGTCTCCACCCCCGCAAACAGCGGCGTGGAGAGATAGCGCTCACCGGTGTCGGGCAACATCGCGAGCAGCACGCTGCCCTCCGCTGCGCGTGAGGCCACGTCGAGCGCCGCGGCAAAGGTGGCGCCACTGGAGATGCCGCAGAAGATGCCTTCGCGCTGACCCAGCTCGCGCGCGCACTCGATCGCGCGCTCATCGCTCACGGTCACGACCTCGTCGAACACGTCGCGGTCGAGCACCGAGGGCACGAAGTCCGGGGTCCAGCCCTGGATTTTGTGTGGCTTCCACTCGCTGCCGGAGAGCATGGCGGCGCTGGCGGGCTCGCAGGCGATGATCTTGGTCTCGGGGCGTGCACAGCGGATCACCTGGCCCGCGCCGGTGAGGGTGCCGCCCGTGCCCCAGCCGGTGATCCAGTAGTCGAGCCGCTGGCTGGCGAAGTCCGAGAGGATCTCGGCGCCCGTGGTCTGGCGGTGATAGGCGGGGTTGGCCTCGTTGTCGAACTGGCGCGCGAGAAACCAACCACGTTGCTGTGCCAGGCGCTCTGCGAGGCGGACCGCGCCGGAGGCTCGCTCGGCAGCGGGGGTGAGCACGACCTTGGCGCCGTAGCCGCGCATGATCTGGCGGCGCTCGACTGAAAACGACTCGGGCATGATGGCCACGAACGGATAGCCACGCGCGGCGCAGACCAGGGCCAGAGCGATGCCGGTGTTGCCGGAGGTGGCCTCGACCACCGTCTGCCCGGGCTGCAACACGCCGCGGCGCTCCGCGTCCTCGATGATGCCGAGCGCCAGGCGATCCTTGACCGAGCCGCCTGGGTTGGCGGCCTCGAGCTTCACGTACAGCTTCACGTGTGCGGGCGCCAGGCGGCGCACGCGAACGACCGGGGTACGACCGATGGTCTGCGAGATATCTTCATACAACATCTGAGTATTCCTCCATGGAACGCGCACACCTGCCGGCGCGGGGGCCCGCGCGTTTGCAGTGGCAATTGCCTTGTTTAGGGGCCAGCATGGCAGCCTGGCACCTGGCGGCAGCGTGGAAACGAGCGTGGAAAATCCAGGTGTGGCTCACACGGGCGGCCCGCGCGGCCTGGCGCTGCGCTTGCTAGGGCCCGTCAGCTTCAGCCGGGACGGGCAGCCGGTGGTGCTGCCACGTTCACGCAAAGTGCGTGCATTGCTGGCGTATTTGGCTCTCGAGGGGCGGCCGGTGCTGCGCTCGCGGCTGTGTGATCTGCTCTGGGACGTGCCCAATGATCCGCGCGGCGAGCTGCGCTGGTGCCTGAGCAAGCTGCGCGGGGTGCTGGATGACTCGGGGGGGCGGCATGGCACGGAGCGGCGGCGGGTGCTCGCCATCGAGGACGCCATCGCGCTCGATCTGAGCGACGTGCACGTGGACGCGCGCGAGCTGGAGCGCGCCGTGGCGAGCGGCCTTGCGGAGCAGAACACGGCGGTGCTGAGCGAGCTGTCGCAGTGGCTGGGCGGTGAGCTGCTGGAGGGCATCACCGTGGACGGCAACCTGGAGCTGAGCGGCTGGCTCGCAGCGCGGCGAGCGCACTACCGCCAGCTGTCGCTGGCGCTGCTGGGTGAGCTGGTGGCGCGCGCCGAGCCCGGATCGGAGCAGCGCTTGCTTCATCTGCGCAGCTGGCTGACCCTGGCGCCCTTCGATCCGCGCGGGCACGAGCAGCTGCTAGCCACTCTCGTGCAGGCAGGGCGGGTGGCGGAGGCAGAGGCGCACGTGGCGGCTGTGCTGCGCGGGTTCGAGCACGAGGGGCTGGACTGGGCGCCGCTGCGCAGCGCGTGGCACGCGCTGCGGGCTGCTCACGCGGCGCCGGAAGCGGCTGTTGTCCAGCCGGTGGCGCCTCTGGTCCAGCCGGTGGCGCCTGTGGTGCAGCCGGTAGCGCAGGTGGTGGCGACCGCCGGGGCAGCGCCTCCGGCGGAGCCGCGGGCGCGGCGGCGGGCGTCGATCGCGGTGATGCCGTTCACCGAGGCAGCGGCGCCGGCGGCGAGCAACACGCGGCTGGCGGACGGCCTGACGGAGGACATCATCACGCGCCTGGCCAAGCTGCGCGTGCTGTTCGTGATCGCACGCGGCACCGTGTTTGCGCTCGGGCAGCGTGGCATCGGCGCGCAGGAGGCCGGGCGCATCCTGAACGTGGAATACGTGGCCAGCGGCACCCTGCGCAGGGACGGCGCTCGCGTCTCGCTGCTGGTCGAGCTGGCGGAGACGGAGGGCGCGCGCATCATCTGGGCGGATGAGCTGAGCGTGCGCGCGGATGAGACATTTGCGGCGCTGGACGCCATCGTCGATCGCATCGTGGCCGCGCTGGCGGAGGAGATCGAGTCGGCGGAGTGCCAGCGTGCGCTGCTGCGGCCGCCGAGCTCGCTCGACGCCTGGCAGGCGTATCATCGCGGGCTGTGGCACATGTATCGCTTCAACGGCCCCGATAACCTCGACGCGGAGCGCTTCTTCCGCACGGCGCTGGCCAGCGATCCCACGTTTTCACGCGCGCACGCGGGGCTGTCATTCACGCACTTTCAGAATGCCTTCCTGAGCCTCACTCCCGATCGCGAGCGTCAGGTGGAGCTGGCCCTGAGCACGGCGGCGGAGAGCCTGGCGGCGGATGACCGCGACCCCGCGGCGCACTGGGCGCTGGGGCGCGCGCTGTGGCTGAGCCGAGAGCACGAGACGTCGCTGATCGAGCTGCAGCGCTGCGTGGAGCTGAGCCCCAACTTTGCGCTCGGCTACTACACCCTGGGCTTCGTGCAGAGTCAGGCGGGCGACCCGCGCTCGGCGATCATCGCCATCGATACGGCGCGCCAGCTGAGCCCGTTTGATCCACTGCTGTTCGGCATGCTGGCGAGCCGCGCGGTGGCGCACTTGCGCCTGGGGGAGATCGAGGAGGCCGCGCAGTGGTCGGCCAAGGCCGCCGTGCGCCCCAACGCTCACGATCACATCCTGGCCATCGCCGCGTGTTGCGCGGGGCTTGCTAACCGGCGCGCCGCTGCGCGCGAGCTGGTGGCGCGCGTGCGCGCTCGCGCTCCGGGCTACGGTGTGGCTGACCTGCTGCGCTCCTTTCGCTTCGATGAGGTGGCCGAGCAGCTGTTTCGGCGCGCCGCGCGTCAGGTTGGCTTCGGCGAGTGACGGCGCGCCGCGCTCACTCCGCGAACTGGCAGGTGTACGTCACCTTCCAGTCCGCCACGGAGAGCGGGCCGCCAGCGGCGTTGCCCTCCACCCGCAGCGAGAGCACCTGGCCCTGGTTGTAGCCGAGGCCGAGCTGGTTGGTCAGCGCCACGGGGCAGGCAGGGCTGGGGCCAAACAGGCTGCAGGTGGTGGTGTCGGGGGTGCCGGGCGCGGCGGTGCCGACGGTCGTGTAGGCATGGTTCGGCAGGTCCTCGACGCTGCTCGCGACCTTGGCCGCGAACGTCACCGAGGAGCCGGTGGGGATCGATGAGTTCCAGGTCAGGTTCTTCCAGCGCGCCGCGGTGCCGTCCGGGCACTGCGCCTGGTACACCAGCTCGTCCACGGTGATGGGCGTGGTGATGGTGGTCACGATCGGGCAGGTGTTGATCGTGGGTGAGGTGCCGGGGATGTTCAGCGCCTTGCAGGCGTCCTGCGAGATCTGCGTGGCGCCGAGATCGGTGCCGGCGCTGATCGACTTGGCCCAGAGGGCGCCGTTGACCGTGCCGCGATCCTCGGAGCGGAAGGTGCCGTTTGGCACCATCAGCACGCCCGTGAACTTGAAGTCGTTGCCGATCTTCGCGGCATATTGCCAGGCGCCCGGGTCACTGCCGTGGACGTACAGGATGAGCTTCTCCGGCTGAGTCAGCTTGTTGCCGTCGCCGCCGGCGATGTACGAGTTGGGGCCCTCGAGCATCGCGCGCTGGCACACCGACACGTCCCACGGGCCAGCCTGCGCCAGCGAGGTGCCGAGCTGGATCTTGCAGTACTGGCAGCCCGAGTTGATGGTCAGGTTGCGGAAGGTGTATTTGCCGCCCGCGCTGAGCACGAGCACGCTGGGGTTGCCGGAGGTGCCGTTCTGCAGGGTGACGTCTCGGTAGTCGCCAGGCGGCAAGGTCACCGTGGTCTTCTCGATCGTGCGATCGGTCGTGCTGGTGCACGACACCGAGCGGGTGGGGATGCTGGTGGGCACGTCGATCACCGGGGAGGCATGGGTGGAGCCGGCGGTGCGCGAGCCCGTGCCCGTGACGTTGGTGAAGCTGGTGCCCGTGTACGCGGGCCCGGTGATGGCCAGGTTCTGGATGCCCTGGCGCGCGCGCACCGTGCCGATCACGGTGTTGCCGCCGTTCAGGTTGATGCCGCCGCCCACGTTCCAGTCGCCGTTGTACTTGGCACCTCCGCCGTTCTGGGCGTTGACGCTGCCGCCGACCCACACGCCGCCGGGGGTGGTGACGTTCTTGCCGTTGGGTGACTGAATGGTGAGGTTGCCCTTGACGATGATGCGGCTGGGCGTGGCATCGGTGCCGATGGTGACGTCCCCGCCGGAGCCGATGGTGGCCCCGGCGCTGGGGCGGTTGGCGGTGGTGACGCCAGCGGTGGCGTACACGCCGAAGTCACACAGGCCGAGCGGTGGCAGGCGATTGAGGCAGGCCGTGTACGCCAGCTCCACGCAGCCGCTGTCCCAGTTGCTGGTGCAGCAGCTGTTGTCGATGGCGCAGACGCTGGCGACGCACGAGCCGCTGGTGGTGGCCAGCGGCTGGGCATCGACGCTACACACGTCGTGCGAGCAGGTGTTGCCGCCCCCGCCCGAGCCGCTGCTGCCGCCCAGGGTGGGGGTGGACTCGACGAAGCGCATGCAAGCCGGGTCGCACGACTCGGTGCAGGCGCTCGGCTCCACCGTGGACAGGGCCAGCAGCGACAGGCCCGCCTGACCGTCGGCGATCGGCGCGGCCTCCTGCGTGATCTCACCGTCGGTGCAGTCGCCCCAGCTGCCGTCGGTCTGGCAATACTGCACCCCGCGGTAGCAGGAGACGATGTTGCCCTCCTGCTGCAGGGTGACGCTGCACTCGCGCTCGGCGCCGGGCTCACAGCTCTCACCCTGGTAGTTGCTGGCGTTCGTCTTCGACTCCAGCCAGCTCAGATCGTCCGCGTCCGTGGCGGGCGCCGCCCGCTCATCACCCGAACACGCCGCGCCAGCGCCCATGAACAGGCCCACGCCCACCACCGCGATGCTGCGCAGGAGCCAGACGGAGAGCACGTGATCGAAGGTGCGCCGGACCTTTTTGGAGCTGTTATGCGGAGACAAGCTCTTAACGTGTTAGCACCTCATAACCCGCTTAACTCGCACACTCCTTAACAACGATTAAGATCTGGAGGACCACCCCTCACGCGCGCACACGTGTGCGCCGCCGATGTTCCACTGCATGTTGCACCAAAGCGAGAGGGTGAATGGCAGGGCGTGCAGTGGTGACGGATGAGGGTGCTGGGCCGTGTGGTGACGTATCGGTTCTGACGTGTGGTGTGCTGCGCGTGGTGCCGCGGGGTGACTTCGCTGCCCGCGAGTGCCCTAACACTGTCATGAGAATTATCACTCCTGGTCGATGGCAGGCTCCGGAGTACGGGGAGTGAGCGTGACGTCGTATCCCAGGCGTTCGAGCCGCCGGATGAGGTTGCCGGCAACGCGACGGGCGTCGGAGGCGTCGAGGTAGGCGGCGCCGAGCTCACGACGATTCGCTCGAGGACGCGGCCTGAACGTCACTTTGCAAACTCCTTCATCACGATGCGGCTCGCGTTTGCCCGAGCCGTCCTCTGCTGGATGCCCCGCTGCCCATACTGCCATGTCGCGCGTGGGGTGAGTCGCCGATCTCGAGCGGCGCCGTTTCGGCGCTGAGTGATGGCGGCAAGCTCGGCGGACCCGCTGGCAGCGAGCCCGCCGAGCCGCCCGGCTCAACGCCGCGGCTCGATCAGCCGGACGAGCGTGCCGATGATGCGGTGAAACAGAGCGCCGAGCTCGGGTGGGAGCGGCTGCACCCAGCCGAGCGCTTCCGCCGTTTCGAGGCACGCCAGGGCCT
>JAICQL010000114.1 GCA_025937895.1 Polyangiaceae bacterium | reverse complement strand
GAGAACGAGGCGTTTGTGGTGGCGCAGGCAGGGCGCTCCAAGGCCATCACGGTGTCCACCAACATGGCGGGTCGCGGCACCGACATCTTGCTAGGCGGCAACCCGGGCATGATCGCCCGGCACAAGTTCAAGGAAGAGAATCGCCTGCCCGAGGCAGAGCCGGAGGCGTTTGCCCAGCTGGAGGCGGAGCTGGAGCAGTCGTGCAAGGCGGATCACGAGCTCGTCAAACAGCTCGGTGGCTTGCACATCGTCGGCACCGAGCGGCACGAGTCGCGCCGCATCGACAACCAGCTGCGCGGCCGCGCGGGCCGCCAGGGTGACCCGGGCAGCTCCCGCTTCTACCTCTCGCTGGAAGACGACCTGATGCGCATCTTCACCGGCGAGCGGGTGAAGAACATCATGGAGCGCATGGGCATGCCCGATGACGAGCCCATCGAGCACCCCTGGGTATCAAAGAGCGTGGAGAACGCTCAGCGCAAGGTGGAGGAGCGCAACTTCGACATCCGCAAGAACCTGCTCGAGTACGACGATGTGATGAACGCGCAGCGCAAGACGGTGTACTCGCTGCGCCAGCAGCTGCTACTCGGTCGCTATCAGCCGGAAGAGGTGGATGAGCTGGGCAAGCCCACGGGTGAGCTGCGGCAGATCCCGGTGCGGGAGGAGATCCGCCAGGAGGTGGTGGGTCTGGTCGGGCAGCTGCTGGGCATGTTCGCGGATCCGCCCCTGCAGCTGACGGACGCGAGCGGCCGCCCGCGCGCGCCGACCAAGGAGGAGCTGGCGCAGGTCAATAGCCTGGTGGATCTGGAGACGCTGCAGCGTGAGGTGTACCACCTGTGGGGCGTCAAGCTGGAGATCACGCGCAAGAAGCGCAGCGCCAGCGAGGTGTACGAGGAGCTGGTGGAGCTGGTGACCCGCGGCCTGAGCGAGCAGCGCGAGCGCCTGCTGGACGTGATGGATCGCGTGCTCAGCGCCATGGTGGAGGAGAGCTGCCCCGCCAATCGCCCGCCCGAGGACTGGGACTGGGGCGAGATCCACAAGGGCTTCGTCGAGCACTTCAAGCGCCCGCTCGATCGCGGCATCGAGGAGCTGGGTGAGGCCGAGCACGTGGCGCGCGAGGTGTTCGAGCGCGCGCAGGAGCTGTACCTGGAGAAGGAGAAGCGCTTTGGCGTGGCCAACGTGATGCGCTTCTTCCGCCACTTCTACCTGCAGGAGATCGACAAGGAGTGGGTCGATCACCTCACCAATATGGAGCACCTGCGCGACGGCATCGGCCTGCGCGGCTACGGCCAGCGTGATCCGAAGAACGAGTACAAGAAGGAGGGCTACGACATGTTCTTGAACATGATGGCCAACGTCTCCTCCAACGTGCTCATCAAGCTGATGGAGTTCCAGCCGCAGGGCGCGCGCGCGATCGAGGCGCTCGAAGCAGAGGCTGAGGAGCGCCATCAGGCGGAGCTCGAGGCGGCGGTCGCCCGCCACCCGGGCGACGAGGAGGTGCAGCCGGGCGGCCCCTCCCTGGACGACCTACGCCAGCAGGCCCAGGAGCGCCCTGCCCAGCGCGCCACCCCCAAGATCGGCCGCAACGATCCCTGCCCGTGTGGCTCCGGCAAGAAGTTCAAGCAGTGCCACGGCGCAGTGCTGGAGGACGCCTCGGCCTGAGCACGCTGCGGAACGCGGAGGGCGTCTCTCCCCTCCGCGCTCCCGGCGCTGGCACAGCCAGCTCTTCAGCGAAAGTCGTCCGGCGAGACTCCGGGCGCACCGCTGTCGACGGCAGCTTGATACCGCCATACGTCCGGGCGTGAGCCGTCGATGTCGGTGAAGCCGTATTCGGCGGCGAGCTGCGCCGAGCTGAGCGAGCGCTGGTTGTGGCGAGCGCGCCGGGGATCGGCTGCGAGCGCCGCCACCGCGCGCCCCACGAAGCGCGGCGACTCGGACACTGCAAAGCCGGGCGGCGCGGCCGCGCTGCGCCAGTTGCTCTCCGTGACGCCATAAGCGTCGAGCATCATCTCCGAGCGCAGCCAGCCGGGGGTGATGGCCACCGCGCTCGCCTGGTGCGGCCCGAGCTCGTGCCCGAGCGCAAACGCCAGGCGGTTCACCGAGGCCTTGGCCAGATCGTAGAAAGCGGACAGGCGATAGTGCGAGGCATTGTACTCCGCGGTGCCGTCCGTCACCTCCACCAGCAGGCCGCCGGGGCGCTCGATCAACAGCGGCAACAGCTGGTGCGCGGTGATCAGGTGAGTGGTCACCCCGAGCTGCAAGATGCGCAGGCCTCGCTCCAGATCGAGCTGCCAGATCGGCTGGTTCCACTCCGCGGGGCCGCCCTTGAGCCGCTCCGCGCCCCACACGTCGTTGACCAGCACGTCGATGTGGCCGTAGTCGGCGCGCAGCTGCTGCGCCAGGCTCTGCACCTGGATCTGCTCCAGGTGGTCGACGGCGATGGCCACGCCCTTGCCGCCGAGCGAGCTCACCAGCTCCGCCGTCTCCTCGATGGTCTCCGGGCGATCGTAGTCGGAGCGCAGCGCGCGCGTACGGCTGCTGCGCCCCGTACAGATCACCGTCGCCCCCGCCTCTCCCAGCGCCGCGGCGATGCCCCGCCCGGCCCCCCGCGTCGCCCCCGCCACCACGGCCACGCGCCCGCGCAGCGCATTCGGATCTGGATGCCAGCTCATCATTCCTGCTCCTGCGCGCCCGCCGATGGCGCGCAGAGAACGATACCGCTACCGGCGCTGCCGCGCGAACTACTGCCGGCGCTGCCGCACGAGCTACTGCCGGCGCTGCCGCTGCTCATCCTCCCGCAGCCACTCGTCGCGCAGGGCCGCGTAGCAGAAGGTGTCGCGCCGGTCCCCGCCAGGATCGATCATGTGTGAGCGCAGCACGCCCTCGCGCTGTAGCCCGCCCTTCTCCGCCGTGCGGCGGCTGGCCAGGTTTGCGCTGCTGCAGCGCCAGGACAGCCGCAGCCACGGCCACTCTGTGAAGCCCCAGCGCAAGAGCGCGCGCAACACCGCCGTACCCAGGCCGCGGCCCGCCGCGTCCGCACGGATCCACATGCCGATCTCCGCGTTGCGCAGGTCCAGCCCGCCCTCACGCAGGTGATAGCCGCAGCCGCCCAGCAGGCGCGAGCCATCGGGCTGCCAGATGCCGATGGTGAAGTCCTCCGCCAGCAGCCAGCGCGCGCGAAACAGCCGGCACAGCTGCTCCGACAGCTCCACGGGCTGCTCGGGCGTGGCCCAGGGCATGAAGGTCTTCAGGTGCGCGTACGAGGAGTTGACCGCCTCCGCCACCTGGGCACCATCACCCGGTCGATAGCTGCGCAGGAGAAAGCCCGACTCCAGGTACTGCTCGGGCGCCGCGAACGTGGGGGGTGCTAACGCCATGTCTGCAAGGATGCCCGAAAGCGTCCCGCGTCTCACGCCCGTACTGGCAGCCAGGTGGGCCCGCCGTGCGGCAAGCAGGCGCCACGGCCTCGGCCTCGGTTCGTGCTTCACCCTGCGTCAGTAGGCTCTGGCGACAAACGCATGAACGCGCGCAAATGCCGTTCCCGCTCCCGCATCCCTCGTCTACCGTGCGGCGCTCGAAGCCCACGGGTGGCAGCGGCGCGCTGGCATGCGCCCTGAGTCCCGGCGGAGCGAATGGTGATGGAGCAGCAAGCAATGGCACGACGGCAGGAGATGTCGATACGACAGAGCGCCCGCTGGCGCCTGCTCGGAGCGCTGGCGGCCACCACCGCGCTGGCCTGCGGTGATGGTTCGGACGCAACCTCCCCGATGGCGCGCGGCGCGCTTACCCCCGCTGGCTCGATGCAGAGCGGCCCTGCCACGGAGGGCTCGATGCCGGGCGCTCCAGAGCAGACTGAGCCGGCGCCCAGCAGCACCGCGGTTCCAGCAGCTGCGGCTCCGGCCACGATGGAGGGGGTCATGACGGGTGAGCTCGCGCCCGCTGCCGGCCCCGGCGGCGGCACCCCAGCCGCGGCAGCTCCCGGTCTGTCGCCCGCCGCCACTGCCGCGCTGGGCGATGCGCTGACTGCCTCGGTGCAAGCGGGGGACGTGCCGGGCGTCGTCGCGCTGGTGGTTGGCCCGAACGGCGTGTTGTTCGAGGGTGCCGCAGGCGAGCTGAACGTGGCGGAGGGCACGCCGATGCCGGTCAACGCCATCTTCAACATCGCCTCGATGACCAAGCCGGTCACCTCCGTGGCGGTGATGATGCTGCTGGAGCAGGGGCTGCTGCTGCTCGACGACCCGGTCTCGGAGTTTCTGCCCGAGTTTGCGGCGCTGCGGGTGCTCACCGGCTTTGACGCCGCTGGCGCCGCGCAGAGCGCTCCCGCACAGACGGTGATGACGGTGCGTCACCTGCTGAGCCACTCGTCAGGCATCGGCTACGCCTTCGCCAACTCCACCGTTGGCCGCCTGCAGCAGCAGAATCCGGGCCAGGCCGAGTGGCAGCTGCCGCTGCTGAACGAGCCCGGCGCGCGCTGGAACTACGGCGCCAGCACGCGCGTGCTGGGCCTGATCGTCGAACAACTCAGCGGTCAGCCGCTGGCTACCTTCTTCCAGGAGCGCATCTTCGCGCCGCTGGGCATGACAGATACCTCGTACGCCGTGCCGGCAGACGAGCAAGACAGGGTACCCACGTTGCACACCCGTGCGGCGAGCGGCGCGCTGCAGGAGTCAGCGCAGAACAACGTGCCTGCCGTCCCCAGCCCGCCCTTCACCGGCGACGGGGGCCTGTACAGCACCGCGCAGGACTACGGGCGCTTCATGCGCATGTTCCTGAACGGCGGACAGCTGGACGGGGTGCGCATCCTGAGCGAGCAGAGCGTGGCGCTGATGGGGCAAAATCAGCTGGGCGAGCTGTTCGTCGAGCTGCAAGAGGCGGCCATCCCGCAGCTGACCCGTCCCTTCCCGCTGGGCGCGGGCAAGGACAAGTTTGGCCTCGGCTTCCAGCTCACGGGGGAGCCGCCCGTCGCCGGCCAGCGCAGCACGGGCAGCATGGCCTGGGCAGGTCTGTTCAACACCGAGTTCTGGATCGACCCTGCCCGCCAGATCGCCGCCACCCACCTGGTGCAGGTGCTGCCCTTCTACGACGAGGGCGCGCTGCGCGCGCTGTCCAGCTTCGAGACGGCCGTGTACCGCGAGCTGACCGCGCCCTGACGCACGGGTGCGGCGCGAGCGGCTGCCTGGAGCGCCGCTCGCGCCGCCACCACACCGCGCGGCGCTCAGCTCTTGCGCCAGCCGAGATCGACCTGGATCGTGCGGCCGGTCGCGGTCGGCGCCAGGCTGGCGATGCGCACCCCGGCGCCGTGCTCTCGCCACCAGGCCTCCGCCTGCCGCGCCGTCCACGGCTCCGCGCCTGCACTCGCCAGTCGCTCCAGGAAGTCGCGCGCCGTCTGCGGGCGCTGCTCGGGTTTCTTCGCCAGACAGTCCAGCACCAGCTGTTCCAGCGCCTTCGGGATGTCGCCGCCGCGCCGGACGGAAGGCGGCTCCGGCTGCTCCAGCAGGTGCTTGCTGCACACCTCGATCAGAGACTCGCCGCGGAACACGTCGTCTCCCGCCAGCAGATAGTAGCCGACCGCGCCCAGCGCATAGAGATCGCTGCGCGCGTCCACCGCCTCGGGGTTGGTCAGCGCCTCGGGTGAGATGTACAGCGGGGTGCCGGTGATGGCGTCCTCCTGGGTCAGCTGCGGGCTCGCCCCCTTCTTCATCTCCTTGACCAGACCGAAGTCGAGCACCTTGACCACATCCATCTGCCCGCCCTGATTGCACAGCATGATGTTGGCCGGCTTGACGTCGCGATGGATCAGCCCCAGCTCGTGCGCCTCTGCCAGAGCGCCGGCAGCCTGCGCCAACACGTGCGCCACGCGCGCCACCGGCTGTGCCCCGCTGCCACGCACCAGCTGCTCCAGGGTGGCGCCCTCGAGCAGCTCCATCGCGTAGTAGAACATGCCGTCCGGCGTGCGCCCGTAGTCATACACGGTGACGGTGTTGGGGTGCTTGAGCCGGGCCGTCAGCTTCACCTCGCGCTCGAAGCGCTGCAGCGTGGCCTGCCCCGCGCGCTCCGGCGGCAGTAGCTTCACCGCCGTCTCCCGCCGCAAGAGGGCGTGACGCGCGCGATACACGATGCCCATGCCGCCCGCGCCGAGCTCCGCCTCGATGTGGTACTGGCCCAGCGCGCGGATGCTGCCGACCTGCTTGCGCAGGCCATAGATGACCTGCGACGCCGCCACCGCGAGCGAGCCGAACAGCAGCCACCAGGCGCCGCTCTCCATGGCCAGGGCGCTGGCAAAGCTCACCTGCGACATGTCCCTCAGCTCCGGCACGATGGCCTGGAGCCCCTTCAGGTCGACGCGCAGGATGGCCTCGAACATGACCACCACCATTGCCACGCCGGCCAGCGCCGACAGCACCAGGGTGCGCCGCGCGGAGCTGGGCACGTAGATGGCGCGCGCGAGGTGCACGATGGCCAGGGCCATCACCACGATCAGCCCGGGCTGAGCGATCAGGGGAATGTACGTCCCCATCATCACCAGCAGCGTGCTCGCCAGTGACAGGCCCGCCGTCTCCACGGCGCGCACCCAGCGCGCACCGTGCTGAGCGCCGCCCAGCGCCAACCACATCGAGAGCAGGCTCACACCCGCCGCCGCATGGGTCCACATGCTCGGGTGCCAGAGCGTCTCGTCCGACCAGGCGCTCACCAGCCGGTACAGGTAGAAGGCCAGCACCATCGTGCCGGAGACCAGCCCGAACCACCGCACCCTGCGCTGCAAGAAGGGCAGCGCATCCCCCGTGGGCTCGGTCGTCTCACCCATGCTCGCGGCCTTTTTCCGTAGCGTGGCGTGCCACGCGCATCAATCCTGGCTCGCCGCGCCGCAGCTCTCAGCCCTGGCTGGGTGACGCGAAGTCAAACAGCTGTGCGGACCACACGGCCTTGAACGGCACGTGTACGGAGCGATAGGCCTCGCGCAGCGTCTCGGCGTCCGGCGCCTCGAACAGACAGAAGCCGCGCGTGCGATCGGCAGACAGCACGGTGCGCAGCTTCTTGACGTTGCGCACCTCCAGGCACGGCCCCAGCAAGCTGGAGGCGCGGGCCAGAGCCTCATCGCTCAGCGGTGGGTCAAACTCGTATTCTACGACGACATGCGCCATGGGCTTCGCTCCAGCCGTGTCGCGCTCCAGGCAACACGGCCGGGAGTATGCCCGGCCAGGGCCAGGCTGTGAAGCGGCGGGCTAGCCCGCGGCCGAAGACACGCGAGCGATCAGCGCCGCGTTCCGCGCCAGCAGGTCGGGTGAAGCCGCTGCGGCCGCCAGCGCAGCCAGGTGCTGCTGCAGGGCGTCTGGCTGGCTGCGGGCCCGAGCTATCTCGACCAGCAGCGCGCGCGCCTCCACGCTCTCGTTCAGGCGGGCTACGCGGGCAGCCGCCGCCAGCGCCTCGGCGGCGAACGGCTCCGCGCGAGCGGCCGCCGCGGGCGAGGGTGCCGCCCCCAGCTGCAGCCGCGCCGCGCGGGTCAAGAGCCGCGCCAGCAGGCGATTGGCGTCCATGGCCCGCAGCGCCGGCAAGGTGCCCTCGAAGGCGCCCCACGTGAGCTGCCCCTCTGCCTCCGCCTGCAGCGCTGCCCGCGCCAGCTCGGCCGCGCTGCGCGCAAACGGCCCAAAGCCGCTCTCGCCCAGCTTGGCCGCCACCTCCGCCAGCTCTTGCGCGCGCCGCAGCGCTCGCGCGTGCTGGTCACGATCCAGCTCCACCAGCAGCAAGTGCGAGAGGCACTCGCACTGCTCGAAATGACCATCCAGGCGGCGCGTCAACAGCAGAGCGCGCTCCAGCTGCTCGGCAGCGCGCTCCAGCTCGCCCCTGGCCTCTGCCAGCAAGCCCTGCGACCAGAACAGGTCGAGCTCCTCGCCCTGCCCCAGGATGCCCTGAGCCTGTCCGACGAAGCGCTCGGCTCCGGCGATGTCCCGCTGTACCATCAAGAAACAGCGAGCCGTGCCGGCCAGCTCCAGCCCCAGCTCGCGCGGGCTGGCAAAGCGCGTGGCCTCCAGGCGCGCCAGCGAGCTCGCGATGGCCCCGCTCAGATCGCCGAAGTGGAAGTCGATCAAGGAGCGCAGGAAGAAGGCGCGCGCCTCGACCGCGGGCAGCCCCAGCTCACGCGCCTCCAGCGCCAGGGCAGCCAGCTGCGGCTCGAACGAGCGCCGCGGCCGCGCCAGCACCTGCAACGCAACCAGCTCCAGCGAGAGCGGCACCCGCTGCGCAGCCGGCAAGCTGACCGCCAGTTGCTGGCCGCGCTGTGCCAGCTCCACCGCCTCGCGCGTGGCAAACAGGCGCAGGCAGCGGCGCGCGGCGGCCAGGCAGGCGCGGATGGCCAGCGCAGCATCACCGCCGAGGCCGGCGTGGTGCGCCACGTCGCTGGCCAGCGCCCCGTCGGGATCGGGTGCAGCGGAGAGCGCGCGGGCGATCTGCGCGTGCACCAGCCGTCGGCGCGGCTCCGACATCTGCCGGTAGGCGGCTTGCCGCAGCAGATCGTGCGCAAAGTCATAGCCCTGCCCGCGTTCGCGCAAGATGGCGTGGCGCTCCAGCCGCTCCAGCGAGAGCAAGAGCTCCGCGGCACCCAGCCCGGTCACCCGCGCCAGCACGTCCACGTCGAAGCTGCTGCCCAGCGCGGCCGCCCACGAGAGCAGCGCGCGCTCCGCTTCGTGCAGCTGTGCCAGCCGCTCGCTGAGCCAGCGCGAGAGCGAGCCCACCAGATCGCGGCTGCCAGCCAGCAGCGCGCGCGCCGCCTCCAGCGCAAACAGCGGGCTGCCCCCGGCCTCCGCCAGCACGCGGGCTCGCTCCAGCGCCGGGCTCACCTGCGCCACCAGCTCGCCCAGCTCCTCTTCGCTCAGCGGGCCCAGCTCGATCGTCAGCGCCAGCCGCTCGCGGCCGAGCGCACGCACCAGGCGCTGCGCTGCGACGTTGTCGGCCAGCTCACCGCTGCGCGCAGAGGCCGCCAGCAACACCGGCGCACCCGCGAACGCGCGGGCCAGGTAGTGAAAGAGCTCCGCCGAGGCCTCGTCGAACCAGTGCAGGTCGTCGAGCAAGAGCACCACGGGCCGCGCCTGGGCTTGCTCGCGCAGCAGCGCGGCCACGGCGTCGTACAGCCGGGTGCGGTCAGCGTGTGGATCGGCAAAGGGCGCGGGCAGCTGCGCCGCCCCCGCGCGCAGCGCCTCGATGAACGCGCCGTACGGGCGCACCAGCTCCGCCTCGAAGGCGCGCCCGCTCAGCACCGTGCCGCCGCGCTCGCGCGCATGAGCGCCCAGCTCCTCCAGCAGGCGGCTCTTGCCCATGCCGGGCTCGCCCAGCACGAACAGCGCGGCAGTGCCGCGCCCCGCCGTGTCCAGCGCGTGCCGCAGCAGCTCGCGCTCGCGCTGGCGCCCGACCAGTGCCATGCGCGGCGCCCCGGAGCGAGCGGAGCGCGGCGGCTCGTCGTCTCGCCCCGGCGGCGCCGAGACCGCCGGCTCGGGCAGCGCCGTGCTCACCTCGAATGGCCCCGCGCCGGGCGCCGGCTCCGTGCCGTGCGCTGCCCCCACGCCAGATGCCACCGCTCCGCCCGCCTGCCCGCTGCGCCCCAGCGCCCTGCGCCGCCGCTCCAGCTCCGGCGAGGGCTTCACCCCCAGCTCCCGCCGCAGCAGCTCCGCGTAGTCTTCGTACTCCGCCAGCCCGCGCCGCACGTCGCCCAGCGCGCCCAGCAGCTCCAGCACCGCCAGCCGCGGCGACTCCGCCAGAGGATCCAGCGCACACAGCGCCCGGGCGTGCGGCAGCGCCTGTTCGGGCGTGGCGCGCAGCCGCTCCACCAGCGCGCCCAGCAGGGCCGCGTGCAGCGCGCGCAGCGCCTCACGCTCGCCGATGCACCAGGCGTGAAACACCGGGCACGAGCTGAGCTCCAGCCCCTCCAGGAAGGGGCCGCGGAAGCAGCGCGCCAGCTCGCTCAGCTGCTCCGTGCCCAGCGCGCCCACGCCGCCGCCCAGCCTGGCGCGCAGCTCGACCACATCGACCACGGCCCCATGGCTCTCGAAGCACACCCGCTCGCGATCGCTCGCCAGCCGCACCGCGCCGCCCGCGTCGAGCAGCGGGCGCAGCTTGGCCAGGCTCCAGCGCAGCCCCGCGCGCGGATCATCCGGGCCGTCCCAGAGCAGCTCGCACAGCCGCTCGCGCCGCTGCGCGCGGCCGGTGCTGGTCAGATAACCGAGCAGCGCCCGCGTCTTCTTCGACGCCGGCAGCGCGCGGGCCTGACCATCCACCAGCACCTCGGGCTCACCCAGCAGGCGGATCTCCAGCCTGCCAGCAGCAACGACGGGCTCAGCGGACACGGCACTGAATTACCACGCTGGCCACAACGCTGGCTCCAACGGATCACCCCCAGGCTCTTCTCCGGAACGCAGGCCAGCAGGGCCGCGAGCCGAGAAGCAACTCCAATTTGAAACGACAGGAGCAAGCGATGACCGAAAACGAGAACCAGGGCAGCGTCGACCTGCAGCGTCTGGAGGCCCTGGTGGGCAAGGTGCTGGGCGATCTGGGCGGCGCCTGGAGCGCTGCGCTGGCAGTGATTGGCGACCAGCTGGGCTTGTACAAGGCGCTCGCTGGCAGCGACCCGCTGACCCCCGAGGCGCTGGCCGAAAAGACCGGCACTCACCCGCGCTACGTGCGCGAGTGGCTGAGCGCACAGGCCGCCTCGGGCTACGTCGACTACGAGCGGAGCACCGGCAAGTTCATGCTCAACCCGGAGCAAGTGGCCGCCTTCGCCCAGGACTACAGCCCCGCCTTCGTGCAGGGCGGCTTCCAGATCGCCCAGGCGGGCATGCTGGCCATCCCCCGCGCCGTGGAGAACTTCAAGACCGGCCGAGGCATGGGCTGGGGCGAGCACGCGGGCTGCCTGTTTCACGGCACCGAGCGCTTCTTTCGCTCCGCGTACATCGGGCACCTGGTCACGGACTGGCTGCCGGCGCTGGACGGTGTGTGTGAAAAGCTGGAGAGCGGCGGCCGCGTCGCGGACGTGGGCTGCGGCCTGGGTGCCTCCACCTTGCTCATGGCGCAGAAGTATCCGCGCTCGGAGTTCGTGGGCTTCGACGTGCATGCTCGCTCGGTCGAGCTGGCGCGCGAGCGGGCGCAGGCGCTCGGCCTGGGGGAGCGCGTGCGCTTCGAGGTGGCGCGAGCCACCGACTTCAGCGGCGCCGGATACGACCTGGTGACGCACTTCGACTGCCTGCACGACATGGGCGATCCGGTCGGCGCCGCACGCCACGTGCGGCGCACCCTGGCCCCCGGCGGCACCTGGATGCTGGTCGAGCCCTTCGCCGGCGACACCCTGGAGGAGAACCTCAACCCGGTGGGGCGCGTGTACTACTGCGCCTCGACCCTGCTGTGCGTGCCGGCTTCGCTGGCCGACGGCGGCCCCGGGCTGGCGCTCGGCGCGCAGGCAGGGGAAACGCGCCTGCGCACGGTCGTCAACGAGGGCGGATTCTCCCGCTTCCGCCGCGCCACGCAGACACCCTTCAACATGGTGTTCGAGGCGCGCGCCTGAGCGCCTCTGCGACCCACTTCAGTCCCCCTGGCCGCCCAGAAATGGCACGAACCGCACACCAAACAGCAGCTCCCGCGAGAAAGCCTCATCGCCTTCCCCCGGGCACTGCCGCGTCCACAGCTCCAGGTTCTGCTCGCGCTCCGCCCCCACCGGAATCACCATGCGGCCGCAGTTGCTCAGCTGGTGCAACAGCGGCCGCGGCACGCGCGCGGGCGCGGCCGCCACCAGGATCACGTCAAAGGGCGCGTGCTCGGGCCAGCCCGCGTAGCCATCGCCCACGCGCAGCTGTACCCCGCGCTGCAGGTAGCCCAGCGCCTCCAGATTCGCCCGCCCGAAGCTGGCCACTTCGGGCAGATACTCCACGCTGTACACCTCGGCGCACAGCTCGGCCAGAATGGCAGTCTGATAGCCGCTGCCCGTGCCCACCTCCAGACAGCGCTCGTGCGGCTGCGGCCGCGCCGTCTCGGTCATGAAGGCCACGATATAGGGCTGGCTGATCGTCTGCTCACCGGGGATGGGCAGCGGCCCATCGCTGTACGCCAGATGGCGTGCACGTTTCGGCACGAAGCGGTGCCGCGGCACCGTGCGCAACGCCTCCAGCACGCGCTCGTCCTCGATGCCCCGCGCTTCCATCTGCGCGCGCACCATCTCTTCGCGCTCTTCGTGCAGCTCGCGCACGGACTCGTGCCAGGCGTCCGGGCGCAGCGCGGCGCCGGCCCCCCCTCGGGTAGACCGCGCCCCGCAGCCTGCTATCGGAGCACCGCGCATGGCGGGATCCTGCAGCCGGGCTGCCCCGGCGACCAGTGGCTCACGGCGGGCCGCGCAGACTTAACCCAGAAAGGGTGCAGCTCCACAGCCCGCCGCGTGCGCGCCACCTCAATGATGCGCGTCGGATACGTTGGCCAGCAAGCGTCCGAAGAAGTCGCGATAGCGCTGGAACGAGTGGCGCAGGTCCTCCGTGGACACCTCCTGTCCGCTGGCCCACTGCTGCTCCAGCTGACCGCGCTCGCTCTCGAAGCGATGCACGATGTCATCGATGAGCTCGCTCACCAGCTGGTGCGCCTGTGAGACCGTGTTCTGCGGATCATCCACGAAGTTGCCCTGCAGCTCGCGCCAGCGGCGCCAGGCATCGTCCGTCTTGCCCTCTGCCAGGAACGAAGTGCCGAAGCTCTGCGGCCCACCGGGCTCGCGCTCGGCGTCCTGCTCCACGGCCTCCTGGGCCACGGGGACGCGCTGGTTGTCAGCAAAACGTTGGCTGTCGGTGCCACGGGTATCGATGGATTGAGTCATGATTTCCCTTGCTAGATGTTGAGCCATCAGGCTGTTCGAGCGCCTACGTGTGCAGGCGCGGTGGGATGAAGTTCTTGCTGCGCGGCAGATCGTCCCCCAGCTCGTCCAGCACGTCGGACCAGAGCTGGCCCATGTCGATGTTCAGCGCCGTCTCCAGCTCGCCGATGGCGCGGCGCGCGCTCATGGAGACCGACGTGTAGCGGCGTCCGATGCGCTCGCGGTCGAGCTGCGCCGCGCTCCCCGCCCATAACACCGACTCGATCAGGTCGCGCATGCTGAGCTTGCCGGTGTTGTGCTCGCAGGCCGTGCGCAGCTGCTGCAGGCCCTGCTGAAACTGCTCGCGCGTGGGCACGTTGCGCAACCACTGGTGCGCAAGCGCCTCGGCGCCCATGTCCAGCTGCGCCACTCGCGCGCTGTTCTCGATCAGGCGATCCAAGAGCGCGACATCGCGGCGGCGACTGGCGGCGGCCACATAGGCCAGCGGCAAGAGCACGAGCGCACGCAGGTTATCGGGCGGCACCCCCAGCGCTGCCACATCCCGTCCCGTATCCTCGATCATGCTCGTTCCTTTCTGCGCCACTCAGCCTCGCGGCTCACGCCGGCTGCAGCAAATGGCGCCGCCAGCAGGCTCACGCCTGCCGATTGCAGATGGTCTTTGCTTCTCGCTCCGTGTCTCTCGACTCCCGAGAACCGTGCCTTGCAACCAACGACATGGGGCCAGCACGATTCCCATCACCATGCCCACGACGCTTGCAACGCGCATGCCGTCCCCTGCAAAGCTCGCTCGCACCGCAGCACACTCACTTCGCGGCGCAGGCCACCACACCCGCTGGCGCCCGCGCGCGGGCAGCCGGTCATTGTAGCCGCACTGAGGCAAACGAACACAGCCGAGCTCGACGGAGCACGGCGCCGCCGCGCAGCGGCTTTCGTCTTTTCGCGGCTGATCCCTGGCTACGCCAGCTCGCCGCCGAGCGCCGGCCGGCGATCGACCGGGCCGTCAAACGCCGGCATTTGCATGCATCCCGGCGCACAGACGCGTGCTCCCGGTAGCAACGCCTCGAGGCGAGAACGCAGCGCTGCGTCGTCACAGCTCACGCTGGTGAGCCACGGTGCCAGCGAGCACAGCGCCCGCTCCACATCCGCCACGGGGATCACCTGCAGGTGCCGCCCCGCTGGCGGCAGCTGCAGCGCCACGGCGCTCGCCAGCTCCGTCTCGCCCTGCCAGCTGCGCACCGCCACCGTGCCCTGGCCACTGTCGAGCAGCGGAGCAAAACAGCTCACGCACTGGCGATACCAGCTCTCCTCCGCGCGCTCGTCGAGGGTCAGCTCGCCCCGTGGCAGCTCGACCGCCAGCTGCGCCAGCGCATCCCGTAGCTGCTCGGCCCAGCGCTGCGCTGCCGCCGGGCCGCCGCTCACCAGCACCAGCCGCGGGCTCAGGCAGCCGCGCTGATCGAGGCAAGCAGCGTCGCGCGCGATGGCCAGCGCCTGCTCCTGCCCTGCCGCACTGGCACAGACCGCCACACCGAAGCCACTGCCGTGCGCGTGCAGCACGGCACCCGCCGGCAGCTGCCGGCGCAGCGCCTGCATGGTGCCGTCGCCGCCGTACGCCCAGACGTGCTCGCCAGGGCGTACGTCCAGCTGCTCCACGCACTGAAACAGCCCGGCCGCGCCCGCCGCCAGCGCGCCGATCAGGGTGCCGTCGCGCCGCGAAGGCTTCACGTACACCTCCGGGGCCGCCGCCAGCGCCACCGCCAGCGCGCGGTGTGCCGCCACGAACACCTGCGCCGGCAAGATCACGTGTGCGCGCGGCGCAGCCGGCACTCGCGCAATGAGCTGCTGCAGCTCGGCCTCGCTCGGATACAGCTCCAGACAGTGGGTCAGCGCAAAATGCACCCCGGCAGGCGAGAGCCCAGTGCTCTCCGCCCAGCGCCGGCACAGCGCCGCACGCTCGGCGCCCTCTCGCGGCAGCACCTCACGGGTCAAGGCCAGCAAGCGCTCCACCCGCTGGCGCGCCGCTGCCGCCGCCAGCGGCGAGCGCTGGGTCACCCCACCTCCGCGCGCGCCGGCATCAGCGCCTCCACGGCCAGCGAGCAGCCTCGCAAGCTGGCGCCCTGGCGCCGGCCCAGCAGCACCAGGCCTCCCGGCACCCGCCGCACCTGATCCTGGGTCAACACCACCAGCGACGAGTCCACGTTGGCCAGATCCGTGAAGCGTGCCAGCCCCACCTCACCTTCTGGCACGGGGCGCAAGGTGATCGCATCCACCGGGGTCACGCGCAGCCAGGGCGGCTCGCGGTAGCAGCTCTGCCCGCCCGGGCCGCAGCCAAAGCCGGTATCGTACAGCTGGCTGCTGAGCTCCGTCATGCCGTATTCCCCGATCAGCCGCTCCGGCGTGAGCGCCAGCGCGGCGCAGGTAGCGGCAGCCAGCGCCGCGTCATCCAGGGTGCGCACGTGCCCCTTGAAACCACCGGTCTGCATCACCACACTGCCCGGCGGCAGCGGCAGGCGCGCGCCGCCCAGCGCATCGAGCAGCCAGCTCAGCGCAAACGCCGTCGCCAGCAGCGCCACCGGCTCTCCCCGCTCGTACGCGCGCGCCACACCGCGCTCCAGCGCAGCGAGCTCCAGCCGCCCCTGCGCCACCAGCCAGCGCCCCGGCTCGCGCGCATCGAACGCCCCGCCCGAGAGCGCGCGCCCATCCAGCTCGCGCATCAGCTCCTGCATCATGTAGCCCAGGGACGAACGCCGCTCCGGCTCGAACGCGGGCGCCAGCGCCAGCACCGTCCAGCGCTGTGCGCCGCCCGCTGCAGCTCTCCCGAAGAGCTCGCGCTCGCCCCAGGCCACGCTCAGCTCCCGGTACGTCTCCAGGCTGCGAAACACGTGCACTCCGGCCCCGCCTGTGGTGCCGCTGGTCTGAAATCGCGCGCAATCCTGCGCCGGATCGAAGCTCGCCACCCGCCCCAGACGAAAGGCATCGGCCGGCACCGCCGGGATCTGCTCCAGCTTGCCGCCAGCAACTTCGCGAGCCTGCGCCCACAGCTGCGCGAGCACGGGATTGTGACGGCGCTGGTGCGCCGCGATCGAGAGCGCCAGCTGCTCGAAGCTCTCGCCCGGCACCTCGCCGCGGAGCTGCTCGCGCCCGAAGCGACGCACCCGCTCATGCAACACGGCGCTCGCCTCGCGCTCCGACAGCACCTCAGCGGCAGCGCCAGGGCTCATGCCGCAAGCCCCGGCAGCGAGTCCGCCAGCGCCTGCACGAAGCCCTCGAGCAGCGCCTCGGAGATGTTGAGCGCCGGGGTGAGCACCAGCGTCTCGCGCCGCCCGCCGCCCAGCGACGTTACATAGCCGCGCGCCAGCAGCCGCCGGGTGAGCTCCAGCGCCGCCCCACTGCGCCGCCCCAGCTCCAGCCCGATCATCAGCCCCGCGCCGCGCAGCTCGGCGCCCAGCGCCGCAGCATGCGGGGCGATCGCGGCGGCCAGCGCCGTGCGGAAGCTCTCCCCCAGCCGCTCCGAGCGCTCCACCAGCCCCTGCTCCGAGAGCTCGCTCAAGGTGGCCAGCGCGGCAGCACACGAGAGCGGCGCGCCGGCAAACGTGCTGGTGTGCACCACCTCTTCCGCGCGCGACCACGCCGCGAGCACCTCCGCGCGGCCCAGACACGCGCTGATCGGCAGCCCGCCGCCCAGCCCCTTGCCCAGACAAACCAGGTCCGCGGCGGGCCCGTGCGCGCGCCCGTACAGCCATTGCCCCGCGCGCCCCAGCCCTGTCCAGATCTCGTCCGCGATCAGCAGACAGCCCGCGGCTCGCGCGCGCTCCGCCAGCGCCGCACCCAGCTCCCGCGGCGGCACCACGCAGCCGCCCCGCCCCAGGATCGGCTCGTACAAGATCGCGCCCACGTCACCGCGCGCCAGCTCGCGCTCCAGCTGCCCGAGCGCGCGCTGCAAGCCCTCGCCGTCCCCCGGATACTCCACGAAGCGCACCGCCGGGTTGAGCTGCGCGGCAAACGGCGCGCGATAGCTCTCCCGCAGCCCACACGCAGCCAGCGGACCATACGAGAGCCCGTGATACGCCCCCGCAAAGGCCACCACGCCCGGCTTGCCCGTGAACAGCGCCGCCGTCTTGAGCGCCGCGCTCACGGCATCGGCCCCGGATTGTGCGAGTATGGATTGCACACCGGGTCCCCCAAAGCGAAACGCCAGGTGTTCCTGCAGCTCAATCTTCAGCGCGCTCGGGTGCACATCACCCAGCGCTTGCCACAGCTGTGCGGACTGCGCGACGAGCGCACGCTGCACGGCCGCGGGGTTGTGACCCAGCAACAGCGAGCCAAAGCCCGCC
Source organism: Polyangiaceae bacterium (assembly GCA_025937895.1). Taxonomy (GTDB): domain Bacteria; phylum Myxococcota_A; class Polyangia; order Polyangiales; family Polyangiaceae; genus SZUA-265. The sequence continues at coordinate 8,008 of JAICQL010000114.1, read as the reverse complement.
GCCAGGTCCACGTAGCGATTGCCGTCGACATCAACCACGTTCGAGCCCTGCGCGGCCCGATACACGATCGTGCCCCCCAGCCCCGGCTGCGGCTCCTGCCACGCCGCTCGCGGCCCCATCGGCGCTGCCACCCCGGCAAACCGCCGCAGCCACGCCACCGATTCGGGCCCCGGCGGCGCCACCGACACCGCCGGCAGCTCCGCTCCGCTCAGCAACACCGGCGACGGCCCGTTCGACACGCGGCCGTCTTAGTGGCCGACAGGCCCCGGACGCAAGCCGCCCGGCGCCCATCCGCCGCCCGACGGACACCCACGCATTCCAGTTTGGAATGCACCCGCGAGTGGGAACCTTCCGACGGGCACATTCCTGTTTGGAATGCGCCCGCGAGGCCGCTGGCTGAGGTCAGCGGCAGCGGATCAGCCGCAGATCATCGACACGGCCCCGTCGGGAGCAGCCCCGTCGCGAGCAGCCCCGTCGCAAGCAGCCCCGTCGCGAGCGAGCGGTCAGGAGCAGACGCGATTGCGGCCGGAGCGCTTGGCTTCGTACAGCTTTTCGTCAGCGCGGGCGATCAGGCCGGTGGCGGTATCTTCCGCCCCGACCTCGGCACAGCCCATGCTGACGGTGACCGTGATCGGCTCGCCCTGGAAGGAGAAGCGGTGCTCCGCCACCTTCTCGCGCAGCGTCTCCGCCAGGGTCACGGCGCCCTGCAGCTCCGTCTCCGGCATCATGATGGCGAACTCTTCGCCGCCGTAGCGCGCGAAGACCTCGTCGCGCCGGATGCGATCTTGCACCACCTCCGCCAGCTCGCGCAGCACGTAGTCGCCCGCCAGGTGCCCGCACTGATCGTTGATGCGCTTGAAGTAGTCGATGTCGAACATGACCAGGCTCAGCGCGCGCGAGTGGCGGCGCGCCCGGATCAGCTCCCGCTCCAGCGCCTCGAACAGGTAGCGCTTGTTGTGGATCTGCGTGAGACCATCCACGATGGTCATGCGGTAGATCTCTTCGTAGTACTTGGCCTCGGCGTCGGCGCCCGTCAGGTACTTGAAGATGGTGGGGCCGACCTGGATGCGGTCGTTGTTGCGCAGCTGCACGCCCTCCGGGATCTGGCGCTCATTGACGTAGGTGCCGTTGGTCGAGCCGTCGTCCACCGCGTACCAGGAGTCATTGCGCCGCTCGAAGTGGGCATGCCGGCGTGACACCGAGTCGCCGTCGAGCACGATGTGATTGTCCGTGCCGCGGCCCACGCGCATCGTGTTCTGCTCGAGCACGAAGCGCTTGCCGAGCAAGGTCGGCTCCTTGGTGTAGATCACGACCACGCAATCGTTGACCGTCCCCTTCTCCGCAGGCGCCTCTTGCGAAACCTGGGTTACGCGGGTCTTCTCATCAAAGTCGTTCACGGACGGCGTGTTCTCCAAGAAACCTCGCAATACTTCAGTCTAATACGTAACGCGGAAGAACGCTTGCTTACGTGGACAACCGTGATGCTTCCGATCGCTGTAGGTGTTGTGCCTGCATCGTGCGCATGCTTCCCGGAGGAATGCTGGGCTCGCGCCCGCGTTTTTACCTCCGCTTGCGCACTTGGTATGGCGATGACCTGGGGGGCATGACATCGGCCTGAGCTGTGATCTCGCTGCCCGCGTGAGGTCGCCGCTAGATCCTCCGGTCGCTCGCTGCGGCGCCTGCTTTTCTGCTGCTCGGCCTTTTCTGCTTGGCGCCGGTTTACCTGCCGGTTCCCGGGTCTGAGGCGCGGCGGAGGGTAGCCCTGGCAAATCTCGGCGGTCAAGACGGGTCTCGATACACTCTGGGGTTCCGTTTAGCGATCGTCCATCCCCTGCTGCTACAACGTTGCACCGAGAGAACTCCGTCCCGCGTACCCGCCGCCCGCAGCGCATTTCCCCGCACGGCGCGCGGTCGGGCGGAGCCGGTCGCCATCCAGTGGCGCCGCAGCCACTACCGCGCGGCCATCGCCCTGAAACGACGGTGACTCACCTACATCCTCCCCTCTCCTGGGCGGGCAGGTCGCGAGTGGCCTGGGGCCCGGCGCCCCGCTGATGACCCGCAGGCGCCAGGTCTCGCCTAGCGCTTGATGCGACGTCGGCGTAGCTCCTGATCGGGCTCCGCGCTGTGGATCGTGCCGCTCTTCAGCTCGCGATAGCGCACCTGCAGCAGCAGGCGGTCGCGCCCCAGCCAGCCGGTGCCGGGCTCGCGCCAGGTGCGGTGCTCGCGCTGCAGGCCACGCTCACGCGCCGCCAGCGCCTCCCGCGAGCTCTCGTCGATGGTCCACTCGCCCAGGTTGGGCGGCAGCCCCTCCAGCTCCCCCAGCCGCTCGACCACCGCGCCAGGTACCTCGCGGAAGACGACCAGCAAATATACGGCCAGCGAGAGCAACGCGATGCAGCCGAGCAACATGAATGCAGCCATGCCTCAGCTCCCTCCTCGTTCAGGTCTCGAAATCCGGCGGCAATGCCAGGGCTTGCTGGATCAAGCTGGGGATGTTCTCGTGGCGGACCCCGCGCCAGTAGATGTTCCAGCGCTCCGTGCGCACCATGCCATCGCACTGGCTCTGGTACCACTGGGTGATGGGGTTGAGCGGGCGCGCGCGCCAGAACAGCCGCTCGTGATCGCGCGTCACCACTTCCCACAGGTCGCGCCCGATGCCCAGACCTTGAGCCAGACGATCGACCACGAACTTGGTCAGGTAGGTGGCCCCATCGGCTGCGCTGACGATGGCCGCGCCGCGGTACGTCTGCTCCAGATAGATCCCGGTGGGCTCGCGCTCGAAGAAGCTGCCCTTGAGCTGGTGCCCGAAGGTCGCCTCCAGCAGCGCTCCCAGCCGCTCGCGATCCAGCGAGCCGTAGCCGGTGTGAAAGTCGATGCGCGAGCCATGCCGGATCAAGGTGCCCGCGCCCTTCACCGTGAACAGCTCGTGCAGCAGGTTGCTGGGCGCGGTGACGCTGGTGACCAGCCCTTCAGGCATCGAGCCCGGCCGCTGCTCCGCGCCCGGCTCCTGCAGCTGCATCGCCTCACCCACCCCGCTCAGGAGCTCTCGTTCCTCGTCGTCCAGCACCCTGGAGGCGAGCAGCCCCGCCAGATCGCGGCGCAGGTTGATGAGGGAGATGCCGCGCTCGGTCGCCAGCAGCTGATGATCGAGCCCCACGTCGAGGTTGCCCGTCAGGTGCGGGCCGATGCCGCCGCGCGCGCGCACCAGCACCAGCTTTCGCACGCCCAGCCAGCGCGACCACTCACCGATCTGGGTGAAGCGCGAGAACAGCGTGGGCGTGCGCTCGCTGAACGAGACGACGGGCACCCGGCTCTCCTCCAGGTCCAGCTTCAGGCGCTCCAGCAGCCGCGGCGCGTGCGCGGCGTAGCGCCGGCTCTTCAGGCGCGCGGCGCTCAGCTGCGCGCCGAGCGCGTCTGCCTGCGCTTCGGCATCGGATGGCTGAAACAAGCCCAGCACCACTGGTGCAAACAGCCCCAGGTGGGCCAGCACCCGCAGATCCTCCACCACCCGCCCCGGGTGCTCCAGCAGCGAGGGAGCGTCCGGAGCCACGATGGCGAAGCTGTGTTTCGGCAGCTCGCGAAACAGGCGCAGATAGAACTCGGCGTCCTCCCTGCGCCCCACACTCTCCACCAAGGTGAGCACGATGTTGGAGGGGATGACGGGAGACTTCGCGGCCATGCTCTGCTTTCTCGGCGGTGCTCGTCGGCTCTGCTCGGATCGGCGGTGATGTTCTCGACGCTGCGTGGCAGCTGCTCGATGCAATGCTTCTCGCTGCATGGCTGCTGGCGGCAATGGGTGCTGGTTGCGCGGTGGTCCGGCTCTCGAGTCGAGCGCAGACCGCGCTGGCGGAGTGCTCAGCGGGCTGGCCGAGGGCGGGCCTTCTAGCGCCTTTCGGCCCGTTCTCCAAGCCGCTCTCGCAGGTGGCTGCAGCGCGCTTGGGCCTGACCGGCGCGAGAGGCTAAGGTACGTTCCGATGAAGGCGGCATTTCCAATCCGATTCGCTTCACTGCATTCTCGCGGCTGGAGTCGTGGCAGCTCGGCGCGGCGCTCTGGCAGCAGCCTCGCTCTGGCGCTGGCCGGGGTGGCGGCGGGGCTCGCGCTCGCCGCGCCCGCCGCCGCGCAAACACCGGCGCCCGCGCAGGCGGCACGGTACCCGCTCGATCCGGTGTGCCCGTGGGGTCGCCTCGCGGACGGACATGGCCTGCTGATGCGCTGCCTGGAGCGTGGTGAAGCGCAGGCGCTGCTGGCAGGCTCCTCGCTCCGCGCGCCGGCGCCGCACGCGATGACGGCGCCGCCGCACGCCGGAGCGGCGACGCAGCCGTACGGTGTCCCGCACGCCGCGCCCAGCGCCCCACCGCCGTCCCCGTACGCAGGCTTCGCGCCGTCCCCACCCGCGGCGCCTTCCGCCCCCGCCGCTCCACACCCGCCCGGGGCGCCAGCATCGCCCGCGGCTCAGCAGCCCGCCGCCACGCCGCCGACCGCCGCGATGCCCCCCGCTCCTCCCACCGCAATCGCTGCTCCGCCGGGTGCGGCCGGCGCGCCTCGCCCTCCCTCGCCCCTGCCCGCGCTCTCGGCGGCCGTGCCTGTCACTCCGCCCGCTGCTCCCGCCGTGGCGCCGCGCAGCACCAAGCTCTACCGCCGGGTGAGCGTGCGCGAGGTCGGCGCTGCCGTCGCCGATACCGGTGAGCTGCCCGAGGCACACGTCCAGCTGCGCAAGGTGGTCGACCGCTACAGCCAGTGCGTGGTGAACAACGGCGGGCTGGAGGGCGAGCAGGGCCGGGTGACGGTGCGCTTCCTGGTGCGCGAGCGCGGCCGCGCCGAAGGCGTGGCCGTGAAGGAGCGGCAAGGCGTGTCGCTGGCCGCGGCCAAGTGCGTGGCCGAGGTGGTCGATCGCCGCTTCGTCGGTTATCCCGCGGCGCCCATCGTCGGCGCCTCGCTCAGCATCGATTTCATGCCGGAAGGAGCGGCGCGCTGAGCGCCGCAGAGCCGGTCATGACCGCCGCCGTCGCTCACACTGCCGCAGCCGCGGCAGAGCCCCCGCCCGCCGGGCTGCCGCAGCCCGCAGCCACCGTGCGCAACCCCGCCGCGGCCGCCGCCCGGCGCGAGCGGATCGCGCTGTACCTGGAGCGCTCCACTCAGCGCCGCGCCGAGGCCGAGGTGCTGGAGCGCCGCTCGCGCTTCGTCTCCAACCTGCGCGGCCTCTCGTTTGCCGTGCTGGTGATCGCCTTCATCAGCGCGCTCGTGGCCGACGCTGGCGAGGCCTGGATCGGCGGCGCGGTGGGGGCGCTCGCGACCGCCGTGTTCGTGTTCCTGGTCTGGTGGCACGCGCGAGTGCTCAGCGCAGAAGATCTGGCCTGGCGCTTCTGGCGGGTGAACGCCAACGCGCTCGCGCGCGCCCAGGATGATTACACCTCGCTCGGCGAAAACGGCGCCGAATTTCACTCGCCGGGCCACGCCTTCAGCGGCGATCTGGACGTGTTCGGGCCGCGCTCGCTGTTCCAGTTCCTGAACGTGGCGCACACCTCCTACGGCCAGACGGCGCTGGCGCGCCACCTGACCACCCTCGACAGCTACGAAGGCATCGTGGCGCGCCAGGGCGCCGTGCGCGAGCTCGTCTCCCAGCTGGAGCTGCGGCAAGAGCTGGAGGCGTATTCGCTGCGCGCCGCCAATCCCCCCGGGCGCCCCCCCTCGCGCTCGGCCACCGTGCTCGATCTGGACGTGCTGATCGCCTGGGCAGAGTCAGAGCCCCAGCTCTCGCCGCGCCGCGCGCTGGTCTGGGTCGCGCGCATCTTGCCCGTGCTCACCATCACCGCGCTGCTCGGCAGCGAGCTGTTCGACTGGCCCGTGCTGGCCTGGGCCGTGCCGCTCACTCTGCAGATTTTGCTCACCACCCGCACCGCGGCCATCGCCACCCGCGTGTTCTCGGCGGTGTCCTCCTCTCCCGGAGCTTTCGCCCGGCTGCGGCCCACCTTGCGCGCGCTGGAGCAGCATCCCTTCCAGGCGCCGCTCCTGAGCCGCCTGGGTGAGGTGGTGCGCGGCAGCGGCCGCCCCGCCAGCGAGCAGATGCGCCGCTTCGAGAACGTGCTGGGCTGGTTCGAGCTGCGCCACAACGGCATGATCTATCCGCTCATCAACGTGCTGTTCCTGTGGGACGTGCACTGCGTGGTCGCGTTCGAGAAGTGGCAGGCAGAGTCGGGCCGCTCGCTGCGCCGCTGGCTCGAGGCGCTGGGCGAGTGGGAGGCGCTGTCGTCGCTGGCCGGCGTCGCTCACGACAACCCCGACTTCACCTTCCCCGAAATCGTGAACGAGCCCTCCGTGTTCGAGGCCGAAGGCCTCGGTCATCCGCTGATCGCCGCAGGCCAGCGCGTGAAGAACGACGTGCTGCTCGCCGGGCCCGGCAGCGCGCTGCTCGTCACCGGCTCCAACATGTCCGGCAAGAGCACCCTGCTGCGCGCGATGGGCCTGAGCGCGGTGATGGCGCTCGCCGGCACCGCCGTATGCGCCACCCGCCTGCGCGTGAGCCCGCTGCACGTGCACACCAGCATGCGCATCAGTGACTCACTGGCGCAGGGGGTCAGCCACTTCTACGCCGAGCTGGAGAAGCTGCGGGCGGTGGTGATGGCCGCCAACGAGAAGCACTCCGTGTTCTTCCTGCTGGACGAGATCCTGCACGGCACCAACTCCGAGGAGCGCCAGGTCGGCGCGCGCTGGGTGCTCTCCACCCTGCTGCGCGCTGGCGCGACCGGCGCCGTCTCCACCCACGACATGGGCCTGTGCACCCTCACCCCCGAGCTGATGGATCACGTGCGCACCGTGCACCTGCGCGAGGACGTGGAAGGCGAGCGCATGACCTTCGACTTCAAGGTCCGCCCGGGCCCGGTGCGCGGCGGCAACGCCCTGCGCCTGATGCGCTCGCTGGGCCTCGGCGTGCCGTTGCTGGAGCCAGGCACAGAGGCACAAGTGAGCTGACCCGACAGGTCAGCTCTACTCTGTGCCTCCGGGAAGCTTGCTCAAGCGTGAAAAGCGAGTGCCGAGCCGAGTCGGCACTCGCATCTCAGAAACCGGTTGGATCCCGCCAGCTCAGCAGAAGTCGCGCGCTAGGGGCATGAACACATACCCAAAATGTCAAGCCTACAACAACACTGCTTCACACCAAACGCTGTGAGCCGGCAGCCCAGGCCCGTACAGCACTGGCCAGAGCTGGTACACGTTTGCCCGTAGGTACTACATGCAAGCGGAGACCCACGCTCTTCGTCGATGGACTCGAGCTGCTCCTGAACGTTGGGTGCCTGGCTGCGCTCAATAGTGGGCTGCTCCGACGGCGGCGAAGCATCGAGTGAGGTCGGTGTAGCGGCCAGACTCAGCGTAACTACAGTACACATCCCAACAACTCCCGTCGCCACCAACGCACGTGTCAGATGGAACATCGGCCCTCCTATGGTCATTCCAGTCCCCGTGACTGGCACCTCGGATGTTGCCACTAGCATTGGAGGCGGTCGAGCGCTCTTGAATGGTAGAAAGCGCAGCGGGTGGCCTGCTGCCGTACGTGCTTATTTTCCCGCGCGGCCAGTCATCATTTGTGTTGTGAAGAGCGGTGCTTGTTGTCGATCGTTGCAATAAATAGCTAGCGCCCCAGTGCCTGCGCGCGGTTGACGATCCTCGGAGTGAGGAAAATCACCAGCTCGCCGCGAGTGTCCGTAGATCGCTGGTGCTGGAAGAGGATGCCCAGTAGCGGGATGTCCCCGAAGAACGGTACCTGATCTACATTGGTACCCGCGTTGCGCGTGTAGATGCCACCGATGACGGCGGTGTGGCCATCCATCACCAGCAGGTCCGTCTCCGCCTCGCGCTTGAGGATGGTCGGATCGCCGCGCGCCGAGGTCTGGTTGAAGTCGGGCTCGTCCCTGTTGATCTTGACGTGCATCGAGACGCTGCCATCCGCCGTCACGTGCGGCTGCACCAGCAGCTGCAGCTTGGCTTCCTGGAACGTGGTCTGCACGCCCTGCG
>JAICQL010000239.1 GCA_025937895.1 Polyangiaceae bacterium | reverse complement strand
CTCGCCGGCGCGCTCGAGCTACCCGCACAGCCGGCACGCGCCAGCGATGCCGCTCTGCGCCCGAGCGACGGCGGCCTGCGCCAGGGCTTGCTGGCGCTCGACGCGCGGCGCGGCCTCTCGCGCTCCGCGGCCGCCCAGCACGCCGCCTACGGCGCTGCGCGCAGGTACGCGCCAGCCAGCGGCATCGCCAGCTTCGACGTGACCGCGGACGAGCGCGGAGTGGTGCTCTCCGTCACCCTCGCCAGCGCTCCCGTCAACCACAGCCAGTGGCAACGGGTGGCTGAAGAGCTGCAGCGCTTGCTGATGGAGCGCCGGCTGCGCGTGCCACCGGGAGCCAGAGGGCTCGTGGCGCGGCTGCGCATCGAGACGGGCGAGCTCGCGCTGGACGGCGCCGAGCGCTTCCGCTCGCGACGAGGGGCGGCGCTCGGCCAGGCGCCGCTGCACGCCCGCGAGCTGCGCAGCGAGTCTACACGCAGCAGCCTGGAGCCTGGACAGCTCACCCCGACTCTGGGCGTCACCCTCGCCGGCTCGAGCGGCGATGGCGCGGGCGTGCGCGTGGTGCTGCTCGATGAGCGCGCGCTGTGAGCACCACGCGCAGCCGCTTGCCAGCCGTTTGCTAGTAGCTGACGCGGGCGCCGAGGAGGAAGGTGCGACCGTTCCTGTTGTACAGGTAGCGGCGCTTGGCATCGACGTCGACCCGGCTGGAGAAGGGCGTATCCAGCAGGTTGAGCGCCTCCAGGCTGACCTTCAGGTGGTCGCTCACGTTGTAGCTGGAGGAGAAGTCGACACGCGTCTCCGACTCGGCGTATTGCCAGAGGTTGTCGTTCTGGTTCGGGCCGGTGATCAGGAAGTCACTGCGGTACGCGGCGGAGATGCGCGCGCTCAGCTTCGGGTCCTCGTAGTACAGCGTGGCGTTGTACTGGTGATTCGATAGACCCGTCAGGCGCTCGGTGAAGGTGTTGCCGAGGAAGTCGTATTCGGCGGTGGCGTCGACGTACGTGTAGTTCGCCACGAAGCCCATGTTGCGGATGACCGGCGGCAGCGCGCGATAAAACGCGGTGAACGGCGCCTGGAACGCGAGCTCGATGCCCTTGATCTCCGAACCGGGGCCGTCTGTCAGGCGACTGATGTCCCAGCAGCCCGCCGGCTCTCCGCAGGTGCCCTCCGCGTCCGGACCCGACACGTCCGCGGGCGAGAGCGGGATGATCACCGAACGCGGCAAGCCGGTGGAGGCAAAGGTGCCGCGCTGGGACTCGCGGATCGGGAACGAGTCGATGTCCTTGTAGAACCCGGCGATGGCCAGGATCGAGCCGTCGGAGAAGTACCACTCCGTGGCCAGATCGAGGGTGTTGGCGCGGGTCGGATCCAGGTTGGGGTTCTGGAAGTTGACCAGGTAGATCACCGGATCGACGGTGCCACCCGGGCTCAGCTGATCCAGCCCGGGGCGCGCCATCACCCGCGCCGCGGAGAGGCGCAGCACCAGCTCGTCCGTGAACCACAGGGCGGTGTTGGCCGAGGGCAGCCAGTCGTCATACATCGGGCGATCCACCGTGCGGATGATGCCGCTGACATAGCCGGTGGACGTCTGCCGGGTCTGCACGTAGCGCACGCCGCCGTCGTATTGCAGGCGCATGTCCCCCGCACCGAGCATGATTTCGCCCCGAGCCTGCAGGTAGTAGCCCAGGTTCTTCTCGGTGACCTTGTTGGTGCCGTTCTGATCGAGGGTCAGCGGCACGTCGTAGTAGTTGAGCTCGTCGATCCAGCTGTCGATCGAGGGCGCCGTCCAGCGGCGGTTGGAGCCCGCGCCCACCTCACCCGGGTAGTCCACCAGCTGCGAGAGCTCCGGGTTGCCCGCCGGCCCGAGCACGTCGTCCACGCCATCGCCATCGGTGTCGCACTCGAACAGCTCGAGGCCGCACACCGTGCCGTCGCGGTTGAACGGCTTGTTCTCCAGGCTCGTCCGCTTGAAGTTGACCCCTGCCGCCAGCTTCAGCTCGTCGAACAGGTTCGAGTGCACGTTGAGCTCCAGGGTGTCGAACCCACCCTCCGTGCTGCCCTCGCGATCGCGCAACTCCGGCACCACGAAGCTGGCCGGATCGGTCACGTCCGGGCCGCTGTATTGCAGCAGCGGAGCCTTGTCGTTCGTGAAGTCGAAGCGGTACCCGTCGTACGCGCGGTTGTCATAGTTGACCGTGGTGTCGTGCGGGAAGCCTGCCTTCGAGCGCGAGGTACCCGCCATCGCGTTGACGAAGAACACGTCGCTGAAGCGGTGATCCAGCGCCAGGGTGAGCTGATGAAAGCGGGCCTCGGCGTCCAGGCGCACGTGCTCGCTGCGCACCCAGGCGTTGTCCACCGTGCCAGCGATGATGGAGTTGTTGCCTCTGCCGAAGCGCGGTGGGTTGAGCTGCAGGACGTAGTCCCGCAGATCCATCGTCGACTCGTTGCCGCGGAACAGCACGAACAGCCTGCGCTGATCCGTGCGGTTCGGGTAGCTCGCGTACAGACCGTCCAGGCGCAGCTCGGTGTAGTCCGTCGGGCGGAACTGAACGCCCGCGGTCAGACCCAGGCGATCACCGGTGGTGCGGTTCTGTCCGAAGCGCGGGATGCGGGGGTGATGAGCGTCGGCCACCTCGAGGCAGCCCTCATCCATCGGGTTGTCGGCGCAGACCACGCCGTTGACGGAGCGGAACGTCGCCTTCTGCCAGCCCACCGTGTCGGTGCTCACGGTGTCCTGGCGCACCATCGAATAGGCGACCGATGCAGTGGCACCCCAGAGCCCGCCGGGATCGCGATAGCCGACCAGCCCGGTCAAGCGCGGGCGAATCGTATCGCTGAGATCGTTGTACACACCCGTGGCCCCGGCCACGAACGTGAAGCCCTCGTCATAGTTGAAGGCGCGCGCCGTGTTCAGGTCCACCACCGAGCCCAGCGAGCCCTCATCCACATCCGCGGAGGCCGTCTTGCGCACCACCACCGAGTTGAACAGCTCGGAGGCGAACAGGTTGAAGTCGAAGACGCGGCCGGTGTTGTTGAAGCTGCTGTTGCCCACTCCCGCGCGCGCTTCCATCCCGTTCAGGCGGATGCGCGTGTACAGGCCGCCCAGGCCGCGCACGGTGATCTGACTGCCCTCGCCGTTGGCGCGGCTGATCGCGATGCCGGGCACGCGCTGCAGGGACTCGGCCAGGTTCAGGTCCGGAAAGTCGGCGATGTCGTCGGCTACGATGGCGTCCACCTGCCCGGTGGAGCGCTGCTTCTTCTCCAGCGCCGCGCCCAGGCTGCGCCGGAAGCCGGTCACCACCACCTCAGGGATCTCCCCATCGTCGATGAACTCGACCTCTTCCGCCGAGACCTCAGCGCCCTCGGGTGCAGCCTCCGCCTCGGGCGCGGCTGGGGCTGCCTCGGGCACCGCTTCGGGAGCAGCGGGCGCGGGCTCGGCCGGCGCGGGCTCGGCAGGGGCTGGAGCCGGCTCGGCCGGCGGCGGCTCGGCGGGGGCCGGCGGCTCCTGCGCCAGGCTCGTGGCAGCAAGCAACGTCCAGAGCAGCGCGCTGCTCCAGCCAGCGAGCGCGGCTCGAGCCCCGCCGCGGTGATGCCAGCGGCGCTGCGGGTTGCGCAGCTGGTGGTTGCACTGCTGGTGGTTGCTCCATTGCGCCCGAGTAGTCTTTTGCCTTGCGTCCATCGGCTCCAGAGGCCCCTGCGGGTCTGTCCGATTTGGAGACGCAAGCCACGGCAGACCCCACGCGCTTGCGGGGCGCATAAGAGTGGTAAGCACACCACCCGGTCAAGGCGATTCATCGAGAGCGACAGCTGCGCTCGCGAGGCGCGCCGCGCTCACCCGTTCGCTTGACGCATGCCGGCTCGAGGCTGCCGCTCGAGAGCGAGATTTTCAGCGGGACGGGCCTGCTGTGCCGACCGTACCTTGACGCGTCGTCCATCATGTAACATATTGAGTTACATGAAGCGTGACAGCCGTCTGTCGGGGATTCTCCACGTGCTGCTGCACATGGCGCAGCACGAGGGGCCCTCCACGTCGGAGGAGATGGCCAGGGCCATGAGCACCAACCCGGTCGTGATCCGCCGCATCATGGCCGGGCTGCGCGAGCAGGGCTACGTCCGCTCGGAGAAGGGGCACGGGGGCGGCTGGACACTGGCCTGCGATCTCAGCCAGGTCACCCTGCGGGACATTTACACGGCGCTCGGTTGCCCCTCACTGCTGGCCATCGGAAACCGCACGGAGTCGCCGGGCTGCCTGGTGGAGGAGGCCGTCAACGCGGCTCTCGACAGGTCATTTCAGGCTGCCGAGGCGCTGTTGCTCGCGCGCCTGGGCGAAGTGACGCTGGCGACGCTGAGCCAGGACGTGCGCGCTCGGCTCGCCGCACACGGGCGCGGGCAGCGCTCGCTGAAGCGCCACGGCTGAGCGTCGCCCAATTGAGGAGTGAAAATGTCAGAAGAGACCCAGAAGCCATATGACGCGGTCATCGTCGGCGGCGGCCCCGCTGGCCTGTCGGCAGCGCTCGCGCTCGGGCGCGCGCGCAAGCGGGTTCTGCTCTATGACTCGGGCCCGCGGCGCAACGCCGCTGCGGTCCACATCCACAACTTCGTCACCCGCGACGGCACCGCGCCCGAAGAGTTCCGGCGCACGGCTCGCCAGCAGCTCGCTCGCTATCCGCAGGTGCAGGTGCGAGACGAGCGGGTCGAGGCAATCAGCGGAGCGCGCGGCGCTTTCCAGGTCCGCACCGGGTCGGGCACCAGCGAGGCGCGGCGCATCCTGCTGTGCACCGGCATGATCGACGAGCCGCTGCCCATCGCTGGCTTCCGCGAGCTGTGGGGCAGCGCCATCTTCCAGTGCCCCTATTGCCATGGCTGGGAGGTGCAGGAGCGCCGCTGGGGGTACCTCGCACGAGCGGCGGATCAGCACATGCTCCTGCCCTTCGCGCTGCAGCTGCGCGGCTGGACGGCGCAGGTGACCGTCTTCGCGGTCGGGTTCGAGCTGCCGGCGGAGACGCGCGAGCAGCTCGAGCGCTGCGGCGTCCGGATCGAGACGGCGCCCGTGGCGCGGCTGGTGGCACCCCAGCAGCAGCTGGAGGCTGTGGAGCTGGCCGGCGGAGTCAGCGTCCCCTGCGACGTGCTATTCGCGCACCCGCCCCAGCGCCAGGTGGAGCTGGTGCGCGCGCTGGGGCTAACCACGGACGGGGACGGCTACGTTCAGATCGATGCGATGAAGGGCGAGACCTCCGTACCCGGCATCTATGCGGCCGGTGACCTGACGTCCCGCGGCATGCAAGCTGCCGTGTGGGCGGCAGCGGCAGGCACACGGGCGGCAGCGATGCTCAACGTGGAGCTCAGCATCGAGCTCGCTGCCAGCGGTTCGCTCTGACGTGCGGGCGCGCTGCCGGGCTCAGGGCGCGGCCAGCACCGGCTCCAGCCACGGCACATCCGGCGCCGGCCCGGCCTGGAGCTTGGTTTCCCAGTCGCTGTCGCTCAGGCGGTTGAGGCTGGGCTCGACGTGCTCATGGTACGCGAACACGACGCCCGCGTACGCGCGCGGGCCCTCACAGGTGTCCACGCGCACGATCATCGGCCGCGGCAGGCCAGTAGCCACGTGCAACACCGAGGGGTCACGGGAGATGGGGATGATTCCGCCGGGATCCGTGTGCACGTCGGCGATGGTCGGGTCGAAGTCCAGCCCCGACTCGCCAAAGAACAGGTCCTTGTACCAGCCCGTCTGCCACGGCGGGCCGCTGCCGCCGCCCTCCTGACGGATCGCCTGGTTGATGAACTCGACGTGCTCCGGCGAGTGAGGCTGACCGGTGCGCTGCAGCTCGGCCATCTCCGCCAGGATTCCGGCGATCCGCACCACGTTCGCGAAGTAGGCGCTGATGAACTCTTCATAGAAGGCATAGTCGCCCTCAAAGGTCAGATCGCCGACCACGCTCTGGCCCAGCTCGGCGAAGCGCGCGACCGCGTGAAAGAACTCCGGGTACGGCTCCACATAGGCGTCGGGGAACTCGCACGCCGAGCCCGCGGTGTAGCTCTGCTTCACATACAGGATGGTGTCGCGGCGCAGCTCCGCCCAGGATGCCAGCTGCGTGTTGAGCAGCCTGCGGCCCCAGGCCTCCGTGCGCGCCACCGCGGGCAAGCCCTCGGCGCTGGGCCCACCACCGCTCGCGTTCGGCGAGAGCGTGCGCAAGGCTCCGAGCCAGCTCGTGTACAGGCTGCTCTGCCAGTAGTCTTCGCCGTGGGCATCCACGAGCGTACGCATGCTGGCGAGCGCCCCGGCGTAGGGGTGCTGGGCCAGCTCCGGGGCGAGCAGAGCGACCGCCTGATCGTTGCCGAAGGCCGCGAAGGCTGCGTCCAGCGGATCGGGCAACACACGGGTCTCCACCCGATCGAACACCACGTTCGAGAAGACGTGGCTGTCCACCGTGTAGCGCTGCCCGAAGAACGCGAAGCTGGAGCTCAAGGGCAACGTGCCCTGTGCGGACGGCACTTTTCTGATGATGTGGCTGGCGATGCGCTGCTCGCCGTATTGCCCGTCGATGATGGCCTGGGCCACCGCGGTGTCGGATAGCTCCCCCAGCCCCTGTTCCGGCGTCTTGCCCAGGGCCGCGAGCAGCTGATCCAGCTGCGGCAAGGTCATGTAGTCGTGCTCCCCCACGAAGGCGCCGATCGCTCGATCGAGCCGCTGCCAGTCTGCCAGGCCCTCCGCGTCCAGCAGCGAGCGCAGGCCCAGGGCTGCTTCCAGCTGCCGGCGCCAGAAGAGCTGCGAGCCGTCGGGCTGCGTCTCGATCATGCGCAGGTCGATGCGACCCATCCACATCATCGCGCGGAAGTAGCGCTCCAGCAGCGGGTCGCCCTCGTAGTGGCCGCGCGGCTTGAACTGCGAGAAATCGATCTCGCGCTTGGTGCCGAACAGCGAGACGAGGGCCGAGCCGGACGCCGCGTTCGCCTTGCTCACGAGCTCTTCCACCTGCGCAGCGCTGGCCAGCGCCGGGGTCACCGTGTTGCCCGCCAGCAAGCTCTGCGCCACGCTGAGATACAGGTCCGCGTCCGCTGCGGCCTGCGCCGACAGGGTCAGCCCCGGCGCGCCGAGCCGCGACCTCATGCCGGCCAGCAGCCGGGTGAGGCGCGGGGACAAGCTGCCACTCTCGACCGCCATCAAGATGTTGTCGAACGAGCGGTGCAGCGCCTCGAGCACCATGTCCGCGCTGACGTATACGGGCAGATCGGCGGCGTAGATGTCGATGTAGCCGTAGGGGAAGCTGGGATACTGCTTGCGGCGCAGGATGACGAAGCCGTTTTCGCCGAGCTGGGTCAGCTCCGCGTCATTCATGGCGATCGCGGAGGCCTGGATCAGATCGAGACCCGCCGCTCCGGTCACGTCCGCTGCTACCGCCGGCTGAAAAGGCACGGCGTGGGCTGCCG
The DNA here is from genome assembly GCA_025937895.1 of Polyangiaceae bacterium. Classification (GTDB taxonomy): domain Bacteria; phylum Myxococcota_A; class Polyangia; order Polyangiales; family Polyangiaceae; genus SZUA-265. The sequence continues at coordinate 4,676 of JAICQL010000239.1, read as the reverse complement.
CGAGGCTGGCCGCATCGTGCTCACCCGCCACGGCGAGCTCCTGCGCGAGCGCATCGAACCTGGCGGAGCGGAGCTCGAGGGCGAGCTTCACTCCGGGCTCGGAAGGTAACGGAGCTGAACCGGAGCCAGCACCACCCGGGCCATCGACACCGCCGGCGCCGCCCACGCCACCGGGCTCCTGAACTCCGGGGCCGTCCGTGTCGTGCGGCGGAGCCGACGAATCTCCGCCACACGCGCCGAGCACGGCGCCCACGACGGCCGCCCCGGCCAGCCCTGTGAGGGAGCGAAGAGCCAGCGCAGCCAGGCTCCAGCCGCGCAATCGATAGCGGCGCACTGCGCCGAGCCTTGGTCCGCGTGGTCTCGAGATCGTCATTTTGGGGCCTTCTCCTCGTGGCACTTGCTGCAACATCCATGAGCAATCGCTGTACCAGCGTGCAAACCGCGAGAATCTCAGGGCTCGAGCCTTTACCAGAGGACGTTCTGGCGCAATCTGTGCCAAGAGCCGCGCTGGCGGGGCGCGGGTCCATGCACGGACCGCGGTGCCCAATTGGAGGGACTTCGACGGTCAGCGATGCGGGGTGAAACAACGCTCCGGGCCGTGTCATGTGGGCACAACGGGGCGGAACGGTGTGCTGCGAGCTGCGGATCCCCGCGCTCCCGCGCCCTGCACCTTGGCACGGCACGTGCTGCCGCAAAGGCAGGCAGCTCGATGTCGCTCAGAATCGAAGACTATGCGCTGATCGGTGACACCGAGACCGCGGCGTTGATCGGGTGCAACGGCTCGCTCGACTGGATGTGCCTGCCGCGCTTCGACTCGGCCGCGTGCTTCTCGGCCTTGCTCGGCGACGCGCGGCACGGGCGCTGGTGCATCGCGCCCTGTGAGCCACTGGTGGCCCCGCCGCTGCGGCGCTATCGCCCCGGCACCCTGGTGCTGGAGACCACCTGGGTCACCGCACATGGGCGGGTCACCCTGATCGACTTCATGCCTCCGCGCGATCACGTGGCCAACGTGGTGCGCATCGTGGCGGGCGTGGAGGGCGAGGTGCGGATGCGGATGGAGCTGGTGATCCGCTTCGACTACGGCTCCGTCGTGCCCTGGCTGCGCCGGCTGGATGATGGCCGGCGACTGGCCATCGCTGGCGCCGATGCGCTGGTGGTGCAGGCTGCGGTCGAGCCCCATGGCGAGGGCTTCACCACGGTCACGGAGTTCGCGGTGCGCGCGGGCCAGCGCATCCCGTTCGCGATGGCGTGGCATCCCTCGCATGAGCCACCGCCGCCCTCGCTCGACTGCGAAGAGGCTCTGCGCTCGACCGAGGGTTTCTGGCAGGAGTGGTCGCAGCGTTGCACGTACCGGGGCCCCTGGCACGACGCCGTGCTCTCGTCGCTCGTGACCCTGAAGGCGCTCACGTACCAGCCCACCGGCGGCATCGTGGCGGCCCCCACCACCTCCCTGCCAGAGATGCCGGGGGGGGTGCGGAACTGGGACTACCGCTACTGCTGGCTGCGCGACGCGACCTTCACCCTGTACGCGCTGGCGCTGGCTGGCTACCTCGCCGAGGCCAACGCCTGGCGCGACTGGCTGCTGCGCGCAGTGGCGGGCGATCCAGCAAAGCTGCAGATCATGTACGGGGTGGCGGGCGAGCGCCGTCTGACGGAATACGAGCTGAGCTGGCTGCCGGGCTTCGGCGGTGCGCGACCCGTGCGGGTGGGCAACGCGGCGGCACACCAGCTGCAGCTCGATGTATACGGGGAGGTGTTCGACGTGCTGCACCACGCGCGACAGCGTGGCTCGCCCTGGGAGCCAGCGGCGTGGGATCTCAAGCGCGCGCTGCTCGAGCACCTGGAGCAGGCCTGGCCCCAGCCGGATGAAGGCATCTGGGAGGTGCGCGGGCCGCGCCAGCAATTCACCCACTCCAAGGTGATGGCCTGGGTGGCGTTCGATCGCGCCATCCAGGCGGTGGAGGCCAGCGGCCTCGAGGGCCCCGTCGAGCGCTGGCGCAAGGTGCGGTCGCAGATCCATGCCGAGATCTGCGCGCGGGCCTGGAGCGAGGAGAAGCGTGCCTTCGTCCAGGCTTACGGCTCCGACCAGCTGGATGCGAGCGCGCTCTTGATGCCGCAGGTCGGCTTTCTGCCCGTCAGCGATCCGCGCATCGCCAGCACCGTGACGGCCATCGAGCGCGAGCTCCTGCACGACGGCCTGGTGCGGCGCTATCTCACCAGGGGGCAAGACGGGCTGCCGCCCGGAGAAGGCGTATTCTTGGCCTGCAGCTTCTGGCTCGCGGATTGCTATGTGCTGCTGCAGCGGCTCGAGGACGCCACGCGCCTGTTCACCCGCCTGCTCGAGCTCCGCAATGACGTGGGGCTGCTGGCGGAGCAATACGACCCTGTCAGCCAGCGCCAGCTCGGCAATTTCCCGCAGGCCTTCTCGCACGTGGGCCTGATCAACACGGCGTTCAACCTGACGCAGTATCCGGAACACCTCACCAGCAATCGGCGCCAGCGCTGACGCCTCGGCGTGCGCAACCGTAGCTTACTGCCACGCTCGACCCCAACCTTCGAGCTGAGCGCCACACGATCGCCCCGCAGCGCCCTGCGCTGGGCGCCGCGGCGACCTCGCTGGCCCTTGCCCCGCGCGCGGCCGGGCCTAACCTACGCAGATGGCCTCGGAGTTAACCCAGATGAGGAGCGCAATGCCTGTCCAGACCTCTACCCCCGCCTCCAGCGCCGGCACCTCAGCCGAGGGGCAGAGCCGCATCCAGGTCACCGCCGCGGACCATGAGCGTCTGAGCGCCCTGATCGACAGCTGGCTGGGCACTCGCGACGAGGAGGCGGCCGAGGCCCTGGCTGAGGAGCTGGAGCGCGCCGAGATCGTCCCGGTGGAGCAGATCGCCGGCAACGTGGTGACGATGAACTCGCGCGTGCTGTTCGAGGACTCGCAGAGCGCCGAGCGGCGCGAGGTCTCGCTCGTGTACCCGCAGGATAGTGACGCCTCGCGCGGCCGTATTTCGGTGCTCGCGCCCATCGGCACGGCGCTGCTCGGTCTCGCCGTGGGGCAGACCATCGAGTGGCCGCTCCCGGGAGGCCAGCGCAAGCAACTGCGCATCGTGGAGGTCATCTACCAGCCCGAGCAGGCCGGTCACTTCCACCTGTGAGCGGGAGGGCTACGGGCAGTCCTCCACGCGTTGACAACCACGCGTTGACAAAAGGCGGTGAAGCCACAGATTGACTGTGCCGCTGCTCCGCACGTGCGGAAATGATGGCGGCGGCAGGGAGGAGGCTCATCTGTTGACATCGATCACGGCACCCACCGCTACCGTTGGACTGGAGCTACCGCGCGGCTTGCGCGCCCCACTCTCGTCGGCGCAGCCCGCTCGGGCGCGCGACGACAGCTCCGAGCTACCCATCACCATCCGCTCCGATGAGCCCTTCGAGGCGCTGGCACCCCTGGCAGCCGGTCCCGCTCGCCATGTGGAGGAAGACGCCGCTGGCGTCACCTGGTGGTTTCACATGCCGGGCGCCGGGCGAAAGAACACGCAGGTGGTCTGGGACCCGAGTCGTTGCAGGCTCTCGGTCGGCGCCTGGTCGCGCAGTGTGGCGTCGGCAGCAGAGCGAGGTTCGCCGGGGCGCCTGCTCTGGCATTCAGCGACGTGGCAGCCCGATGTAAATGGAGCACGGGCGACGGCCACGGTGTCCCGAGGTTGGGTGCGCGTACGGCTGCCGCGCAGGCTCGCGGCTGTCGGGTGAGGTGACAGGTTTGATGCGCGGTTTCCTGAAAGGGCGCGCGCCATCCTGAAAAGCTTCACAGAGTACGTGAAATCTTCCGTCCGCTCGACGTCCCATGTCAGGAACGCCAACCCGACGACACAAAGTGACATGTGCAGGGCCCGCGCTTTCGCTAAGGTAGTGCACCGCAAGCGGTCACCTGACAGGAGCAGCGGTCCACAGACTCATGTTGTTGAGCCCTCCGCACTCCGGCGGCACAGCAAGAGAGCCGAGCCGGGCCCCTGCGCTTCCCGTCGCCAGCTCCGCTGGCGTCGACGCTCCGCGAATCCTTGCCGTCCTCAACATGGGCACGGGCTGGTCTCGAGGCGTGCTGCGCGGCTTCATGGCCGCAGCGCACGAGCAGCGCTGGACGGTATTGCACTACCCCCCGCCCGTGGATGTCGAGGCGCTGGTGCACAGGTTCAAGCCGTCGGCCATCTTGATCGGCCCTGACTCCGGCAAGCTGCCGTTTGCAGGCCATGCGCCGGTGCCCATCGTCTCGGTGGCGCTGGATGTGAGCTCCCAGGGCGTCCCGTCGGTGCTGCCGGACGAGGATCGCATCGGGCTCCTGGCGCTGGAGCATCTGCTCGCCACGGGCCTGCGTCACGTGAGCACGTTCCGCGTCGATGGCTCGCTATTCGGCGTCACCCGCGAGCGCGCCTTCATCGCCGGGGCACGCAAGGCGCGCGTCCAGCTGGCCGTGGGCTGGGGCAGCGACGACGCGCCCGCTCGCTGGCGCGGAGAAGACGCGGAGGGCATCATCCAGTGGCTGCTCGGGCTGCCCAAGCCGTGCGGATTATTCACGTGCGCGGACCACTGGGCGCGTATCGTGGCGCGCTACGTGCGGCTGGCAGGGCTGCGCGTGCCCGACGACATCGCGCTGGTCGGCGGCGACAACGACGTGGTGGAGTGCG
>JAICQL010000301.1 GCA_025937895.1 Polyangiaceae bacterium | reverse complement strand
TCGTTCGTGGGTGGGCTGAGCGGCGGGCTGTTTGCGCTCTCCGCACGCCGCGAGCTGGGCGAGATGATGCCCATCCTGCTGGTCGAGCCGGCCACTGCCGGCAGCGGCTCGCGCGTGCGCGCAGGCTTTGAGCTGGACTCGCTGATCCCGAGCTTTCTGCGGCGCTTCATCCGCGGTGTGTACGTGGAGGGCATCATCGCCGGCGCCGATGAGCAACAGCAGCAGGACACCGCGGGCGGTGTGTTGCTCGAGCTGTATTTGCCGCACGATCTGGTCACGTCGGGCCAATACGGGCCCGGCGAGACGTGGAGCCTGGATCTGGGCTGGGAGCCCTGAGCCCGCCGCGCTGCCACTGGTCCCTCCCCTTAAGCACCATGGCTCGCGTAGCGTACTAACGCGAGGGCTCGCCGGCTGCGCGACAGCGCAATCGGCAGCAGAGAGAGGACCGTCAAAATAATGTCACAGGACAAAGCGACCGAGCTCGAGCCCGAGACCATTCCGCCCGTCTCCGGGCAACGGCGTAGCCAGACGCAGCCGATGTTCAACCCTGCCGCGTCCGTGGCGCGCCCGCTGCGCACCCCCACGCAGCCCGGGCTGTCAGCGCCGCCACCGCCCCCCTCCGTGGGTGAGCGGGTGCTGCGCGCCGTCGGCCTCACGCGCCGCCCGGTACGCGCGCCGCGCTAGAGTAGTCGGGACGGAGTGCCCCGCGGGGACGAAACTGCCCCGCCCGCCCCTCGGCACCTCCTGCGCGAGCTCGAGAGCGCGAGCGCGGATCGCCCCCCGCGAGCACGGCTCGCCATACGGGCACGAATGCTGCACCATCGCCGTCGCGGAGCTGCAACCCGCGAGGAGCACGATGCAAGTACAGCTACGGATCACGGTCACCCCTCAACCCCAGCGTGAGCCCACGGGTTTGCGCCCCGACCGGTCCTGACGGGTTCCATGCAGGAGCGAGCCACACCACCACCGCCGCGGCTCGGCGCCACTCCACTGCCGGGTCGGCGTTGCACCTTCCAGGTCTGGGCGCCGCTGGCCTCCAGCGTGGAGGTGAAGCTGCCCGGCTCGGGCCGTATCGAGCCACTGCGTGCCAGCGACGACGGCCACTTCAGCGGCACGTTGAGCCAGATCGACGTGGGCGTTGAATATGTCTATCGGCTCGACGGCAAGCGAGAGCTGCCGGACCCCGCCTCACGGGAGCAAGCGCAGGGCGTGCACGGCCCGTCGCGCGTGTGCGATCTGCGCTACGACTGGCAGGACGGCGCCTGGCGCGGCCTGCCACTGCGCAACTACGTGCTGTATGAGCTGCACGTCGGCACGTTCTCGCGCGCGGGCACGTTCGACGGCGTGATCCCGGAGCTGGAGCGGCTGCGCGCGCTCGGGGTCACTGCCATCGAGCTGATGCCAGTGGCTCAGTTCCCGGGGGCGCGCAACTGGGGCTATGACGGCGTGTACCCGTTTGCCGTGCAGCAATCGTACGGCGGCGTGCGCGGACTGCAGCGGCTGGTCGATGCCTGTCATCGCGCCGGGCTCGCGGTAGTGCTCGATGTCGTCTACAACCACCTCGGGCCCGAGGGTAACTACCTGCGCGAGTTCGGCCCCTACTTCACCGAGCGCTACAGCACACCCTGGGGCGCCGCGCTGAACTTCGATGGCGCAGACAACCACGGGGTGCGGCGCTTCTTCATCGAGAACGCGCTGCAGTGGATCGAAGACTTTCACATCGACGCGCTGCGGCTGGACGCCGTTCATGCCATCATCGACCGCTCCGCGCGGCCGTTCCTGGAGGAGCTGGCGGATACCGTGCGTGAGCGCGGAGAAGAGCTGGGGCGTCGCCGCTACCTGATCGGCGAGTCGGACCTGAACGATCCGAGGGTGGTGCAGCCCGCCGAGCTGGGCGGCATGGGGCTGGACGCGGTGTGGTCGGACGACTTTCACCACGCAGCCCACTCGCTGCTCACCGGAGAGACTTCGGGCTACTACGCCGACTTCGGGCGGCTCGAGCAGCTGGCGCGAGCGTTTCGCACCGGCATGAGCCAGCCAGGCGAGTATTCGAAGCACCGGCGCTGCCGGCACGGCCGCCTGGGCGCAGAGCTCCGGCCGGAGCAGGCCGTCATCTGCATTCAGAACCACGATCAAATCGGAAACCGCTTGCTGGGCGAGCGCTACGCCGAGCTCCTGAGCTTCGAGCAGCAGAAGCTCGCCGCGAGCGTGCTGTGCCTGTCATCCTATCTGCCGTTGCTGTTCATGGGCGAGGAGTACGGGGAGAAGGCACCCTTCCAGTACTTCATCAGCCATGGCGACGAGGCCCTCGTGGAGGCCGTGCGCAAGGGGCGCCGCGAGGAATTTGCCGCCTTTGGCTGGACGGGCGCCACGCCCGATCCCGCCTCGGTCGAGACCTTCGAGCGCTGCATTCTCGACCACGAGCTACGCAACTCCGGGCAGCACCAGCAGCTGCATCGCTGGTACACGGCGCTGCTACAGCTGAGGGCCACTCTCCCCAGCTGCCGGCCGCAGGCGGTGATGGCCTTCGAGGCGCGCGGGGTGCTGCTGGTACAGCGCAGCGCGGCCGCGTGGATGGCCTACTGCTTCTCCCCCGAGCCCAGCCAGATCACGCTGCCGGTGCCAGAGGGCCACTGGCAGGTCCTGCTCTCCTCGGCAGACAGCGAGTGGGGCGGCCCGGGCACGACCATCCCGCCGCAGCTGGAGTCCGTGGGAGAGCTCCACTTGCGACTGCAACCACACTCCTTCCTCTGCTGCGGGCGCCCCGGCAACGAGTAGGCGGCACGCCGCTTGCTGCTCCGTGAGCTCAAACGAGCGGAGCGGCGCCGGATCAGCGCGCGAGCACGCTGCTGAAGCAGGAGGATTGATGGAAAGTCGAGCAAGGTTTGCAGGTCACCCCATTCACCAGATGATGGTGACCTTTCCGATCGGTGCGTTCGGGCTGGCCGTAACCAGCGACGTGCTGCGCGGCGGCCGCCGCCAGCGCAGCAACGAGCTGATCGCCAAGCGGGCCATCGACTTCGGGCTGGTCTCGGCGGCTCTCGCCATTCCGTTCGGCCTGGTCGACTGGCTCGCCATCCCCGAGGGCACGCGCGCCAAACGGGTGGGGCTCTGGCATGCGGTGGGCAACGCCACGCTCTTCGGCTTGTTTGCGGGCTCGCGCTGGTTTCGCGCCAAGCGCGATCTGAGGCGCGCGCAGTGGCTCTCTGGCGCAGGCATGTTGCTGGGTGGGCTGACGGCCTGGCTGGGCGGTGAGCTGATCAACCGCCACGGAGTTGGTGTATACGATCAGCTCGGGCTCGACGCGCCGCAGGCGCTGCCGCGCCATGCCTGAGGGAATGGCTGAGGGAATGGTGAGGGAGGGTGCCGCATGCTGGGTGAGTGGCTCGCGCCGATGTCTGTCACGGAGTTCGTGAGCCGCCACCTCGGCACTCTGCCCCATGCACAGCCAGGGTCCGCGGCGCGTGCGGTGCCCTGGTTTGACTGGGGCGCGCTGGAGCGGGTGCTCGCGACGCAGCCGCCCGACATGCTGATCGCGCAGCGCGGGCGGCTGGTGGAGGCACCGGCGCCCCGCAGCGTGTCGGAGGTCCGCGAGCTGATGAAGGCCGGCCTGGGTCTGGTGATCCGCAAGAGCGAGCGCCAGGATCGGCAACTGGCGCTGCTCGCGCGAGACTTCGCGCGCGATCTGCCGGGAGAGGTCCACATTCAGCTGTATGTCACGCCAGCCGGGACGCAGACGTTTGGCTGGCACTATGACTGGGAGGATGTCTTCATCGCCCAGACGGTGGGCAGCAAGGACTACCACTTTCGCGCCAACACCGTCGCTCGCGACCTCCCCTTCAGCCCCCGTCCTGACTTCAGCAAGGTGCGCCGGGAGACGTCACCGCTGTTTGCGGCCACGCTGCTCCCCGGGGACTGGCTGTATATCCCCCGGCGCTGGTGGCACTTGGTGCGCTCGCTGGAGGACTCGCTCTCCATTTCCATCGGCGTCGTGCCGCACGCGCAGCCCGCCGCTGGTGATACGGCGCTGCTCGCTCAGCCTTCGGCGCGCGCTGACAACCCAGCACCCTGAAACGCTTCAGCTCGAGGCCATGCGGTCTCGAATCAGCTTCCGATACAGGGTGCGGCGGTCCACCCCGAGCAGCCGCGCCGCCTGCGTCTTGTTACCCTTCACCAGGCTGAGCACGTGATCGATGTGCCGCCGCTCCTGCTGGTCGAGGGTCAAGAACTCCTCCGCTTCCGCCTCCACCAGGGTGGAGGAAGGATCATGGTGGCGAATGCGCTCCGGCAAGTCCTCCACCGCGATCTCGTCTTGCCGCGCCAGCGCCACCGCGCGCTCCATGGTGTTCTCCAGCTGCCGCACGTTGCCCGGCCAGTCGAAGGCCAGCAGCTTGCGCGCGGCCAGCGCCGCGATGCCGGTCACGGGCTTGCCCATGCGGGCAGCGAACTTGCGCACGAACTCCTCCGCCAGCAGCAGCACGTCGTTGCCGCGTGCCCGCAGCGGCGGCACCGCGATGCGCACGACGTTGAGGCGGTAGTACAGATCTTCTCGAAAGCGCCCCGCCACGACCAGCGACTCCAGATCCCGGTTGGTGGCGGCGATGATGCGCGCCTGCACGTCGACCAGGGTATTGCCCCCGACAGGACGCAGCTGCCGCTCTTGCAGCACACGCAGCAGCTTGGGCTGCATCTCCAGCGGCATTTCACCGATTTCGTCCAGGAACAGGGTGCCGCGCCCCGCCTGCTCGAACAGCCCCCTGCGGTTCTCCGAAGCGTCGGTGAAGGAGCCGCGCACGTGGCCGAAGAGCTCACTTTCGAGCAAGTTTGCTGGCACCGCCGCGCAGTTGATGGCCACGAACGGGAACTGCGCACGCTCGCTCTCGCTGTGCAGCGCGCGCGCCACCAGCTCCTTGCCCGTGCCGCTCTCCCCGTTGAGCAGCACCGTCGTCTCCGTGCCCGCAACCCGCCGGATCATGTCATAGACCCGCAGCATCGGGCGGCTGCTGCCCTTGAGCTGCCCCACGGGCTGCCCGCTCGCAAACGCTGCTTGTGCCAGGCGGCGGATGGCCTCACGCCGGACCCGCTCGCGCACCACCCGCTCGACCGCGCCGCGCAGCTCCGTCAGCTGCACGGGTTTGTTGATGAAATCACAGGCACCCGCGCGCATGGCGGTGATCACCGCCGGCATGTTTCCGAACGCCGTCATCATCAGCACGGGCATGCCCGGCAGGTTCTCCGTCAGTCGGCGGCACACCTGTAGCCCATTGACATCCTTCAGGTTCACATCGGCGAGCACCGCATCGAACGGCTGCTCGCGCGCCAGCTCCAAGCCCTCTTCCCCGTCCAGGCACCATGCCACCGACCAGCCCTCACGCTCGAACGCGTCCTGGATCAGCTCGCACGTGCTTTGATCGTCGTCGATCACCAGAATTCGCAAGTCCATGATGGAGGCCTCCCGCAAGGCGATCGTTCTTGGTCTAACCGGCGGGGGAGGTCCAGCTTTGTTTGCTGTGATCGCGCTAGCGGTGCTTCTCGCTTCAGCACGCCATGCTGCTTGCGATGCTACGAAACCGTAACAGCCACTCTTCGTTTCACTGCGACGTGATCGCGTATCAGCAGCACGAGCTCAGCTCGCAGGCATGTGCTCTGCTATCAAAGGCGAGCCATCTTCGATGGTTCCGAGCCCGGCTGATCGATGAACGCGGAGGCGATGCTGGTCGCGTGCCTCGGCCGCTTTCCTCTTCCGCTCGCAGCATCACACCCGGCGGCAGGTGCAGGCTCCCTGGGAGGTCTCTCGGCGGTCTCAACGGCACGTCGATTGCACTTCGCAGCACCCACCCATGTTTAGCGTGCAGCCGCAGCCTGCAGTGCCCGCCACCGCAGCCGAGAGTGCCGAGACACTTTGCCCCGCCGAGGCCATTGTGGCTGCCGAGAACGAGCGGCGCCCGGTGCTGATCGAGGCCATCCAGCCTGCTGTCGACGGCGGTCTGTACGCCGCCAAGCGAGTGCTGGGTGACCTCGTCAGCGTCTCCGCCGACCTCATTACGGATGGCCACGATCTGGTCGCGGGTGAGCTGCTGATCCTGTCCCCCGAACACCTGCGGAGCCAGCCGGCTGCTGGCCAGGACGGCGCTGGCGGCGCTGACGGCGCCGGTGCGCTGATCGTGCCCCTCGAGCCGCTGTCCATGGATCGCCACGGCGCGCGCTTCCTGGTCGATGCGCTGGGCCTCTGGCACTTCACGGTGCGGGCCTGGATCGATCACCCTGCCACCTGGCGGCGCGGGCTGCAGCGCAAGCTCGAGGCCGGTCAGGATGTCTCGGTCGAGCTCTCGATCGGCGCGCAGTTGCTCGAGGGCGCAGTAGCACGCGCGGCAGGCAGCGAGCGAGCCCTGCTGGAGCGCGCTGCTCGGCAACTGGCAAACGCGGCCGTCCCTGTCGAGCAGCGAGCTCGCGAGGCCCTGAGCCCCGAGCTGGCCCAGCTGGTCGCTCGCTACCCCGATCGCCGGCTGGCCACCACCCACGCTCCCTGGCTACCGCTGCGCGTGGATCGCGAGCGGGCGCGCTTCAGCAGCTGGTACGAGATGTTCCCGCGCTCGACCGGCGCGCGCGGCCAGCACGGCAGCTTCGCCAGCGCGATCGAGCGCCTGCCCTACATCGCTGGCATGGGCTTTGACGTTCTGTACCTGCCGCCGATCCATCCCATCGGGCACACGTTTCGCAAAGGGAAGAACAACCAGACGCGCGCCAGCGATGGTGACGTGGGCAGCCCCTGGGCCATCGGCGCCGCCGAAGGTGGCCACAAGAGCATCCACGCTGCTCTCGGCACTCTGGAAGACTTCGAGCGCTTCCGCCGCGCCGCGGAGAGCCACGGCCTGGAGCTCGCGCTGGACGTCGCGCTACAGGTCACGCCCGACCACCCCTACGTGCACGAGCATCCGGAATGGTTCAAGCATCGACCAGATGGCACCATTCAGTACGCGGAGAATCCGCCCAAGAAGTACCAGGACATCTACCCCTTCGACTTCGAGTGCGACGCCTGGCGCAGCCTCTGGGTCGAGCTGAAGAGCATCTTCGAGTTCTGGATCGCGCGCGGGGTGCGCATCTTCCGCGTCGACAATCCGCACACGAAGTCGCTCGGCTTCTGGCGCTGGTGCCTGGCCGACCTGAGCGCGCGCCATCCCGACCTGATCTTCCTGGCCGAGGCCTTCACTCGACCGGCGCTGATGCACGCGCTGGCCAAGCTCGGCTTCACGCAGTCCTATACGTACTTCACCTGGCGCAACACCGCGCAGGAGATGCGGCAGTACCTGAAGGAGCTCAACGCCGCGCCGGTCAGCGATTTCTTTCGCCCCAACTTCTGGCCGAACACCCCCGACATCCTGCCCGAGCACCTGCAGCACGCGGGGCGGCCGGCGTTTGCGCTGCGGCTCACGCTGGCAGCGTTGCTATCGAGCAACTACGGCATCTACGGGCCCGCGTTCGAGCTGATGGATAACGCACCCCGCCCCGGCGCCGAGGAGTACGTCGACAACGAGAAGTACGAGCTCAAGAGCTGGGATGTGGAGCGCGAGGACAGCCTGGCGCCGCTGATCACTCGCATCAACGCCATTCGCAAGGAGAACCCGGCGCTGCAGCAGACCGCGCTCAGCTTTCATCCCTGTGACAACGAGCTTCTGCTGTGCTTCAGCAAGCACTCCCCCGGCGGGGACAACTCCGTGTTGATCGTCATCAACATGGATCCACACAATCCACAGGCGGGCTGGATCGATCTGAACGATCTGTTTCCGGCTGCCGGCGCAGATGCGTCAGCAGCGGCCGCCCTCCACCGCCGCGAGCTCCAGCTGCACGACTTGCTGAGTGACGCCCGTTACCTGTCGCAGGGGCAGCGCCTGTATGTCCGGCTCGATCCGCAGAGCGCCCCCGCCCACATCTTCCGCCTTCGCCGTCTGGTCAGAACTGAACATGATTTCGATTACTTCGTCTGAACCCATCGTCACCACCCCCGGGGCTACCACCACCAGCGCGCTCGACAGCGATCCACTGTGGTACAAGGACGCCGTCATCTACGAGCTGCACGTGCGCTCGTTCTGCGACTCCAACGCGGACGGGATCGGTGATTTTCCGGGGCTGACCGAGAAGCTGGAGTACCTCAAGGGCCTGGGCGTGACGGCGCTCTGGCTCTTGCCGTTCTACCCCTCGCCGCTGCGTGACGACGGCTACGACATCGCCGACTACTTCGGCATCAACCCGGCGTACGGCACCCTGAAGGACTTCAAGCGTTTCCTGC
>JAICQL010000312.1 GCA_025937895.1 Polyangiaceae bacterium | reverse complement strand
CGAGCCGGTGGAGGACTATCGCATCGATTTCGAGGACGGCTTCGGCGCTCGGCCCGACGCAGAGGAAGACGCGGTGGCCGAGAGCGCGGCGCGCGAGCTCGGGCGCTCGCTGGCGGAGGGCACCGCGCCACCCTTCGTGGGCATCCGCATCAAGTGCCTCAACAGCGAGTGGACCCAGCGCAGCACGCGCACCCTGGAGCTGTTCCTGTCCACCCTGCTGGCGCAGACGGGTGGGCAGCTGCCGCCGCAGTTCCTGATCACCTTGCCCAAGGTCACCATTCCCGAGCAGCCGCGCACCCTGGTGCGCCTGCTCGAGCTGCTGGAGCGCCGCCACCAGCTGCCGCCCGGGCGGCTCAAGCTGGAGCTGATGATCGAGCTCAGCCAGGCCGTGCTGGGCCCGGATGGCCGCTGCCCGCTGCCCGAGCTGCTGAAGGCGTGCGAGGGGCGCTGCTTTGGCGCGCACCTGGGGACGTATGACTACACGGCGTCCTGCGACATCACCGCCAGCTACCAGGCGATGGGCCACCCGCTGTGTGAGCTGGCCAAGGGCATGATGGTGCTGGCCTACGCCGGTACGGGCATCTTTCTGTCCGACGGCGCCACCAACGTGTTGCCGATTGGGCCGCACAAGAGCAGCACGCTCTCCGACGCGCAGCAGGCCGAGAACCGCGCCGTTATCTACAACGCCTGGCGCCTGTATCACCGCAACGTGCGCCGCTCGCTGGAGGGCGCCTTCTATCAAGGCTGGGATCTGCACCCCGCGCAGCTGCCGGTGCGCTACGCCAGCACGTACGCCTTCTTTCTCGAGGGCTTCCCCCAGGCCGCCGAGCGCCTGTCCAACTTCATCGCCAAGGCCGCGCAAGCCACCCTCGTCGGCGACGTGTTCGACGACGCTGCCACCGGCCAGGGCCTGCTCAACTACTTCGTGCGCGCGCACAACTGCGGCGCCATCAGCGAGGCCGAGTTGGCGCTGACCGGGCTCACCCTGCCGGAGTTTCGCATCCGCTCCTTCGCGAAGATCCTGGCGGGGCGACGGCAGGGCTGAGCCACGTCCGCTGACAGCGCCGGTCGGGTCGCTGCGTCTCAGTCAAACACCCGGAAAAACTCGCGTGGCGCCCGGCGCTTGCGCAGGCAGCGCGTGCTGGCGCTCATGTAACAGGCCGAAAAGGCCAGCCGGCGCTGGCCGGGGCGGTTGCGGCCCGAGCGATGCCAGACGTGGTTGTGGATGAGCAGCGCTTCGCCGGCGCGCGCGGGCACGGCCACGGCTCGCTCCGCCGCGCCGGCAGCCAGCGCCTGCCTGGGGATCACGCCGCCCAGCGGGGTGACCAGCCCGGCGTGATGGCTGCCGGGGATGAGCTCCAGGCAGCCGCCGCCCTCCGGCGCGTCGTCGAGCGCCGTCCAGATCTGAAGCTCCGGCTCACGGCTGAGGCCCCACAGGCTGCCACCGTCCTGATGCCAGGGGATGTCACTGCCCGCGTTTGCGCCCTTGTTGAACAGGATGGCGCGATAGAGCACCACGCCGTCCTGGATCTGCGCGCGAGCGATGCGCTCGAACAGCGGATTCTGCAGCCACTCGCGGAAGCTCGGGTCGAGCTCCAGCTTCTCCAGCTTGCGATAGTCGAGCGACGGCCCCTGCCAGCCGAGGCCGAGCGGCGCGTCTTCGTAGCGGCCCGTGGTGGCATCGGGCTGAAAAAACAGCCCGGGGTAGCTGACCCGTCCGAGCATCAGATCTTCCGCCCGCTCGCGCAGCGCCGCCAGACCCGCATCGCTCAGCACTCGCCCGAGGCGCGCGTAGCCGTGCTGCGCCAGCTCGGCGAGCGGTCCATCGAGGGCGAGGTGCAGGGCCTCGGGGAGCAACATCGAGCGCCGGATATAGCCGATCCCGCGCCTGGGCGCGCCGGTCCGGCTGGGTGCTCCAGAGCGGCATTGTCCAGGGAGCCCCGGGCCGCGATACTGCCAGGGTGGATCGCCTGAAGGTCATCGTCGTGGGCGCGGGCATGGGCGGCCTCACCGCTGCCCTCGCGCTGCGGCAAGCAGGCTACGAGATCGAGATCTTCGACCGGGTGCCGGCGCTGCTGCCCGCCGGAGCCGGCGTGTCCCTCTGGTCCAACGGGGTGAAGGTGCTGGACCGGCTGGGCCTCGGCTCTGCGCTGGCCGCCGCTGGCGGGCGCATGGAGCGCGTCTGCTATCGCGATCAGCACGGCCAGTTGCTCACCGACTTCAGCCTGGAGCCGCTGGTGCAGGCAGTGGGCGAGCGCCCCTATCCCGTCACCCGCACCGAGCTGCAGCGCTTGCTGCTCGACGCGCTCGGCCCTGAAACGGTGCAACTGAACGCCGAGTGCGTCGGCATCGAGCAGGACGACCACTGTGCGACCGCCCTGTTCGCCGACGGCCGCCGCGCGCGCGGCGATCTCGTCGTGGCAGCGGACGGCACCCACTCCGCGCTGCGCGCCGTCGTGCTCGGCCACGTGCAGCCGCGCCGCTACGTCGGTTACGTGAACTGGAACGGCCTGGTCGAGCACGGCGATGGCCTGCCCCCCGCCGACACCTGGACCACGTTCGTCGGCGCACACCAGCGCGCGGCCCTCATGCCCGTGGGCGGCGAGCGATTTTACTTCTTCTTCGACGTGCCGCTGCCCGAGGGAGCGCCGCCGCACCCCGCCGGTCCGCGCGCGGAGCTCCTGCAGCACTTCGCCGGCTGGGCGGAGCCGGTGCAGGCCTTGATCGCGCGCCTCGACCCGGCGCGCACCAACCGCATCGCCATTCATGACGTGGACCCGCTGCCCGTGCTCGTGCGCGGCCGCCTGGCGCTGCTCGGCGACGCGGCGCACTCCATGCCGCCCGACCTCGGGCAGGGTGGCTGCCAGGCGATGGAAGACGCCTGGGTGCTGGCACACCAGCTGCTCACCAACAACCTCGGCGTGCCCGACGCCCTGCAGCGCTACCAGCACGCGCGCCAGCAGCGGACCACCGAGATCGTGCTGCGCGCCCGCAAGCGCTCGGAGATGACGCACGGACACGACCCGCAGAAGACGCGCGGCTGGTATGCGGAGCTGGCGCGCGAGGACGGCTCGAACATCCTGGGCGGCATCATCAAGACGGTGCTCGGAGGGCCGCTCTGAGCTGAAGCTCTCGCGAGCGCTCAGACCATGTTGGCGGCGCCGAACAGGCCACCGGCGCCCAGCGACGCCACGCAGCGTACGTGGTTCCAGCGCGTCCAGGTCGACAGGTAGTCGCGCCACAGCCGCTCGCCCTCCGCGCTGTCCGGTGAGACCACGGCCAGGGCCTCGTTGCGCGGTACGTTGCAGCGCATGGTGACGAAGAAGCTACCCAGCACGTACAGGGCGCTGGCTGCCAGCAAACAAGCGCTGCTGCCGCCCTGCCAGTCCAGCAGCGCCAGGCCAACGGCGATCAGGCACAGCGCGGCCGTGCCCAGAAAGGCACCCAGGAACAGCGCATTGAGCACCACGATGTTGATCGCCTGCATGGCGGCGATGGCCAGCGGCGCGGGCTGCCGCCCCAGCGCGCCCATCACGCACACGGAGAACGCAAAGAAGAAGCCACCGATCGCTCCGGCGCCCAGCGCACACAGCCACCCCACCAGCTGAACGACATCCATCGGGACCTGGACCGCAGGCTGCCACAGGGTCTCCAGCGGTGCCAGGTTCGTCGTGCGGCGCCTGCGCGGGAGCGCTAAGCTGCCTCATGCACGTGTTCGAGATCGCGGGCCCAGGGCGTGGGCCGTACTGGCTCCTGGTGCCCGTCGTGCTGGTGCTGGTCCTGGTGGGCGGATTCGTGATGGCGACGCTGTACGGCGCCTACTACTCGCGCTTCGAGCTGAGCCCAGAGGGCCTGCGGCTGCGGGGCGATCTGTATGGCCGCTTCATCCCGCGCGCCCAGCTGAAGGCGGCGGAGGCGCGCCGGGTGAGCTCCGAGGATGCGGAGCTGAAGCCCAGGGTCCGCACCTGGGGCACGGGGCTACCCGGCTACAACGTGGGCTGGTTTCGCCTGCGCAACGGCGAGAAGGCGCTGCTCTACCTGACCGATCGCAGCCGCGCCGTCTATGTGCCCACCCACGCCGGCTACAGCTTGCTGCTCAGCCCGGCAGATCCGGATGGCTTCCTGCGTGCCCTGGCCGAGCCCTGAAGCGGCTCAGGCGCTCGCGAGCAGGCGTGAGGTCAGCGCGTCAAACTGCAGCAGCGCCGTCTCGCGGCTGGGCAATCCGAGCTCCGAGATCAGTTGCGGCGCCACCTCTGCGTCCAGCTCCTTGCGCAGGGTGAGGATGGCCGCTGCACGCGCCGCGGCTACCCGCTCGCGCTCGGCCCGGCTGAGGCGCGCCTCCAGCCAGGCGGCAACGTCGCGCGACAGCTGAGCGTGCTCCGTCTCTTCCGCCGCGATGTCGCGCCAGACCGCGCGCACGTCGGGCGCGGCCGCCGTGTGCGCCTGATAGTGGGCGCACAGCGCACCCCAGCACTCGCGCACGCAGCCTTCCACGGCGTTCTCCAGCGCGATCTCCAGCAGGCTGCGCTGCGCGCGCCCGCGCAGCACGACCGCCGCCGGCTGGGCTCCGCGGCTCCGCGCCAGCTGCCCCACGCGCTCGGCGTGCACCAGCTCCTCGCTGGCAGCGCGCCGCACGCGCTGCAACAGCGCCTCGGGTGCGCCCAGCCGAGCCAGCTCGCCCTCCAGCAGCGAAAACGCCAGCACGGCCGCCGCTTCCAGATGAGCGGTGTGGGCCAGCCAGGCCCCGCTCGCGTCTCGCGCGCCCGCTGCAGCTGTTGCACACAGCCCGTCCGGGCGGCGCCCGATACAGCCGCCGCCTTCACTCGGCAGACCCACGCGCACTTCGCTGAACGTGCCGTCCGGGGTCACGCGCAGCTCGAACTGCTGGCTCGTGATCGGGCAGTCGCTGATCTGCCACGTACCGTTCGCGACGTAGTCCTCCCCTTCCATCTGCATCGCGCAGCCGATCGGGCGGTCATGGGCAAACATGATCAGCGCCGCTTCGTTCGGCGTATCGATGCGGCCCAGAAACTCCGTGAGCTCGTCCAGATAGTCGATGGTGACGACCGGCAAGCCTGCGTCAGAGGGCGCCGTGAGCTGCGCGTCGCCCGCATCCGGGCTGGGCGCACCGGCGTCGCTCGGGGGCGGCGCGGGCAAATCCACATCCGCCGCCCGGGCGGCGAGCGGCCGCGACACGTACGCTTCGCGACCGGGCTGCGTGAACCACTCCGTGACCACACGGTTGAGCGCGTCGGGGTTAGGCCCCTTCACGGAGGTGGCGAGCAGCAAGGTCCACGACGACGTGAAGAAGTCGTCGTAGTGCCACCAGCTCGCGGACTGCGCGCGTGCGTGCTCCACCTCGGCCTCGCAGGCTGCCGGGTCGCTCGCCGTGGCACATGGCTCCCCCGTGAGCTCCACCAGCTCGAAGTCTGGCGGAGTGCGAGCGTGGTCGGTCCTGCCGCTGTAGTAGGCCAGCGAATCGTACGCGTAGGCCGCGTTCAGGCCCCGCACGCGCGACGCCGCGAGCCCGTTGCAGTGCAACACCGCCGCGCTGCGCTCCTTTACCGGTACGATTGGCACGGTTGCTGTGGCCCTATCGCTGCCGTCCACCGTCGACAGGTCGATGCGGCTGCCTTGCTTCGGGCCTGGATCGCCCACGTCCACGTCCTCCAGCGTGTCCGTGCCCCGTGCCTGTCCGGAACAGCCGGCGAGCGACGCGGCCACGATGGAGGAGAGCAGCGCATGTAGGGGCAGAGCCTGTGCGGAGGGTTTGCGAAGCAGCATCGCGTGAGCTGCTGCAACGCGCGTGCCGTGGCTAAATTCGGCTGCAATCGCGCGCCGTGCCAGGCCGAGTGCCAGGCTGTGCCACGCACCCAGGGCAGGTGGCGCGGGGGGCGGGCCTGCGGCGGCGGGTGCCTGCCCGCGTTCGCCAGGCCGCGCGTCCCCGCAGCCCCCCGTGCGCTCAGCGCGAATGCTTCTCCCACCGGCTCATCAGCTTGCGGCGCTGCTCGGGCGTCAGCACCTCGGCGCTGGCGACCAGCCGCTCGCTGAGCTGCGCGCTGCCGCGCTCGAACAGGTCGAGCGCGCGAGCGCGCAACTCCTCAATCCGAGCGCGGTCGATCTTGTCCTTGGCCAGCTCTGCGCGCAGCTCGGCCATCAGGGCGCGGTGCTCGGCGCGGAGCTTCACCACCTCCGGCGCTGCCCCGCGCAGCTGTTGCTCGACCCGCGCGACCTGGTCATCGCTGGCGTCCACGTAGTCCAGGCCGTACTCCGCCACATCCCCCATGCGCTCGGCCACCTCACTCTCGCTCAGGTTGCCCATGTGCCGGGGTGGCCCGTGGCAGGCCAGCGCGAGCGGCACGATGCTCAGGACGAGCGCGGAGGGACGGGCGATGCTGCTCCAGAACTTACGCATGATGAAACTCCTTTCGAGGCTGCTGAGCAGGAGCGGGCAAGCCGCCACGCTCTCTGCAAGCAAGAACCTGGCGAAGGGCGGTTGAGCGTGAATGAGGAGCGTGTGAAGAAGTCTCGAGCGGGGTGCCGCAGCCCGTGCTGCGCGGCTTGCCGAAATGGGGGGAGGGTGCAGATAGCGATTGCTACGCCGGTGTAGTTTCGATACTGTACATGTGGTCAGAGATTTCGGTCTCTGCGCTCCCTGAAGGGTTCCCCACGAGCAGGTCTTCCGGCGAGAAGTGTCTCCCCCGGAAGGTATTCCCAAGAAGGTATTTCCCGGCTTTCCCAGAAGCAGAGGCGGGCGGTCAGATGAGCGACGACGAGAGCGGCAGCAGCAGCGACAAGGACGGCAGCGGCGCCAAGGAAATGACCGACCGCGCATCCTGGACAGCGCGCAAAGCAGCGATGCTCGCCGCACGAAAGACAGCTCAAAAGACAGCGCGGCGCGAGGCATATCAAAAGGCCAAGCAGCGGCGCGCCAATGATCCGCGCTTTCTCCAGCTCAAGCAGGTGGCCAAGGCACGTCGCCGCGAGCAGGCAGAGCGGATGAAGGAGCAGCGGCGCGCGGTCAAGGCCGCGGAGAAGTCGGCAGAAAAGGCCAGCCGCTCCGAGCAGCGCTCCCAGGCTGAGGAAGAGCTGCGCACCTTCTATGAGCAAGGCCGGGTGAGGCTGTCCGCCGAGGAGTTGCTCGCGCTGCAGCACGATCCAGCTGCTTTGTTGCGCGGCCGCGCGCCGGGTGAAGAGCGGCCACAGGGTGACGCGCTGCAGTTCAGCGAGGCGCTGCAGCTCGGCGCCGTCGTCGCCAATGACATCGCCGAGTGAGCCGGCAGAGTGAGCCGGCGCAGAGTGAGCCGGCAGAGTGAGCCGGCAGAGTGAGCCGGCAGAGTGAGCACTGGCGCGTGGGCCCGTGCGCGCCGAACGAAGTTGCGTGTATGCTGGGCGAGTGACGGGGCAAGAGGCCGCTGGAGCACCGGCGCGGCCGCGAGACAGCAGCGCCGCGCAGCTGGGCTTCGCACCGCAGCCCTACGTGCGCTGGTTT
>JAICQL010000274.1 GCA_025937895.1 Polyangiaceae bacterium | reverse complement strand
TGCAGGCAGCGCTGCGCGAGCGCGCGCGGGGCAACGCCCCCGCGGCGCTCGCGCTGCTGTGCAGCGCCACACAGCTGCACCCCGGCAACGCCGCCGCGTGGCAGGCGCTCGGCGAGCTCGCGCTGCAACACGGCGACGGCCCCGTCGCGCAGCGTGCGCTGCGCCGCGCACTGAAGCTCGCTCCGCGCGACCACTCGCTGCTCGGCCCGATCGGCGACGCCGAGGCGCTGCTCGGCAACCTGAAGCAGAGCCGCTCGCTCTGGGCGCGCAGCGCCAAGGGCAGCGCGTCAGGCAGCGAGCAACGCCTGGCGGCACAGTTCGAGGCTGCAGGCGAGCGCGAGCTGAGCGCCCGGAGCTTCGCCGGCGCGCTCGCTCAGTATCGCCGGGCGGCCGTGCTGAGCGCGGGAGCAGCCGGCGCCAGCGCCGGCATGGCCCGCGCGCTGCGCGGCCTGGAGCAGCCGGCGGCAGCCGAGCCCTGGGCCCAGCGAGCTTCGGCGCTCAGCCGCTGAGTGCTCAGCCGCTGAGTGCTCCGTCGCTGAGTGCTCCGTCGCTGAGCGCACGCGGCGCGCGCGCTCACGCGGCGCGCGCTGCGTGCTTCTGCGCTTCGCGCGGCTCGAAGGGCGCGCCCGGCAGGCGCTGCCCCTCGAGCACCCGCTGATAGATGTCGAGCGTCAGCTGCGCCTTCACGTCCCAGGTCAACATCGAGAGCGCGTAGCTGCGCGCGCTCTCGCCCATGCTGCGCACCTCGTCCGGATTGTCGGCGAGCCGCTCCAGCGCCAGCGTGAAGTCGCGGGTCAGCGCCTGCCGCGAGCCGAGCGGCACCTTCACCCCGCGGCCGTTGGCCAGCAACTCCGCCGGACCACCGTAGTCCACCGCGGCGCAGCACAGACCGCTGGCCATTGCCTCCGCCACCACACCCGCACCCAGCTCGCGGATGGAAGGGAACACGAACACATCGCTCTGCCGCATCAGCTCGCCCACCTCGGCCTGCGAGCGCTGCCCCAGCACCTGCACCGAAGGCCACAGCCGCGCCTCGCTCACCTTGCGCTCGATCGCCTCGCGCTCCGGGCCGTCACCCACGATCACCAGCTTGTGCCCGCGCAGCACCGCGCTGCGCGCAAAGCAGTCCACGGCCAGGCTCGGCAGCTTGTACGGCACCAGCCGCCCGGCGAACAAAAAGGTCAGCCGCGAGCGGTCCCGGTTACGCTGCGGCGCAGCGTGAAACACCTCCGGATCGATACCGACCTCCGGAAAATTCACCATGCGCTCGCGCGCGCTCTGCGGCAAATCCTCGATCGTGTGCTGGAAGGCGGCCAGGATGGCGGCGCTCTTCTCGTACGTGGAGCGATAAAAAGGCAGCCAGCGGTGCGCCTCGCGCAGCTTCACCAGCCACTCCTTCTCTCGCGCACGCTCCGGTGCAAACTCTGCCGGCCACGGCAGCCCACCGTTGAGCGGCCCCAGCACGAAGGGCACCGGGCTCACGCTCGCGAGCGGGCTCGGCAAGGTGGGTGACATCGGCGTCAGCCGGTGCACCACGTCAAACTCCCCGCGCTCCAGCGCCGGACGGAAACGACGCCAGACCTCCCACTCGAAGGCCAGGTACGACGGATAGTTCATCGCGATGTGAGTGGTCCACCCCACCTGGTTGCCGCCGCGCAGCCAGGTGTTCAGCTTGTACATGTTGCTCGCAATGTATTCGTTGTCGATGTACTCGACCCGGGCCTGACCGAAGCCCGCCTTGTCCAGATTGGGCCGGTTGCGCACGTGCGTAGCCACCGTCACGTCCGCATGATTGGCGATGGCCTTCGCCGCCTTGTATCCGACCACCGGCAGCGACGGCCACTCGGGGTTACAGTCGTCCGCCAGCAATAAGACACGAAGCGCCCGGTCAGTGCGAGTACTCATAATTCTCCGGTATGGTTGCTCCGAAGGTGACTCTCGCTCCGGATCGCGTCGAGCAATGCGCAGAGGTCGTTGCAGGATCCCGCACACCAGATCGCCACGCTGTCGCGCGCCTGAGCTCTCCGCGGCACCGATCTCACACAAGTCTGCTACAAAGAGGCAAGAACGAGCGCCCGCGCGCTCCCCAGTCTCTGGAGCTGTTATGCCGCGAAATGAACACGACCCTCAGCACGAGCTGGCGGAGCTCATCCGGCAGGCGCTGATCCAGACCGCGCAGGACGCCCACGAAGACGCCGGCATTCGCGGCCTCTGCTGCGAAGGCGCCTGGGAAGCAGCCATCAACGCCCTGCGCAGAGTTGATTTGGCGCCCATCCTCGCCAGTCACAGCCCCGCCAGCCACAGCCCCGCCACACCCCCCGAGTCCAAGAAGCCTACCTGACCGGCGCCAGAGCCTGGGATCCCATTCCGGATCGGAATACGCCCGCAC
Source organism: Polyangiaceae bacterium (assembly GCA_025937895.1). Lineage (GTDB taxonomy): Bacteria > Myxococcota_A > Polyangia > Polyangiales > Polyangiaceae > SZUA-265. The sequence goes on along the minus strand of JAICQL010000274.1, from coordinate 6,981 downwards.
GCCCGTGCTGGCGGGTGCTCGAGAACAGAGAGCGAGGTGCGCTAGCTGGGCACATTCTAGCGCCGGTCACGGTTCGCTCGCTGCCGAGCCCCTCACTCCGCGCGTGCCTGCTGGGTGCCGGTCACTGTCGGTTTGCTGCCGCGGGCTCACTGCGTGCGGGGGCCTGCTGGAGAGCTGCTTGCTCTGCTTCGGCGGCCTCGAGGGCTTGTTCGTGCTCGGTGGCGAGGTAGCGCATGATGGAGCGGGCGAGCTCGAAGTGGTCTTCCATGACGTCGTAGAGGTCTTCTTCGCGGATGCGGAGGACGACGGCGGAGCACAGGGCTCGGGCGCTCTGGCGGGCCAGGGCGGCGCACAGGGCGGCGCCGCCTCCGAGCAGGGAGGCGCTGGCGTAGCGCTCCTTGCCGGCGTCGGCGCGGGTGAGCTCGAGGCAGCCGGCGACGACGACGAACAGCACGCCGCGGGCTTCGCCGGGTTGAAAGAGGGTCTCGCCGGCGGCGAGGCGCAGCTCGTCGGCGGCGGGGGCGAGGCTGACGAGGGCTTGAATGGTGGCGTGGCGGAAGACGGGGGTATCGCGCAGGGTGAACACGCGCTCGATCAGTGGCAGGGGCTCGTCGCGCGGGGCGAGGGTGTGCGCGGGGTCGAGGGGCTGGCCGCCGTAGCGTCCGATCTCGTCGAGGCGCGAGGCCATGCGGGAGATCATGGCGCGGGTGTGCTCGAAGCTGTCTTCGAGCAGCTCCAGGCGATCTTCGGCGCTCAGCGCCAGCAGCTCTACCTTGCCGCCGAGCGCGCGCGCGGAGCGCACGCGGGGGCGATCGTGCTCGACGTCAAAGGCGCCGAGCACGGAGCCGGGCCCGAACTCGCGCTCGGGGCCGCCGGGGCGACCCAGGCCGATGGTGCCGCGCACGATGAAGTAGATTTCGTCGGCCACGTCGCCCGCGCGATACAGGTACGCGCCTGCCTCGAGGGTGAAGGAGCGCAGCTGCCCGGCGAGCTCGCGCGCGGCGGGCAGATTGCGTCCGATCATGGTGCGCAAGAACAGCTCGCGCTCCACGCGATCGCGCTCGCTCAGGCGGTCGACTCGCTCAGCCAGCATGCGTCACCTCTGCCAGGGTGGGAAAAAGGGTGGTCTTGCCGGAGACGCGCACCAGCCCGGGGCGCTCGCGCAGGGCATCGGCCACGGCGCCCTCCAGCTCGGCCGTGCCCACCTCCAGCGCGTGATACGCGGCGAAGGCCGCCAGAGTCTCGTCCCGGTCGACCACCAGCATCTGCAGCGCCTCGGCATGGCTCGCAGGCTGCTGGGGCACGAACGCACGCGCGCGCGCCAGTCGCTCGGAAGCGGACAGATCGTCCACGACCAGGAGCAAGAGCTGGCGCACCTGCTGCGAGAGCGCGCTGCTCTCGCGCGGTACGGTCAGCACGTCCAGCAGCTCCAGCGCGTGCGCGCGGCGCACCCGCTCCCCGGAGCGCACGGCAAAGTAGACGCTGCGCAGATCTTCATGCTTGTGCCGGATCTGTAGCAGGCGAAATACTCGCTCCAGCGACTGCTCCAGCTTGTCGTCGCACAGCCCCACCAGCAGGCGCAGGCTGCGCGCGCCGCGCGCCGCCTCCGGCCGCGCCGCGAGCGGCGTGCGCAGCGCGAGCAGGCGCAGGTAGCCCAGCAAGTTGCGCTGGATCTGGCGATCGATGCGCTCGCGCGCCACGCGCAGCCGCGTGTTTTTCACCAGCCGCCCGAGCCCGCGCAGCGCCTTGAAGCGCAGCGCACCGGGGCGCTCGCTATCCAGCCAGTCGAGCAGCAGATCGGCGGCCGCCTGCGTCTCGAAGCGCGAGACGGTACGCGGGATGTGAGAGCGCACGCGCGGCGGGGTGGCGGGGTCATCGAAGGCCTGCGCCAGCGCCTGCAGCGAGACGTCGCCCAGCTCGACCAGGGCAGTGCGCACGGCGCCGCGCCCTTCGCGCTCGCCCAGGCGCGGCAGCAACAGGGGCACGAAGCGTGCATCGGCCAGCGCCGCCATCGCTCGCGCCAGCGGCTCGACCTCCGGCGCCGGGCGGCGCGCGAGCGCCAGCAGCAGCTCGACCCAGCGCGGATGCGGGGCGCTGCAGATGGCGCCGAGCAGGGCCTGCTGCGCCTGCCGCCCGGGCTCGCCCTCCAGCTCCAGCAGCGCGGCCAGACGCGGATCCGAGAGCGGCTCGCGCGCCTGCTCGAGGGTCAGCAACCAGAACAGCGCGTACGCGCGTACCACCGCGCTCTGATCGGACAGCCCGCGCTCCAGCGCCGCGTGCTTGCCCCGCCGCGAGAGCGCCTGCACCACCGCCGCGCGCACCAGCGGCGAGCCGTGCTCCAGCAGCCGATCCGCGTGCGAGAGCCAGTCGTCGCGCTCGGACCCGCCCAGGATCTCCAGCGCGCGCAGGATCACGCCTTCGTCCTCGTGGTACAGCACCAGCGCGGGGATCAGCCGCACCCTGCCCTTGTCCGCGATCAGATCCAGCGCGCCCAGCGCGCGCGCCGGCTCGTTGCTGGAGAGCGCCTCGAGCAGCGACTCCACCGCGTCCAGATCCAGCTCGCCCAGCCAGCCGCTCATCTCGAAGCTGGGCTTGCCGATGGCCTCGCGCAGCCGCGCGAGATACGGCCCATGCAGGCGCAGCACGACCGCCAGCCAGCCCAGCGAGAGCAAGGTGGCGAGCGCCGCGATCCAGCGCTCGCCGCCCATGCCACCGGCGCCCAGCACCAATAGCACGCTGGCGGTGAGCGCCTGCGCGATGCGCGGCACAGGCCCGGACACGAAGGCCTTGATCTGCTCCTGCAGGCGCGGCGCGAGCGGCATCTCGAGCAGCTCGCTGGCCACGCGGTGCACCGAGTGGCGCAGAGCACCGTCGCTGCTCTTGAGCGCCAGCACCAGCCCCAGCGACACGCCGGCAAACAACGTGGCCGTGCCACCCAGCACCAGCAAGCCGGGCAAGAGCGCGAGCGCCGGCACCACGCCCAGGCGCCGCAGCAGCGGCCCGGACACGAACAGCTGCGCCAGCAGCGAGGCGCTGTTCAGGAGCGCGTAGTAGCCGGCGAAGAAGCTGCCCAGATCGGCCGCTGCCACGTGGCGGGTGACGCTGGACTTGAACAGGTAGTCGGTGGTCAGCAGCGCCGCGCTGGCCAGGCTGACCAGCGCTGCAAGACGGCGCACGTAGCCATTCTGCGTGACCAGCTCGAAGGCGCTCTTCCACATCTCGCGCCCCGGCGCGCTGGCGCGCTCCACCGGCAGCGGCTCGGTCCAGACGGTGGTCAAGACCAGCGCGGCCCCGAGAAAACAGCCGGCCCCGAGCAGCAGCAGGTTCTCGACGGGCAGGCGCATCAAGAGGGCCGCCGCGGCGCTGGCCCCCGCGACGGCACCCAGCACCCCGCCCGCAGCGATGGGCCCGTACAGGCGCTTGCCCTGCGCGACGGTCAGCAGCTCACCGGCGAACAGCCAGAACTGCAGCACCAGCACCGTGCCCAGCAGGCCACTCCAGGCGTACAGCGCAAAAACGCCGCTCGCGCCGAGCGCCAGGACGTGAAACAGCCCGGTGCCATAGGCTGCCAGCAAGCTCAACGCGATCAAGGCGTTGCGCCGCCCAAAGCGCCGGGCCAGCGCCGTGCACAGCGGCGCGGCGAGCAGCGCCAGAGCGGCGATCAGCGCGTACACCAGGGTCAGGCGCGAGGGCGCGAGCTTCTCCAGGAACAGCGCGTCGCGCGTCGTTTCCAGCACCGTGTGCCCGCCGATGAGCAGGAACAGGGTCAAACCGGCCTGGAACGCCTGACGGCCCTCGCCCTGCCGGACGTCTACCAGCCGACCCAGAACGGAACGCATGAGAAAGCTCAGGGAAAAGCGGCGGCGGGCACGACATGCCCGTCGGCCAGGAGGGGACGGCCGGAGAGGCTACCGCGCAACATGGGGCAGGGCTGCTCGAAAGCAACCCGCCCTCCCGCCTGTGACGCAGAAAAGCCGTCGCAGGCCCCTGTCGCAACGCCAGGGCCGGTGTCATATTTAGGCTACGTCCACGCTGCGCATCCGCTCGATCAACCCAGAGCTACCCGATGGAACGCCTACATTTTCTGCCCCACCTGCCCGAGCGCGAGGGTTTGTCTGACCCCAGCGCGGCAACGCGCGCCCGGCGCCACGTGCACGGCAACCTGTGCGCCGAGGGTCAGAGCAGGGGGCTGCGCATCGGGGTCGTTTGCTTCAGCGTGAGCCTGGCGCTGGCCATCGTGCTGGCAAAGACGGGCGCGCCAGCCGTGGTGCGCTGGCTGCTCGCCGTACCCTTCTTCCTCGCCGTCGTGGGTGTCTCGCAGTCGCTGCTGCAGACGTGCCCCTTCCTGGCGCTCAAATCGCTGCGTGATCCGGGGGACGGCATGGAGCCGGTGGCGGATCCGCGCGAGCGCGCCATGCTGCGCGCCCGCGGTCAGCGCTTGCTGCTGGCCAGCGCCGCCATTGCGCTCACTGCCGCCGGTCTGTTCGCAGAGCTGCCGCTGTAAAGCGAGCCAGCTCTACAGCCAGCCGGCGACCTCCGTCGCCCAATACGTGAGGATCAGATCCGCGCCGGCGCGACGCATCGACGTCAGCGTCTCCAGGATGGTGCGCTTGCGATCCAGGTAACCCAGCTGCGCTGCGGCCTCCACCATCGACATCTCGCCGCTCACGTTGTAGCAGGCGATCGGGTGCTCGAAGTTTTCGCGTAGATCCCGGATCAGGTCCAGGTACGCGAGCGCCGGCTTCACCATCAGGATGTCGGCACCCTCCTCCACGTCCAGCCGCGCCTCGCGCAGTGCCTCGCGCCGGTTGCCCGGATCCATCTGGTACGTGCGGCGATCGCCGAAGGATGGCGTGGACTCCGCCGCCTCGCGGAAGGGCCCGTAGTAGGCCGAGGCGAACTTCACCGAGTAGCTCATGATCGGCAGCTGCGAGTGACCGCCCTCGTCCAGCGCCTTGCGGATGGCGCCGACCATGCCGTCCATCATGCCGCTCGGCGCCACGATGTCACAGCCCGCCTGCGCCAGCGCCACCGCCTGCTTGCCCAGGTTGGGCAAGGTGCGGTCGTTGTGCACGTCACCGTGCTCGATCACCCCGCAGTGGCCGTGGCTGGTGTATTCGCAGAAGCACAGGTCGGCGATCACCAGCAGCTCCGGCAGCTCCTGCTTCAGGGCGCGCGCGGCCTGCTGCACGATGCCCTCCGCCTGCCAGGCGCTCGAGCCCTCTGCGTCCTTCTGATCCGGGATGCCGAACAGGATCACCGCCGGTACCCCCGCCTTCAGCGCCTTCTCCGCCTCGCGCACGGTGTTGTCCACCGAGAGCTGCGCGACCCCGGGCATGGAGGTGACCGGCTTGCGCACGCCCTGGCCGGGCACCACGAACAGCGGCTGGATCAGCTGGTCCGCCGACAGCTGCGTCTCGCGCACCATGCGGCGCAGCGGCTCCGAGCGCCGCAGCCGGCGCATCCTGACGATGGGAAAGCTCATGCCTGAGTTCTACTACCGCGCAGCGCGACCCGGGTAGCGCCTGGGCGCGTGCTGCACGAAAGATCAGCGGCCGGCTCCGGGCTGCGACAGCCACCTCCAGCGCCCCGCGCCGGTCTGCGTCCCGCGTGCCCGGCGCGCGGGCCATCAGGCCCGCGGCGAACCATTGCCGCCGCTTGACCTGCGCCCCGGCTCGGCGCATCAGCTCGGGCGAGCACCCTCCCCGTGTTTCGAGCACGTATTCAGCTGCTGGGCATCAACCCCTACGTCGCGCTGCCCGCGCGCGAGCTGAACGCGCTGTTTCGCGCAGCCGGCCGCGACAAGGGGCCCATCCGGGTGCGCGGTTTCATCGATGATACGCCGTTCCGCCAGACCCTGGTCAAGTACCAGGGCTCGTGGCGCCTGTACCTGAACACGCCGGTGCGCCGCGCCGCCGGCAAGGACGTGGGCGATCAGGTGCGGGTCACCCTGGAGCTGGCGCCCGCGCCACGGCGCCTGCCCAGCCCAGCCGAGCTGAAGCGCGCGCTCGCGCTGCAGCCCGAGCTGAAGACCGCGTTCGCGGCGCTCGCGCCCTCGCGCCGCGAGGAGATCAAGCGCAACCTGGCCAAGCTCGAGACCGACGCCGCGCGGCAGCGCAACCTGGAGCACGTGCTGCGCTACCTCGCGGGCGAGCGCAGCCCCACGGCGCCCGCGTACCTGCGGGCGAGGAGCAGGTGAGCGACCGCCGGCCCTGCCGCCGCTGGCGCATCGAGCTCTCGCTCGACAACGTGTACGGCTGGGCGGACTTTCTCGGCCTGGAGCGCTGGCGCGTGCTCCGCAGCGTGGTGTTGCACGAGATGGGGCACACGATGGGCCTGGCGCACGCCAGGAGCCGCGCCGCCGAACGACCCGCCCGCCGTGCTCGAGCGCGGCTGCGCGCACTGCCTCCGGACTGCAGCTGTGTGAGCAGCTCACTTCTCCGGCCGTGGCCCGCTGTATTCGGCGCGCGGACGGATCAGCTGCGGGCTCTGGTATTGCTCCAGCACATGGGCAATCCAGCCCGCAGTGCGGCCCAGCGCAAAGAGCACGAACGGCGCCTCGGGCGGCAACCCGAGGCAGCGCCCGAGCGCAACCAGCCCGTAGTCGAGCACCGGGCGCGCGCCGAGCAGGCGCTGCGCCGTCTGCGCCAGGGCCACGCAGCGTGCCCGCTCGGGGTTGGGCGGACACAGCTCCAGCAGCCGCGCGGCGCGTGGATCGCCGTCGGGGTACAGCCGGTGGCCGAAGCCGGGGATGCTCTCCCCCAGGCGCAACCGCTCCACCAGCAGCCGCTCGGGGCCGCCGCTGCTCTCCTGAAACGCCAGGTCAAGCAGCGCCGCCACGCGCGCGGTGAGCCCGCCGTGGCGGTGCCCGGTGAGCGCGCCCAGCGCGCCGCTCACCGCCATGTACGGCGTGGCCCCCGCGGAGGCGATGGCCCGCGCCGTGAACGCCGACACGTTGAGCTCGTGATCGGCGCACAGGAT
>JAICQL010000124.1 GCA_025937895.1 Polyangiaceae bacterium | reverse complement strand
TGCTCTCGCAGACCGGGCTGTTCGAGTCGGACCCGGAGAGCTTCGCACCCGGGGTGCGGCCGTACGTGCCACGCTTTCCGCTGTGGAGTGACGGCGCTGCCAAGCGCCGCTGGGTGTATCTGCCGGAGGGCGCGCAGATCGACACCTCCAACATGGAGTACTGGAGCTATCCGCCGGGCACGCGCCTGTACAAGGAGTTCTCGGTCGACGGCAAGAAGATCGAGACGCGCCTGATGGAGCGCCAGGAGAGCGGCGCCTGGTGGTTCATGGCGTACCAGTGGCGAGAGGATGGCTCGGACGCCGACGCCGTGCCCAGCGGCGTGGTCAACGCGCTCGGCACTCAGCACGACATCCCGAGCACGGAAGACTGCCGCACCTGTCACCTGCGCATGCCGGACAAGGCGCTCGGCTTCTCCGCGATCCAGCTCAGCGCCGAGCGCGAGCCGCCCAACCCCGATGAATGGACGCTCGATCGCTTGCAGGCGGCGGGCAAGCTGACGGTCGCGCCGCCCGCCATCGAGCTCTTCCCCGAGGACGAGCTGGCGCAGGAGGTGCTCGGCTTCCTGCACGGCAACTGCGGGCACTGCCACAACCCGCGCTCCAGCGTCTCCTCGCGGGTGGCCATCTCGCTCTGGCTGCGCACCGATCAGCTGGGCTCCGTCGCGGAGACGCCCGCGTACCTGTCCACGGTGGGGCAGAGGCCGAGCCTCTCGTTCGACGGCCCCGAAGGGCCGCTGGAGCAGCTCATCGCCCCCGGCTCGCCGCAGGATAGCGTGCTGTTCCAGCGCGCCAGCTCGCGCGGGCAGTCGTATTCGATGCCGCCGCTGTCCACGAAGCAGATCGATCCGGTGGCGATCGAGTTCATGCGGCAGTGGATCCAGGCGCTGCCGGCTGTGGATCCCGCGGCTGTGGATCCCGCGGCCGTGGATCCCGCTGCCGTGGATCCCGCTGCTGCTGATCCCGCTGCTGACCCCGTTGCCGATCCCGCTGCCCCTCCGCCGGCGGAGGCCGCCGATCCTGCGGCGGGCGCGGCGCAGAACGGCTAGCGCCACCCACGCCCCCGACGGGGAGCCTTCTCTGCCAGAGAGCGCGCGCGAGGTTATACACCTGCGGCGCTATGTCCCACCGGCTCGGCTGCTCGGGTCGCAGGCGTGGCACTCTCCGGCCAGTACTGGCCACCAGCGGCCAGCACGGGCCGATCCACGCTGGACCTTCGCGGTGAGCGAGCTAGCATCGCGCCATGAATCGCCCGTGCTGCCCTGGCGACGCGCTGCCGCCCCGTGGCGGGTCGCAGGTCCAAGCGCGACATGCTGATTGAAGGCGGCACGGAGCGGAGCGAGGTCTCCGGATGGCCGCCGGCGCGTTCGCGCTGCCTGCTCGTCGGGGCGCTGCTGCTGGCGCTGGCCAGCTGCCGGATCTACCGGGAAGATCGCAGCCCGAGCTCCGAGCCCGAAGCCGCCGCCACGGGGCGCACCCTGACCCCCGGCACGGGCGGCGCCGGCAGCGAAGAGCCGTCCTCCGCCGCGAGCCCCTCCCCGGAGTCGCTCAGCTTGTGGGTGCTGAATCGCCCCACCAACGACCTCAAGGCGCAGGCTCCGCAGGCGCCCGGGCCAGGCTCCGAGCCCCCGCCCGAGGCTCCTCGGGTCGTGTCCCCGGCGCGGGCGCTGGTCGTGCTGGGCCTCGGCACGGCGCGGCCCTGCGCGACAGTCTTCGCCGAGCGTGCGCTGGGTGCGCTGCTCGCGAGCGACAGCCCGGGCCAGGTCGTGTCCTCGTTGCTGGAGGAGCTGCGGCGCTTTCGCTGGCCCGGCACCCTCGGCACCCTGGAGGCCGCGCAGCAGGGCTCCGACGGCAGCTTTGGCGCGGTGCACGCCGCAACGCCGGCGGCCTTCACCTCCGCCCTGCTCGACCTCGCGCGGCAGCGGCATGGCGTCCTCGATGGTCAGAGTGCTCGCTTTGGTGCGCAGGCGGTCGCGCCTCCCACGCCGCCCGCCGCTCCCGCGGGCTGTGACGTGCGCGAGGCAGAGGGCCTGCGGGGGCCTGCGGCGGTGCTGGTGCGCAGCGCTGCCGGGCAGTTTCACGGCGGCCTGATCGAGCTGACCGGACCCAATGATGCGGGCCTCGTCCCGAGCACGACCCAGTACAGCGTGGCCCTCGCCATGGGCGAGACCGAAGGCGTGGTGCTCGTCAGCGATTGTCCCGCCGTGCCGCCCGCCGCCTGGGCGGAGGCGGCTCGCAAGCAGCTCGCGGCGGGGCAGCCCGTGGCCACTCATCCCGCCGACTGCCAGCTGGGCCACGCGCTGATGACCCGCGATGATGCCTGGGTGTCGAGCACGGGCGCGCTCGCCTGGGCCAGCGCTGCCGCCTCCCCCACTGCTCCTCCGCCGCCCGCGCCGGCAGAGCGCGACGCCGGAGCTGCCAGCACCGGGAGCCCGCGATGAGCGTCACCGTCCTGTTCGTGGCGCTGGTCGTCTTCGCCTTCTTCGCCGCGCACCTGATCAACCGCTACGCCTCGCGCTTCCTGCCCATCTCCGGCGCCGAATACCTGGTGATCGGCGCGCTGATCGGTCCGCAGATCCCGACCAGCGTATTGACCCAGGACTCGCTCTCGAAGCTCACGCCGCTGGTGTCGCTGCTGCTCGGGCTGAGCGGCTTTCTCGTGGGCATACAGGCCACGCGGGGCTTTCGCGACGTCCGCGCCAGCCTGGTGGGGGGCGCGGTCGCAGTGTCCACCTTGCTGGGGCTGGCCGCGCTGTTTGCCGCCGCCTACGGCTGGCTGGTGCCGGTGCGCAGCGCTCCGCTGCTGCAGCTGTGGCTGTTCGAGCTGAACGAGTTCCAGGTCGAGCTGTTCTTGACCCGACCCCAGGTCGCGGTCTCGGTCGTGCTCGCGGCCACCGCCACCATCACCTTCTCTGCCGCGCTCTCGGGGCTCGCGGTGGAGCGGCTCGCCAGCCTCTCGCAGTTTCGCTTGCTGCGCAGCGTGGCCTTCTACGGGCAGTGGCTCGCCATCTGTTCGGTGGCGGCGGTGCTGGCCTGGACCCGTAGCCGCGCGGCCACGATGGTGGCGTTGCCGGCAGGCGGGTGGTTTGCGGCGGTGCTGGCCCTGGGCGTGGTGATCGGGGTCTGTTTCACCTTGTTCATCGGGCACGAGCAGTCCGCGGCGCGCATCTTCGTGGCCACCGTGGGCACGGTCACCTTCGGCGCGGGGGTGGGCGCAGAGCTCGGGGTGAGCCCCATCTTCGTCAACCTCGTCACCGGCGCCACGGTGGCGCTGACCTCGAACCCGCGGGGCAATCTGGAGAACGAGCTCGCACGCCTGCAACACCCGATCTCGGTGCTCTTGTTGCTGCTCATCGGGGCGCTCTGGGTGCCGCCGGAGCACTCGCTGCTGTGGCTCTTTCCGCCCGTGTACCTGGTCGGGCGCTGGCTGGCCCGGATGACGATCCCGTGGCTGTGGGTGCGGCTGCTGACCCCGGTCGATCCCTCGCGCATCGGCGTGGGCCTGCTCAGCCAGGGCACCCTGGCCGTGGCCGTGGCGCTGGACTACACCCTGCAGGCGCCGGAGCACGCGGGGCTGGTGCTGACGACGGCCATCCTGGGCACCCTGGCCTTTGACGTCTTCGCGCATCGAGCGCTGCAGCGCTACCTGATCGACGCGGAGGCGGAGGATGCGCGCGCCCTGCCGCCGAGCTGGGTGCGCAGCGAGGGGGACGCTTGAAGAAGGCGCTCGTGGTCGTGGCGCTCCTGGGCGTGATGCTGGTCGCCGAGCGCCTGAAGCAGTCGGGGGTGTCCAGCGCCGGGGCGCTGGCGGCCATCGGCTTCGTGGTGCTGGCGGCGTACGCCGTGGCGGAGCTCGGCAAGTCGCTGTCCCTGCCGCAGGTCACCGGCTACATCCTCGCGGGCGTCGCGCTCGGGCCCTCCGCTGGCGGCATCATCAGCGGCGAGGTCGTCGGCGAGATGCGCATGTTCAACACGCTGGCGCTGGGCCTGATCGCGACCAGCGCGGGCCTGGAGCTGGACGTGCGCCAGCTCGCCCGCCTGGGCAAGACCTTGCTCTACACCACGGCCATCAAGGTGGTGGTCGGTGTCTCGCTGGTCACCGGCACCTTCCTAGTGGTCGAGAGCGTGTTCCGCTCGCTGGGCCTGCAGACGGAGGGTGAGCTGATGGCGCTGGCCCTGGTGATGGGCGTGCTGTCCATCGGCACCTCGCCCTCCATCACCCTGGCCGTGCTGAGCGAGACCGGCGCCAAGGGGCGCCTGAGCGACCTGGTGCTCGGCGCAGCCGTGTTCAAGGATCTGGTGGTGGTGATCGGCCTGGCCGTGGCCACCGCCACGGGCCGCGTGCTGCTGGAGCCCGGAGCCGCGCTCGATCGGCAGGTGCTGATCAACGTCGCGCTCGAGCTGGCGGGCTCGATCGCCGCGGGCAGCGTGGTCGGCCTGGCCTTCATCCTGTACGTGCGCTTCATCGGCGCAGAGATGCTGCTGTTCGTGGCGGCGATGATCCTGGTTGTGGCGGAGCTGTGCCGCGCCATGCACCTCGAGCTGTTGCTGGTGTTCATCGCCGCCGGCTTCGTGGTGCGCAACTTCTCCAAGTTCGAGCATGATCTGATGCGCCCGCTGCAGCTGGTGGCGCTGCCGGTGTTCGTCGTCTTCTTTGCCAACGCCGGCGCCAGCATCGATCTGATCACGACGTGGAAGATCTTGCCGCTGGCGCTCGCGCTGTGTGCCGTGCGTGCGGGCGTGTATATCCTGGCAAGCCGGCTCGGTGGCAAATGGGCGGGGGAGCCCACGGTGATTCGCGAGCAGGCGTGGCTGGCCTATCTGCCCCAGGCCGGCGTCACCCTGGGTCTGGTGGGTCTGGCCAGCCTGCAGCTGCCCGAGCTCTCGACCCCGATCACGAACACGGGCATGGCGGTGGTCGCCCTGAACCTGCTGATCGGTCCGATCACCTTGCGGCGCGCGCTGGGGCTCGCGCGCGAGCTGCCCAGGCTCAGCCCCACCGGGGTGGTGCAGGCGCCGTCGGAGCCCGCTACGGGCTTTGACTCACCGCTGCCGCCCTCCTCGCCGCGGGCGCTGGTCGCGACCCTGCCAGAGCCCCTGCAGGGCGAGCACGCTCGGCTGATCACGGCCGTGAACGAGGTGTTGCGGCGCTTCGCCCGCGAGCGAGCGCCGAGCTTGCCCACCTTGCCCGACGTGGCGGGCAAGTCGGCGGAGCTGGCGCTCCTGGCCACGACCGTGGTCTCGCATCGCAACGCCTACCAGGCGCTGTACGCCGAGCTGACGTCGGTCATCGGCCAGCTGCCGCAGCTCGTGCGCATCGAACCGGAGGCGGCCCTCCCGCGCGCCAGGCAAGGCGCACGACGCTGGTTTGCTCCACGCTACCGGGAGGTGCCCCTGCGCCGCCTGGCTCGCGTGGCGCTGGGCCCCGCCGTGGCTCGCCACGTCGCTCGCGCCTTCGAGGCGGGGCTGCTCGGTGAGGCGGCGCTCCTGAGCGTCTCGGTGGCGAGCGCGCCGGCACTGGCGGCAGAGCGCGAGCCGAGCATGCCGGCGGAGCTCGAGCTCGGCCTGGGCGAGCTCGCGCAGCTGATGAAGGACGCCAGCCTGGGCCGTCTGTCCACGCGCAAGCTGCGCTACTCGATGGTGGAGCCCACCGTGCGGCGGCAGCTGCAGAGCCTGATGGGTGGCTCCGAGAGCGAGCTCGCGCGCCTGCTGCAGGCCGCGCGCAGCAGCGCCCTGCTCGAGCAGCGCCGCGCGGAGATCGAGGCGACGTTGCGCGGCACTGTCGACCGCTGCGTGGTCGCGCCCGCTGGCGCGACCCTGGCCAAGGTGGGGCCGGCGCTCGAGATCCTGAGCGGCTGGCTCGATCAGCGCCGTCTGGAGCTGGAGAACGAGCCGTTCTCCCCGGCCGTGCTGGCGCGGCTGCGCGCGGACTTCGGCAAGCTGGCGCAGTCCGCCTGCGGCGAGGTGGCGCGCGAGTTTCGCTTCGCGGCGACCCTGCGCGCGACCTTCGCGCAGATGAAGGTCGACATCGAGGCCGTGCCGGCCAGCATGGAGTGCCTGGTGCGGGCGCCGGGTGCGCCGCTGACGGAAGGGCGCATCCAGACCATCCCGCTGCGCTCGCACGTGGACGCGCTGATCCGGCACATCATGCCGCCGCTCGATCTGGCAGCGCGCTCGGTCTCGGCGGCGCTGAGCCAGGTGCCGCGCCGCGTGGACGACGGGGTCCAGCCGGAGTGGACCCTGCTGGAGGCGCAGGTGGACCTGGCCCAGCAAGGCGAGATCCAGGCGCTCGCGAAGGAGCGACTGGCGCGAGCGCGCCGCCGGGTGGAGCGGGTCGATGTGGTGACCGCGCGCACCGTCCGCAGCGCGCTGCAGGCGCTGGCCGAGTCGCTGGAGGTGGTGTTCGCTGCCTTCTCCGTGGAGGCCGCGCCTGGTGCGTCCGCGCAGCGCAGCCGCGACGGGCGCATCGAGCGGCGGCTGACCCGGCTGCGCCGCGCGTCGCTCCAGGGGGTGCGCCGGCTGCGCAGTGTGTTCCTGGGCGCTCCCGGCGCGGGCGACGCCAGCGCGGTACGCAAGGCGCTCCAGGGCGGGCTGCGCGCACCCGTGCCCGAGGTGGTCGAGCGCTGGTTCGATCTGGCGCCGGTCAGCGACGAGCGCCTGTTTGCTGCGCACCGGCGGCTGCTGGAGCCGGTGCTCGATGCCGAGAGCGCGAGGGCCGAGGTCGGCTACGCGAGCGTGCTCATCGTCGGAGCCACAGGATCCGGCAAATCCTCCTTGCTGAACATGTGCGAGCTGGAGCTGCCGAGCGGCACCCAGGTGCGGCTGCGCCCGGGGGACTTCGGCAATCACACCAGCCTGTTCGAGGCGCTCGGGATTCTGCTCGACTGCCCCGCCACAGACGCGGGCCTGAGCCGTCACCTGGCGCTGCAGGGCCCGGCCATCTTCGTCGATGACCTGCCCAGCTGGATCGCCGCGAGCCGCCAGCGCAAGCTCGAGCTGCAGCGCTTGCTGCAGCTGATCGCCGCGACCCGGCGCAACGCCTTCTGGCTGGTCACGATCGAGACCACCATGCTGGGCCTGTTCAATGAGCTGGTCGAGGTGGAGGAGGTCTTCACCCACGTGCTGCGGCTGCCGGCGATGTCCTCGAACGAGGTACGGCACCTGGTGGAGTCACGCCTGGCCTTGCTCGGCACGGAGGTGACGTTTCAGCCCAGCGCCGCCGGGCGGCTCTGGGATCGCTTTCAACCGCTGCGCGAGCCGGAGCGTTTCTACAGGGCCGTTCAGCGCGCCTCGGGCGGTAACCCCGCGCGCGTGGTCGCGCTGTGCCGGCAGGCGTTTCGCCAGCGCGGCACCAGCCTGACCTTGAGCGCTGCCGGGGTCAGCGCTCCCGCCGCTACCGTCCCTCGCTTCAACGGTCTGCAGCTGGCGCTGCTGGCCACCTTGCACCGCTACGGCCCGCAACCGCTGGAGCGGCTGGCGCGCGAGCTCAGCGTCTCGGCGTCACAGCTGCAGCGCAGCGTCGCGTTCCTCAGCGCCAGCGGCCTGATCGACGAGGTGGACGAGGGCCATGCGCTGTCCATCTCGCAGCCGGCGGAGTGGACGGTGTTTCAGGCCCTGGCGGACGCACGCCTCACCCTCGACCGCTTCACCCTCGATTCGGTGCGCTGATGTTCGAGTCGTCCTGGTCTGCTGGTCTGGCCATCGTGCTGGCCTCCGGGGGCGCCTGGGCGCTGCGTGCGCCCGGCCTGCGCCTGGCGCGCGATGCGAGGTGCGCAGCGCAGGCCAGAGCCGTGGCGGCGGCGCGGCTTTGCCTGCTGCTGTTCACGGGCTGGCTCGTGCTGCTGCAGGTGATCGCCTCCAGCGCCGACCTGTCGCCCTTCCTGCGCTGGCTGGTGTGGGGTGCGAGCGCTGCGCTGGCTCTGCCGTGGCTGGCCAATGTCGGTGCAGGGCTGTGGCTGCTCTCCCCCTTCGTGCACGCCGGACCGGGCGATACCGTGGTTGCCTGCGGGCAGACGGGCCGTATCACGGGCTATGGGGTCGCTCGTCTGGAGCTGGCAACGGAGGCGGGCTGGACGGCGCATCTGCTCTATCTCGCCGTCGCGCTCCGCCCGTTCCTCATTCACCCCCGAAGCCGGGCCCCCGTACTGGAGCTCACCTTCAAGAGGGAACAGTGGACCGTGGAGCAGCTCTGGGCCCTGCGCGAGTCGGCGATCCTCACCCCGTTTCGTGATCTGTCCGTACCCGTCAC
This sequence comes from Polyangiaceae bacterium, assembly GCA_025937895.1. Lineage (GTDB taxonomy): Bacteria > Myxococcota_A > Polyangia > Polyangiales > Polyangiaceae > SZUA-265. Next base: position 15,864 of record JAICQL010000124.1, on the reverse strand, counting down.
CGTCTCGCAACAGGATGAGGTGGTGCGCGTGCGCCTCGCGCTGGCGCGGCCCGAGGCGCGAGAGCGGATGCGGCGCTGTCTCGAGGGGGCGCTGGATGAAGCTCCGGGGATGATGGCGGATGGCAGGGAAGCGTTTCTGGGGCTGAGTGGGGGGGAGTTTTCGGGCACGGGCACGGGCGTGGGGGAGTGACTGGCGGCGCGGGAAATCGCTGTGAAACAGCCGTGTCGCAGCACTGGGATAGTCGAGGGGCGCCGTTTGAGGCGGCGCGAGTTGCTCGGCGCCGAGTCGGGCCGTGTGAGCTACCGTGATCCCTGATCCATCATCCGTCAGCAACGCTCGCAGCGCGCTCTCGCGGCTGCAGTCCGCGCTGGGCCGCGCCGGCGACCTGCTCATCCGCCAGTCGATCCGCCTGGCGCCGACGGAGGCGCAGCGCACCCTGGGCGTGACCCTGCTGGTCGGCGCGGCCTGTGGCCTGCTGGCAGTGACGTTCCATGGGGCCATCCTGGCCGTGGAGCGCGCGCTGATCAGCCCGGCGCAGGCCGCCCGGGGGCCGTGGTGGTTCGTGCTCACCTTGCTCTGTCCGACCCTGGGCGGGCTGCTCGCGGGGCTGGCGCTGACGTATGCCTTTCCGGCGGCCCGCGGCAGCGGCATCCCGCAGGTCAAGACGGCGTATGCCGTGCAGACAGAGCGGATCCGTCTGCGGGACGGCGCCGCCAAGTTCGGCATCACTGCCTTCCAGCTGGGCGCGGGCGCTGCCCTCGGTCGAGAGGGGCCCACCGTGCACATGTGTGCGGCGCTGTCCTGCGCCGTGGGCAGGTGGTTTGCGCTCTCGCCCCGCAGCGTGCGCCGCCTGCTGCCGGTCGGCGCTGCCGCTGGAGTCGCTGCCGCGTTCAATGCGCCCATCGCCGCGGTGACGTTCACGGTCGAGGAGATCGTCGAGGGGCTGGATCAGACCGTGCTATCGGGTGTGGTGGTCGCTGCCGCGCTGGCCGCCGTGATCGAGCACACGCTGCTCGGCTCGCACCCCATCTTCACACTGAATCACCCCGTCTCCCTGCAGCACGCCAGCGCCTTGCCCTCGTACGCGCTGCTCGGCGTGCTGGCGGGCTTCACCTCGCTCGCGTTCAACCGCCTGCTGCTCGGTCTGCGCGGCGCCTTTCGCCGCCATCGCGGCCTGCCCGACTGGGCCAAGCCAGCCGTGGGCGGGCTGGTCACCGGCGCGTGCGCCGCGGGGGGGCTGGCGCTGGTGCACTCGGGCGGCGTGGCCGGCGGCGGCTACCTCCAGCTGGGCGAGGCGCTCAACGGCTCCTTGCCGCTGCTGACCTTGCTGGTGCTCGGCCTCTTGAAGTTCGCGGCCACCTTGTTCTCCTACGCCAGTGGCGGCGCCGGTGGGATCTTTGCCCCATCCCTGTTCATCGGCGCCATGCTGGGAGGCTCGCTGGGCTGGCTCGAGCACCTGCTCTTGGGTCACCAGCAGATGGGGCAGTTCGCGCTGGTCGGGATGGGGGCGGTGTTCGCTGGGGTCGTGCGAGCGCCGATCACCTCGGTGCTGATCATCTTCGAGATGACCGGCGGCTACGGTCTGGTCCTGCCGCTGATGATCGCCAACACCACGGCCTACCTGATCGCCAAGCGAGCGGACCCCTCCGGCCTGTACAACGCCCTCCTGGAGCAGGATGGCGTGCACCTGCCGCACGGCTCCGTCGCGGCACATCAGCTGGAGAAGCTGAAGGTCGAGCCGGCGATGACGACCCAGGTCTCGACCCTGGCCGCCGCGCTCAGCGCGCGCGAGGCCTTCGCCGCCATCGCTCATCAGCCCTTCGCGACGTATCCGGTGGTGGACGAGCAGGGCCGCTGCCTGGGCCTGCTCGATCGGGCCCGGCTCCGGCGCGTGCTGGCCGAAGATGGTGCGAGCCGCAAGGTGTCAGAGCTCGTGCACCTCAAGGAGTACGTATACCCGCACGACTCGCTGGTCCGCGCAGTGGTGCGCATGAACGCGATGGGCACCCGGCAGCTACCGGTGGTGAACGTGGGCACCAGCGAGCTGCGAGGCCTGCTCACGATGAGTGACATCTTCCGCGCGCAGGCGGAGGCTGCCGCAGGCACACCCGAGGCGGAGCCGAGCCGGCCTCACCACGTGCTCGAGGATCAGGTGCGGTGACCCCAGCCCTGCCTGCGCTACGCGCTCAGCAGCTCGCGCACGAACTCGCTGCCGGGCTGGGCGTGTAGCTCCTCCCAGCTGCCGGTCTGCACGATGCGGCCCGCCTCCAGCACCGCAATCTGCCCGCCCAGTGCGCGCGCGTCCGCCGGATCGTGGGTGACCACCAGGGTGGGCAGCGCCAGCCGCCGCAGGTAGCCAGCCAGGAAGGCGCGCGTCTCGCGCCGCGCCGACACGTCGAGGGCGGCGAGCGGCTCGTCCAAGAGCAGCGCGCGCGGGCGCACGGACAGCGCGCGGGCCAGCGCCACGCGCTGCTTTTCACCGCCGGACAGCGCCGTGGCGCGGCGCTGGCTGAGCGCAGTGAGCTCGAGGTCGCTCAGCACGCGCAGCGCCCGCTCTCCCACCTCCTTGCCCCTCACTCCGGAGCTACGCAGCGCAAACTCCAGGTTCTGGCGCACGCTCAGGTGGGGAAAGAGCGCGTAGTCCTGCGGCACGTAGCCCAGCTGGCGCGCCTCGAGCGGCACGTCGATGCCGGCCGCGTCATCGAACAGCACGCGCCCGCCGAGCTGGATGTGCCCGGAGTCGAGTGGCAGCACGCCGAGCAGCGCCGAGAGCACGCTGGTCTTGCCCGCGCCGTTGGGGCCCACCAGCACGAGCGGGCTCTCACCCAGCGCGAGCTCCACGTCCAGCGCGAGCGTGCCCGCGCGAGCGCGCAGCCGGGCGGTCAAGCGCGGCGCTTCGCTCATCGCTGCTCGCTCCCGCGCTCGAACGAGCGCAGCAGCGCCCGCATGCCCAGCAAGAGCGAGAGCGCCACTGCCACCAGCACGAGCGAGAGCGCCTGGGCCGCGCGCAGATCGGCCTCCAGCGCCGTGTAGATGGCGAGCGGCAGGGTCTGGGTGCGGCCCTCCAGGTTGCCGGCGAACATCAGCGTGGCGCCGAACTCGCCCAGCGCGCGCGCCCAGCTGAGCAAGGCTCCGGCGCTCAGGCCCGGCGCCGCCAGCGGCAGGGCAACGCGCGCAAAGACGCGCAGCGGGCCGGCGCCAAAGCTGCGCGCCACGATCAGGAGGCGCGCATCCACGCGCCGGAACGCGCTGAGCGCCGCCTGCACGTAGAACGGCGCCGACACGAACACCTGCGCCAGCACCACGGCCGCGGTGGTGAAGGTGATGCCGAAGCCGGGCGGATACAGCGCCGAGAGCAGCCCGCGCCGCCCGAACGCGAGCAGCAAGGCCACCCCCGCCACGGCCGGCGGGATCACCACCGGCAGCTGCACCAGCGCCTCGATCAGGCGCGCCGCAGCGGACGGTGCCCGCGCCAGCAACCAGGCGAGCGGGGTGCCCAGCAGCACCACGATGACCAGGCTGGCGGCAGTGGTGAGCGCGCTCAGGCGCAGCGCGGGCCAGACGAGCGGATGAGCGAGCCCCGCGAGCAGCTCGTCTCCGCTGGTGGTGAGCACCAGCCCTGCCACCGGCGCCAGCAGGAACACGACCAGGAGCGCGCCGGCGACGCCGAGCGCAGCCCGCTGCCAGCGATTGCGCCGGCGCACGGCGAGCTCGCGCTCTCTGCTCACAGCCCGGCAACGACGGTCGGCGACAGGAAGCCCGCTCGAGTCAGCAGCTCCTGCCCCGCCGGGGAGAGCACCAGCTGGATCCATGCCTCTGCCAGGGTGGGGTGTGCCGCCGTACTGGTGACGGCGATCGGATATTCGGCAATCACGTTGAGCTGCGCCGGGATGGTGACGACCTCGACGGCGCCCCGCGCGTGCTGCGCGTCGCTGCGATACACGATACCGGCGTCGGCCTCGCCGAGCGCCACCTTGTTCAGGACCTGGCGCACGTCCAGCTCGCGCGACACGACCTTCTGCTCGAACACCGCGGCAAAGCCCGGGCCGAGCGCGGCGCTGGCGTTGCTCAGGAGCTGCGCCGTGTAGCGACCGATCGGTACCTCCGGCGCGCCCACCACCAGCCGGTCGAGAGCCGGCAGCTCGGCGAGCCCCCGCACCTTGCCCTGCCGCTCTCTGGCCAGCACGATCACCGGCTCGTTGCGCGCGAACACGACCGGCTCTTGCACCTTCGCGCCCTCGCGCAGCGTGGCCATGTGCCGCTGATCGGCGGAGGCAAAGACGTCTGCCGGCGCGCCGTGCTCCAGCTGGGTGCGCAGCTCCTGCGTGCCGGCGAAGTTGAAGCGGAGCTCCACCCCCGGGTGCGCCTCCAGGAACTCTCGCTTCAAGCTGCCGAAGGCGTCGCGCAGCGAGGCGGCCGCAAAGATCACCAGCTCTGCGCGCGCAGCTGACGGCTCGCCTCCGGGCTCGCTGCCCGCCGTGGGCTGCGCCCGGCAGCCGAGCAGGAGCAGCGCCAGCGCCCACAGCCACGACCTGCGACTCGCTCTGTGCCAATTCATGCCAGCACCTCCAGGCCTCAGGCGGCCGCCAGCTCGGCCACGCGCTCGCCGCACCGGCTCACGTCATAGCCCAGCGCCGCCAGCTCCCGCCGGCAGGGCGCCGCGCTCAGGGTATCCAGCAGGCGCTGGACCCGCGTATCGCTCAGCAGCGGCTGCGGCAGCACCAGATCATACCGCTCCTCTGCCAGCGGCACGAAGTGCAGCCCGTAGGCGAGCGCCGCGTCTCGCGTGGCCACGCCGGTATCTGCCGCGCCCATGGCCACGGCCAGCGCCACCTGCAGGGGCCCGCTCGCCCGCAGTGGAGCGGAGCTGGCCAGCGAGCGCGGCAGACCCGCACGCGCGAGCTCGCGCTCCAGCAGGCGCCGCGCGCCGGAGCCCGCCTCCCGCACCACCAGGCGCAGCCCGGGGTGCGCGAGATCGGCGGCGGAGCGCAGCTGCCCAGGGTTACCCGCCGCAGTGAGCAGCCCCGCCTCCCAGCGCGCCAGGGTGAGCACGCTCAGCGGCTGTTTGCCGGACAGGCGCCGTACGTCGCTGAGGCTGGGCTGGCCCGTCTTCGAGTCCATCAGGTGCACCCCGGCGAGGTGGGTGTGACCGGAGGCCAGCGCGGCCAGCGCTTCACTGCTGGAGCGGGTGAGCCAGAGGCAGCGGCCCGCCGCGCCGCTGGCGCCCGGCAGCGCGTTGAGGCGATCTGCCAGGAGCCCGAGCCCGAGCGCGCAGCCCATCAGCACCAGGTTGCCCTGCACCTCCGCCAGGGGCCGCACCGGGGTGACGGCGAGCGTGGACGAGCGCCTCCGCTGCTGCGCAGCCTGCTCGGCAACGGGCAGCGCCACCGCGTCCGCCGACGTGCGCGCCGCCTCTCCGCTCAGCGGATAGGACAGCCACTGGCCGCCGATCTGCGCCAGCGCCACGCGGCCAGGCCACGCTGCAGAGGCGCCGCCGCCGACCCTGCTGGTGACGAGCGGTGTTGCAGCCGCTGGTGCAGCAAACAGCTCCTCCACGCTGCGCTGCAGCGCGGCCGCGATGCGCAGCGCCACGTCCACCGCCGGCAGCGCCCGGCCCGCCTCGATCGCGCCGATGCTCTGGCGGCTGAGCTGGGTGGCGGCAGCCAGCGCGGCCTGCGACAGGCCCAGCGCCTGGCGGGCAGCGCGCACGCGATTGAGCTCCAGGGGCGCCATGACAGGTTTGCTTTACACACGTCAGGCATACTTGTCCACGAGCGAGCGGCGCCGGCCGCGCCGTGCCGCAGCCCGCCCGAGTGCTAACCTCACGGGGTGAAGCGATTTATGGCGCTGGGCGCGCTGCTCGGCCTGGGCTGCGGGGGCCACGGGCGAGCTTCTCCCCGTCCACGTTCTACCGCATCATCATGAACGACGAGCCGTAGCGCTGGCCGCGGCCGGCGCGAGGTAACGTTGTGGGCGCAGCGCTGCCGTGTTGCCGCGAGTGGCGCGCGCCGAGCACATCTGCGCAGAGCGGCCGTGGCCCAAGCCTCACCCGGCGGTGTTTCAGCCCGGGCGCCGCGGTGGAAGCGCTCCAGGCAGCGAGCTATAACCGTGGGTGGCTGACGAGAGCGTGCAGGAGCGAGACCTACCTGGTGGCTGGGAGGGTCGGGTCATCGATGGCCGCTATCGCATCGTGCGCCCGCTGGGCGCGGGTGCCATGGGCGCGGTGTTCGTTGCGGAGCACCTGGGGCTACACAAGCAGGTCGCGCTGAAGGTGGTACACGCCGAGTACGCTGATAACCAGGAGCTACTGGCGCGCTTCGCGCGCGAGGCGCTGGCGGGCTCGCGCATCGATCACCCGAGCGTGGTCGCCGCGCTCGACTATGGCGCGCTGGCAGAGGGCGGCGCGTACCTGGTCATGCCGCTCGTGCCGGGCGAGAACCTGAGCGACGTGCTGAAGCGGCGCGGCGCGCTGCCCTGGGCGGAGGCGGTGGAGCTCGGGGTGCAGATCGCCGGCGCGCTCGCGGCTGCGGCGGCGCAGGGCTTCGTGCACCGCGACCTGAAGCCGGACAACATCCTGATCGAGACGCGCGAGTCCGGTGCGCCGCTGGCGCGAGTGATCGATTTCGGCATCGCCCGGCTCTCGGAGGAGCTGTCGGAGTCCGGGCTGAAGGCGCCCCCTGCGCAGCCGCTGACCAAGGCGGGCGCCATCATCGGCACCCCGGGCTACATGGCCCCCGAGCAAGCGCTGGGCAAGCCAGCCACCCACGCCGCCGATCTGTATTCGCTGGGCGTGGTGCTGTGGGAGGCGCTGGCGGGGCAGCCGCTGTGGCTGGGCGACAGCATCCAGGCCATCCTGCAGGCACAGCTGAAGCTCACCCCGCCCGCCATCCGCGACAAGCACCCGCAGGCCAAGCTGCCGCCCGCGCTGGAGGAGCTGGTGCAACAGCTGCTCTCGCGGCGCCCCGAACAGCGGCCGGAGAGCGCGCTGGCGGTGCGCGATCGGCTGCAGGCGTTGCTCCCGAGCAACAGCGCCCGCGCGCCGCAGCCCGCGCCGCCCCGCAGCGGCTCGCGCCAGGTGTGGATGGTGCTGTTCAGCATGCTGGCCGCCGGCACGGTGCTGGGCAGCACCCTGGCGCTCGGCCCGCGCGAGGCCTCGAGCAACGCGGCTGCCGCGAGCTCGGCCGCTCCCGAGCTGGAGCCCATCATCCGCGAGCTGCTCGCTGGCGCGGCGCCCGCGCGCCGGGTCGCCGCGCGCAAGCTGCTCGAGCCGCAGAGCGCGCCGGTGCCCGCGTATGCGCGCGAGCTCGCCCGGCTGGAGCTGGGCAAGAGCTGCCAGGACAAGCGCGCGGCCCTGCGCTCGCTGCTCGAGCTGGCGGACGAGCGCGTCTCCCCCGCTCTCGAGCGGCTGTCGAGCGAGCCGGCGACGGGCTGCGGCCCGCGCAAGGACCAGGACTGCCTGTCCTGCCTGCGGCGCGAGCTGCGCGCGAGCCTCGGCCCGCGCGGCTGAGGCGCGCTACTTCTTCGCCGTTGTCTTGGCGGGCGTTGTCTTGGCGGGCGTTGTCTTGGCGGATGCAGCGCTCTTGCTCGCGGGCGCCTTGTCCGCCGCTGCCTTCTGCTCCAGCAAGCCGGTCACCAGCTTCTCCTCGACGTAGGGCTCGAGGATGATCTCGATGCGGCGGTTCTTCTGCCGCCCGGGCTCACTCGAGTTGCTGGCCACCGGATCGTACTCGGAGTATCCCGCGAGCACCAGCCGGCTTGGTGAGACACCCTTGCTGATCAAGGTGTCCGTCACCTTCAGCGCGCGAGCCGCCGACAGCTCCCAGTTGCTCTTGTACTCGCGCACGGCGGGCACATTGTCGGTGTGGCCACCGACCAGGAAGCGGTGGCTCGCCACCTTGCGCAGCACCTTGGCCACCTGCAACACCGTCTCCTTGCCGGCGGTGGACAGCTCCGCACTGCCGGAGTCGAACAGCACCGCTGCCGGCATCTCCACGATCATGCGTCCGCGGCGAAAGGTGATGTCCAGCGTGCCGCTATCGATCATGCGCTGGAACTTCTTGCGCAGCTCCTTGAACTCCGCAAGCCTCTGGTCACTGGCGGCCTGCGCGTCCTGCAGCTCGGCCAGCTTCAAGGTGGCGGCGGATAGCGCAGCCTTCAGCTCGTCGCGCTCGCCCGCGGTCTGCTCCGATGTCTTCTTCTGCTCGCCGTTCTCCTGCACCAGCTGCGCCACGCGCTGCTCGGCCTCGTTCTTGACCTGCTCCAGGCCCGCCACGTCGGTCTTCAGCTTCTCCGTCTCGTTCCAGAGCTGCCAGGCGTAGCCGCCCAGCCCCACCGCCGTCACGGACAGCAGCACGGCCAGGATGTACACGCCCGCGTTCGAGCGCGAGCGCGGGGTCACGTCATTTTCGGGCTCGAGCTCGAGCAGGTCGGGCTCGGGTTGTCGGTGAGACGGCGGTGGTACACGAGCGGGTTCCATGGGCTTGTCATGGACTCACGGAACGCTCTTCAGATCGCTAAATGTGGCCGCTGCGGCGCCCGGCGCGCACAGCCACCGGGCGGCAAGCGGCGCGCACCGAAATGAAGCAAGCCGCTCTACTCCGGTGCGACCGCGCGGCGGCTCACTCGCAGGTCCAGGTCGCGGGCAGTGCGGGCAGCTGCGCCGTGGTGCGCCCGGCGGCTCCGCTGGCGCGCGTTGCGCGGGCACCGGGGTCGGGGTGCGTGGAGAGCAGCTCCGGCAACGACGGCTGCTGCGCCATGCGCTCGAAGAAGCTCGCCATGCCGCGCGGCGAGATGCCGGCGCGCGCCAGCAAGGCCAGGCCCTCCGTGTCCGCGTCCGCCTCCTCACCCCGATCGTGGCGCTTGTTCTCCAGCTCCCGCAGCACGCTGACGAGCACACCCGGATCGGCAGTACCCAGCAGCCAGGAGAGCACCACCGAGCTACCCAGCATGCGCACCAGGCGCCGCGAGCCATGGCGCAGCTCCACGTGTGCCAGCTCGTGCGCCAGCACCCCCGCCACCTCTTCCCCGCTCTCCGCCGCCTGCAGCAAGCCCAGGTTCACCACCACGAAGCCGCCCGGCAGCGCAAAGGCGTTCACCGCCGGATCGCTCACCACCATGAACTGGTACTCGAACTGCGAGTCCTTCAGCGCTCCCAGCAGCGGCTGCACCAGCGCCCCCACATACTCCGGCGCCGAGCCCGAGCGACAGCGCTCCGGCGACCGCTCCAGCTGCGCCCACAAAGGCCGCGCCAGCTCCGCATCAAAGCGCGCCGGCAACGCCGCCGCCAGCCTGTGGCTCGCCGCGTACGCCAGCCACAGCAAACCCAGCGGCACCCCCACAATCACCAGGCCCAGCAGCACCCACGGCGCCAGCCCACCACGCCGCCTCCTCCGCCCCGGCACTGGTGGCGGCTCTCTCCCCGGCACTGGCGGCGGCTCTCTCCCCGCAATCGGTGGCGGTTCACGCGCTGGACTCGCAGGAGGCTCGGGCGCCGACGGAGCCTCTCGCGGCGGAACGGGTGGGGGCTGCCGCCGGGGCAGCTCGGGCGGTGTGCTCATGACCCTGCCCTTCTATCGTCTTCGCGCCGCCCCCCAAGAGCGGAATCATCCGAGCTCCGCCACCGCCGCAGCCCGAGCACCCATTACGCCGCAGGCCGGGCGAAATGCCGCAAGAGCCCGGCGAGAGCTCTACTCGAGCACGAACTCGACCCGGCGGTTGCGGGCGCGGGAGGCCTCGTCCGTGCCTTCTTCCTTCGGCCTGTCGGGGCCGTAGGAGCGCACGCGCAGGCGCAGCGGGTTGACGCCCCTCTTGATCAGGTAGCGGCGCACCGAGTGCGCGCGCTCTTCGCTGAGCTGCATGTTGAAGGCGCGCGGACCGGTGTCGTCGGTGTGGCCCTCGACCCGCATGTGCTCGATCTCGGGGTTGGCCTTGAGCGTGAGCGCCACCTGATCCAGCAAGCCGTACGACTCCGGCTCGATCTCGGCGGAGCCAGTGCGGAAGCGGATGGTGTCGAGCACGGTGAAGTGGCCGTCTTCGTAGACCACGCGCGGATCACCGGAGTCGGGGCAGCCGTCTTCGTCCTCGAAGCCGTTGATGGTCTCCTTCGCCTCCGGGCACTTGTCGTGCACGTTGGCCACGCCATCCTTGTCGTAGTCCGGGTCCTCTTCGGGGCAGCCGTCCGCGTCTTCGATGCCGTCGCGGTCTTCCGGATCCTGCGGGCACTCGTCCTCGGAGTCGCTCACCCGGTCGCCGTCCAGATCGTGGCTGGTGGGGGTGTAACGGATGCCCAGGAACCCGCGCACCGTGGGCACGCCGTAGCCAGCGAGCACACCGATACCGGGACCGCCGATGACCTGCCAGTCACGATCGATGGCGTGGCTCAGGTAGCCCAGCGCCTCGAGCGGCAGCTCCTCGCTGTCCTGCTCATGCAGGCCGATACCCCCGTTGAGCTCGATGCCGATCTCCGTCTTGCCATCGAGGCCGCCGAAGCGGTACCCGATGGCCGCCGCGTAGGCCAGCTCGTCATCGGCGCGCACGTTGAGCAGCCGTGCACCCGCGCGCACCACGGCGCCCAGGTTGAAGCCGACCCGCACGCCGTTCAAGTAGCGGTGATCGAGCGCGATCTTCGGCACCAGCTCCAGCGCCTTCTCCCCGCCGGAGAAATCGCCGCTGTGGGTCGGCATCCGCACCTCCGTCAGCAGCGCCAGGCCCACGCCATCCCGCACGTCGCTGAGCAACTCGAGCTTCGGCACGATGCGCAGATCGCCGATGCCGGCACCGGAGGGATCGATGTCGCCCGACTGCAGCACGAACACCGGCAGCGCCAGACCGAGAGCCAGGCGCCGCGTGATGCTCGCCGACAGGGTCGCATCGAAGCCCAGCCGACCGGCGACGAAGCTCTGCCGCAGGTTGCCGTCCGCATCCGCCACCACCAGCGGGTTGTGCGCGTAGTTGAGCCACAGCCCGAGCTCCCAGCGGTCGTCGGGGTGGCGCACCGCGGTGCCCTCCGCGTTGACGAAGCCGTCGTGAGTGACTGCAGGCTTGAAGCGCTGCGCGTCCACCTGCGCGTGTGCCGGCGCGCTCAGCGCCGAGAGCAGCCCGAGGGCGCTCGCAAACGAGAGCGCCGCCCTCATCGCGCGCGCCTCCGGGCCAGGCTGAGCACACCCATGCCGAGCAAGGCGAACAGGCCGAGCACGCCGCCACCAGCCGCAGGCCGCGCCGCAGTCGCACACGTGAAGGCACCGCCCTGCACCACGTCACCTTCCGGCAGGCTCTCCGGCACCCCATCGCCGTCGCCAGAGCCATCGCCAGAGCCGGAGCCATCGCCGGAGCCGGAGCCATCGCCGCCCGGCGTCGGTGGCTGCACCGGCGCCTCACAGCGATTGTTCCGGCAGCTGCCGTTGGCCGGGCACTGCGCGTCCGTCTGGCACATCACGTCGCTGGGCTCCGCCACGTCGGCAACGCCGTCGTCGTCATCGTCGCCGGGCACACACGGCCCCGCTCGCCCCACGTCGCGATCGCTCAGGGTGCCGCTGCTCGAGCGCACCAGCACGTTCGCGTCGCAGCGCACGCCCAGGTTCAGCGGCGCAAACTTCAGCGAGGTCTGGATGTAGCCATTCTGCGGCGCATTGAGGCGCAAGGGATCCAGATCCACCCCGCGCTCCACCGCTGCCTCCAGCGGCACCAGATCCTCGAGCGGACGATACGAGCCATTGGCGCTGTTGCCCTGCCGCTCCCAGCGCCACGCGCCGAGGAAGGCGTCTCCGCTCCAGGCCAGCACGAACTCGTAGCCGCCGCCCGGAGTGACGTCGCTGTCGAGCGCCGGATCCACCTCCGGCGCGCGCGCCGGGCCGCCGCTGTTCTCGTTGCGATCGTTGTCCACGAACACGAACGCGCGCAGCTCCTGCGGCGCCGTGCGGGCAGACACATACACGCGCAGCCACAGCCGATCGCGCGCCGTCGCGGCATAGCCGCTGCGCACGTCGGCAGCCTGCTCAGCCGGTCCGAACACGCTGGCGCCGTCGCCGGCCACGTCTTCGGCACCGAACAGCCACGGAGTTTCACCGGTGGCGTCCACCGCCACCAGCTCGCGCAGCACCGGCGTGGTGCGCTCGGGCAGCCAGGTTTGCGCGTGCGCTGCCGAGCTCAGCAGCGCAGCGCTCAGCGTGAAGCGCCCGCAACGTGCGGGCAAAAGCCCGCCACGCCCACGCTGGGCGAGGCGAGTAACCAAGGAAGAAGGAGCTCGAGAACGCAAAGCGAAGGGGCCTCACGGAGCAAGAGAGCACCGCGGCCCTGCAAAACGGCGCGCCCGTTAGCGCGCTGAACCCCGCGGGCACAGTTTTGCCGAAGGGCTCCCGGTGAGCTGGCTGTTCCATAGTGAATCCGGTGCAATAGCAGCGCTCGAGGAGGGGTCGGCGAGGTGCGGCGGTTTGGCTCGCTACCATATCCCCAACGTGGCGGCGCAGCTCGGGGCTCCGCGCGCCGTGCTAGCCTCCGGTATGTCGCCAGCCGAAGCCGCGCGAGGAGCACCAGGTGCCGCTGGTAGAGCCGCGCAGTCGCAGGACGCCTCCTGGATCGGCAAGTGCCTCGACGGGCGCTACCAGATCGAGCAGCAGCTCGGCGCGGGCGGTGCCGGCACGGTGTATCGCGCCCGTCATCTCGGCCTCAACCGCGCCGTGGCCGTGAAGGTGCTGCTGCGCCAGCACCAGCTGCGGCAAGCGTCGCGGCAGCGCTTCGAGCGCGAAGCGCAGGCGCTGGCGCAGCTGTCCCACCCGCACGTGGTGGCCATCAGCGACTGCGGCGTGGCCGACGACGTCCCGTTCCTGGTGATGGAGCTGCTGGAGGGTGAGGGCCTCGACGCGCGCCTGAAGCGCGGCAAGCCGCCGGTGGAGCTCGCCCTGCAGCTGATGCGCGAGCTGCTGCTCGGCCTCGGCTACGTACACGAGCGCGGCCTCGTGCACCGCGACATCAAGCCCGGCAATCTGTTTCTGGAGCAGCTTCCCGCTGGCGGGGTGCGACTCAAGCTGCTCGACTTCGGTCTGGCCAAGCTGCTCGAGCCCGGCGGCGAGCGGGGGCTGACGATGAACGGCGAGGTGTTCGGCACGCCGGCGTACATGCCCCCCGAGCAGATCACCGGCGAGGGCATCGACGCGCGCAGCGACGTCTACTCGGCGGCGCTCGTCTGCTTCGAGCTCTTCACCGGCCGCCGCGCGTACACGGGGCACGAAGCGGAGCTGTTTCGCCAGCACCTGGTCGAGCCGCTGCCGCCGCTCGAGCTCACCGGCAAGCTGGCTGCGCTCGAGGCCCTGCTACGGCGCGCCACCGACAAGAACAAGCAACAGCGCTTCGGCGACGCGCGCGAGCTGCTCGCGGCCTTCGACGCGCTCGAGCTCTCGACCTCGCGTGCCCTGCCCCACGCTCCCACTCGCGCTCCCACTCGCGCTCCCGCAGCGCCCCGCGCCACACGCCCGCGCAAGCCGCAGGGCGGCAGCGCCCTGCGCGCCGGAGCGCTGGTCATCTGCGCGCTCGCGCTGGCCGCCATCGTGCTCGCTGGCGGCCTGATCGCGCTCCTCGGCGGCCCGGATGGCCACGCCCGGCGCACCCTCCTCGAGCGCGCGCTCTCCGGCACGAGCGCGGAGCCTGCCAGCGCGCCCGGCAAGCAGTAGCTCGCTGCTACAGGTTGAAGCACAGATCGTAGCAGTAGTCTTGCTGGCAGCGGACGTAGCTCAGCGCCGCGCCGCTCGGCTGCGCCGGCTCGAGCAGCGTGGCCTTGACGCAGCTCGAGTCCTCGCAACCAGTACCGCTCAGGATCTGCGGCAGACACGGCCCGTCCAGCTCGTCCGGCGCGCTTTGCTCGCAGACGAGCTCCGGCGTGCTGCCGCAGTAACACGCCAGCAGATCGGTGTTGCCGCAGCTCTCGGCGCTGGCGCGCTCGCCCGCGCTCCAGCCAGAGCCCAGCACGCAGCTCAGCACGGGCTCCGCCTCCGGCACTGCCTGCACCGCCGCCAGCTGCGCCGCGCAGAAGTCGCTGGAGCAGACACCGCAGGCGCCGGGCTCGGCGGGAGGCGGCGGCGGGGGCGGTGCCATGCCGTCTTGCTCCGCGCAGCGCACCTCCGTCTGAGCCTGCTGGCGGCAGGCCCTGCCGTCGCGCGTGCCGCTCACGCTGGCCACGATGGTCGCCAGGCCGTCGCGCTCGCAGTCGAAGCCCACGGCGAGGCCGTTGGCCGGCGAAGAAAACAGCATACCGACGGCGCTGACAGCATCCAGCAACGACCATTCCACCGCGCTCGACATCACGCCGCTGGCCAGCACCACCTCGATCGTGCTGGTGCCGGTGTTGCCGCGCTGCACCGCGGGCAGCGCCCGGATCTGCTCGATCAGCTCGCACTTGGCTTCGCCCGGCGGCGGCTCCTCGGGCTCCTGCGGCGGCTCTGGCTCGATCGTGCCGGGCAACACGCTGTTCGGCATCGGCAGCTCGGGCGAGGCGCAGCTCACCTGCAGCGCCACCTGGGTCGTGCGGTTCGCCTCCACGTCAAACTCGCCCTGGCCGCGGCAGTCACCCGCGAGCAGCTCCAGCCGGTAGTGGATGCCCGCGGGCAAGCTGCCGAAGAACACCGAGCGCTGCGCGTCGGGGCCCGTCACCTGCAGCTGTCGCGTCTGCGACTCGAAGCCCGGCTCTCCGGAGAGCACCAGGGTGGCGGTGCCGGCGCGCAGGACGCCGAGCGGCAGATCCAGCCGAGCCGAACCCACCCCGCTCAACGTGCCGGTCTCGCTCAGCACCAGCGGCTCGTCATCGCTGCAGCCTGCCGCCAGCAGCCCGCAGCAGCCAGCCAGAAATGAAGCCAGGAGCGCTCTCGGTAACATCGTGATCCTCTTGCTCAGTCGTGGTGGGCGCTGGCAGCCAGCGCGGCGCTGCGAAACAGGTCGATGTCGGTCTCGTCCACGTCGCCGTCGCGATCGAAGTCGAGCTGCGGCTCCCAGCCGCTGACCAGCGCGCTCAGCGGCTCGTCACGCTGCGCGCGCCGGCGCTGCACCAGCTGCACCCAGTCCGCGCGATCGACCTCACCGTCCGCGTCCAGATCGCCCTTGTGATAGATCGCGATGCTGCCCGGTGCCCAGCGGCTGGTGGCGATCTTGCCGCCGTCGCTCGCCTCGACCAGCAGGTACCAGGTGCCGATGTCCAGCGCCGCGGTGTTGATCACCGCATAGCCCGGCTCATTCGGCAGCTTCTGATAGCCGCCGAGCGGCAGCGACTCCGGCCCCGGCTTGCCGTCGCGATCCACCCACAGGGAGATGGTGACGGGATCGTCGTCGGGGTCGCTCGCCGACCACTGCACGGTCAGCCCCTCGTACGCCTGCTCCACCCAGGTCGGCTCGCTCGGCTGCAACACGGACAGCTCCGGCGGCTGATTGCTGTCGGGATCGCCCTCCATCCCGGGCCCCGGGTGATCCGGCGGCGGCTCTGGCATCACATCGGAGAACGCCACCGTGTCGCCGGAGAGCTCGATGGCGACCCGCGTGATATTGTTCGCCTCGCCATCTGGCTCCTCCAGCACCTGCCCCTCGGGGTCCACCTCCGCCTCCAGCCAGTAAGCACCGTCCGGGATGTCGGTGATGTCGATCCACTGATCATCGAGCTCGCGGTCATACACATCCGACCAGCCCGGTGAGATGCCCTGCACCATCTGCCCGCAGGTGGTGTAGTGCGGCGGCGCGCTCTGGCTGGCGCCGCCATCCGCAGCGGCGTGGGCAATGACGTCGAGCAAGCAGAAGCTGGTCTTGTCCCCCTGCGCCAGGATCTCGCCCACCGTGTTGCCAGAGCTGCGCTCGCGCAGGCGGTACACTGCCCAGTCGTCGAAGTGCGT
>JAICQL010000083.1 GCA_025937895.1 Polyangiaceae bacterium | reverse complement strand
GCCGGCGCGGGCACCACGATGCGCAGGCGGGTCAGCCTGGGCTCGAGAGCGCTGGCGCGCTCCTTCGCTGCGGCCTCGCGCTCGGGCTGGTTGCTCGCACGCGCCGCAGCGGCGACGTCGAGGAACATGGCCCAGGCGCTGGCCGTGCGCCCCAGCTTCTCCCAGCAGTGGGCAAGATTGAACTGCGTGCCCATGCCGGGGTCGAGGCGCAGGCTCTCCTCGAACTTGGGGCAGGCCTCTGCGTATTTGTCGGCGCTCATCAGCTGACGGCCTTCAGCAAAGAGCGCGCGCGCCGCTGCCGCATCCGCCTGAGCGCGGGCCGGCTGCGCGAGCGCGAGCAGCAGAGTGGCAGTGGTGGTCAGCGAATATGCCCGGCGGGCGCTCGTTCGACGCATCGCTCACTTCGTATCATTGAATAGATCCTGGAGCGTATCCGCTTTCTTCGCGGGGGCGGCGGGCGGTGCCGGCGCGGCTCCAGATGGTGCAGCGCTCGCTTCCGAGCTGGAGCGCGCAGGGCGCTGCCTGGCTGACGAAGACGCGCTGCGCGCGCTGGATCTACCCGAGCTCCTGCGCGTGCGGGGGGGAGCCGCCGGCGAGTCCGCGCGAGCAGGCCGCTCGGAGCTGGTCTGCGACGCGCCAGCGACGCCCGGAGCTCCAGCCAGAGGCTCGATGATGGGCCGGATGCGAGCTTCACCCGTCGAGGGCAGGGGAGCTGGGGATGCAGCCGCGACTGCAGGCACTGGTGCAACGGTTGGAGCTGCAGTGGCGTTTGCACCTGCGCCACTGCCAGAGCTGCCGCTCACCGGTGCAACAGTGTGCTCGCCCGCCGCTGCGGAGCTCGCCGCCGCCTGCACAGCGGGCTCGCCCGCCGCCGTCACAGTGTGCTCGCCCGCCGCCTGCACAGCGGGCTCGCCCGCCGCCTGCACAGCGGGCTCGCCCGCCGCCGTCACAGTAGGCTGAGCCGCGAGGCTGGCCTCCGTGCGTGGCGCTCCCGTCACGGGCGGCGTCGCGCTCGGCACCAGCAGCCAGAGCAGCGCGCCCGCCCCGAGTACACCGGCAGCAGCGGCGACCTGGACGCCGCGACGCAGGTGCAGCGGAGGGCGCCCTGCAGCGTCGCGCAGGCGGCCCGTGCGCGACCAGGTGTTGTTGGTCTGCCCCGCGGACTCCTGCGCCGGCGCGAGCGCGGTGCGCGTGGCCCGAGGCAGCTCGGTGGGCTGGATTGTATCCTCACCCAGCACGCGGGCGATGCGCCGCACGAGCGGCTTGGTATCGAGCGAAGCGAAGCGCTCCAGCGCACGGGCCAGGGCCGCGACGCTCGGGTAGCGCCGCTCGCGATCCTTCTCCAGGCAGCGCAGGATGATGGCTTCGAGCTCGGGTGGTGCGTCGCGCCGCGAGGCGGACACGGGCGGCGGCGGATCCGCCACGATCATCGCCAGCAAGCCGGGCACCGTGTCCGCAACATATGCCGGTGAGCCCGTCAGCAGCTCGTGCAAGATGGTGCCGAGCGCCCAGACATCTGCGCGGGCGTCCACGCTCTTCGAGCTGCGGATCTGCTCCGGCGACATGTACTGGGGAGAGCCCATGATCGCAGCGCTGGCGGTCATCTGCAGCTGGCTGTTGCGGTCTCCCGGGTGCAGCGCCTTGGAGATGCCGAAATCCAGCACCTTGACCAGCGGCGAACCGTCAGGGCGCTCGGTGAGGAACAGGTTGGAGGGCTTCAGATCGCGGTGCACGATGCCGAGCGAGTGGGCCTCTGCCACGGCGTCACAGGCCTGCAGCACGAAATCCACCGCCTCCACGATGGGCAGCGGCCCGCGCCGGCTGGAGACCTCTTTCAGGTCGCGCCCGCGCAGATACTCCATGACCATGTACGGAGCGCCGCTCTCCAGCGTGCCCACATCCATGACCCGCGCCACGTGCTCGCTCTGGATCTGCACGGCGGCGCGCGCCTCACGCACGAAGCGGGCCACGGCCTCCGGCTGCTGGTAAGCGTTATCGGTCAGGAACTTGAGCGCGACCCGCTGATTCAGCTGCTCGTGCAGCGCGGCCACCACGACGCCCATGCCGCCCCGCCCGAGCGTCTGCTCGATGCGGTACTTGCCCGCGACGAGCTGACCAATCTGCACTTCCTTCTCCATCGGTGCGCGCCCAGCATATCCCAATTGGCGAGCCCGCCAAGCCGCTCGACAGGCCAGGACCGGGCACCATCGGTCGGCCCGAGGCGCCAGTTGCGTAGCATGGAAGAGAAAAAGGCTGCTGCGAAGAACCAGCGCAGCTGTCACGTATCGCTAGCGGACGTCGATGATTCGCAAGCTGACCATCACCAGCCGCTCGCCGCTATCGGGGTAGATTCCCCAGATGCTGACCCCGTAGCGCCCCGGGCGCTTGCGGTCCGAGAGTGGGAGTTCGATCGAGAACTTGCGCCCGACCAGCTGGACAGGTTTTGGGGTCTGAAATCCTTCGGGAAAGTAGCTCTGGTAGGGTGCCGGGATCGGATAGCTGGAGGTGCTGTTGAGGTGCTTCGTGGTCAGCTTCTTGCGTGGCTCGATCCGAGACAGGCCCACTCCCCCGAAGCGCACGGGCTCGGCGAGCTCGCCGGCGACGCGCACCACCTGGCCCACCCGTGCCGTTCTGGGCAGCGGCTCATACTGGCCGCGGACATCGGTGAACTCCTGCGCCATGCACGGTTGCGCCGACTCGGCAGGCTGTGCCAGTCCAATACCGAGCCCGGTGTGTGTGGCTCCCAGGATGTTTCTGCGGTGGCCATCATTCGGCGGCACCTCGGCCATGAACGAGCCCTGGATGAGCTCCAGCAGTGACGCAGCCAGCTGCGGCTCGGGATCGAGCGGACGCACCAGGCCGTCGAAGAAGCAGGCCGCGTTCTCCTGCACGAAGTGTTGCCCGCCCGCGCGCGTGTAGCGCTCCTCCGGCACCGAGCCATCGCTGCCCCAGTGTGCGGTGAAGCCCAGGTGAGCCATGTCTTCCGCGTGCTGTTGTGCGGCGCTTTCTGCCACTGGATCGCGCTCGACCGGGGGCAGCCCCTCGCGCCGCCGATCGGCGTTGACCAGCTCCAGGACGTACTGGCGCGCTTGCTCCAGGTCCAGAGGACCAGTGGGGCGTTCGGGTGCGGCAACAGGCGGGCTGCATGCGCTCAGCACCAGCAGCAGCACGCCGAGCTGCAGCGCGCTCGCGCGCTGCGCCGTACGATGCGCGCCCCGAGGGCGCTGCGCCGTACGATGCGCGCCGGGTGCGCGAGGAAGCGCGGGCCGTTGGCGGACACAGGCCTGCGGTCTGGAGCGGATCACCCTTGCTAGAAACATGGCGTCAGTAGACGACCGACCCCGCGTTCGCATGTAGTTTTTCTCGATAGGACAGCGCGAACTCGCTACGCTGCGCCCCATGCCGGAAGCCCCGCTCGATGACGCAGCGCAAAGCCCGATTGGGGCTGGGGATATCCTTGCCGGCAAGTATCGGGTCGAGCGCCAGATCGGCCGCGGCGGCATGGGTATCGTGCTGGCCGCCACCCATCTGCAGCTCGAGCACCAGGTGGCCATCAAGGTGCTGCGCCGCGACCTGGTCGAGGACGACAAGGCGCTGAACCGACTGTTCGCGGAGGCACGCGCCGCAGCCAAGATCCGCAGCGAGCACGTGGCGCGCGTGCTCGACGTGGGCACCCTGGACAGCAGCAGCCCTGGTGGTGGCGCTCCGTTCATCGTCATGGAGTACCTGGAGGGAGAGGATCTGGCGGATCTGCTCGATCGCCAGGGTGCGCTGGACGTGACGATGGCGGTGCAGTTCATGCTGCAGAGCTGCGAGGCGCTGGCAGAGGTGCACGCCGCCGAGATGGTCCACCGCGATCTGAAGCCCGGCAACCTGTTCGTGGCCAAGCTGCCCGACGGCTCGCCCTCGCTGAAGATCGTGGACTTCGGCATCTCCAAGCACATCGGCGCATCGGCGCACAATCACGCCTCCACCACCACGTCCACGGTGCTCGGCTCGCCCTACTACATGCCGCCGGAGCAGATGCGCGCCGAGCCGGTGGACGAGCGCAGCGACATCTGGAGCCTGGGCGCCATCCTGTTCGAGATGCTCACGGGGCGGCCGCCGTTCTTGGGCGACACGTTGCCGGAGGTGTACGCCGCCGTGCTGAGCGGCACGGTGCAGTCGGTCTGCAGCTTGCGGCCCGACATTCCGCAAGGGCTCGATGACATCGTGCAGCGCTGCCTGGACAAAGATCCGGAGCAGCGCTTTGCCGACGTGGCGGAGCTGGCGGAAGCGCTGCGGCCTTACGGCGGCGTGAACGGCGCGCAGAGCGTGGAGAGGGTGGCGCGCATCCTGAACAATGCGCAGCTATTTCGCGGGCGCGCTTCAGCCACGCCACGCGCCGGCGCAGTGGAGGCGCGGGGCGGCACGCCGGGGGGCGCTGCGCAGCGCCCGCTCGATGCGGGCCCGGGCACGGCTCGCGGTGGCATCTCGCTCGAGCCGTTGCTGCTCGAGCCGTTGCCACTCGAGCCGTTGCCGCTCCAGCCGTTGCCGCTCCAGCCGTTGCCGCTCGCGCCCAGCCCCGTGCTCGACATCGGTCCAGGGTCGGCCGCTGCAGAACCTGGCGCCGTCGGGGCTGGCGCCGCTGGAGCCGTACCCGCCTCATCGACGGTCGTCACGCCCGAGCTGGTGAGCCCGGCACTGGCAGCGTCCTTCGCACGGCGCAGCAGCAGTAACTCCCCGGTGGAGCTGCCGCTCTCCAGCACTGCCGAGTCGTCGGGCCCCTTCACTGAGCTCGCGTCGCGCCGCTCCAGGCGTGGTCTGCGCGCAGCGTGGGGGGCAGTGGCCTTTGCGGCGGTGTTGATGGGGGGCGCACTGTGGATGCGCTTCACTGGCGATCCCGCGAAGGAGTCGCCGCTCGCCGCAATCCCGCTTCCTGCGCTCCCGAGCCCCGCCGAGAGCCCGGCAGCTGCAGCGCGGCCGTCAGTCGTCGAGCGTCCGGCAGCAGCGCCCGGGGCGGCCGCGCCACGCCAGGGGCGCTCCGACGAGGTTCGTGGCGGTCACGGGGTTGTTCCTCCGGCTGCAAGCGCTGCGGTCTCAACTCCTGCGGTCTCAACTCCTGCGGTCCCAACTCCAGGGCTCGAGAGCTCGCCGGCGGTGGCAGTCGAGGCGCTACGTCCTGCCGTTCCCGCCAGGCACGTGGAGCCGGAGAGAACTCCGGAGCGAAAGGCGAAGCCGGCGGCGCGCGCGCCGGCGCGAGTTACGCCGCGTGCCAGCGCGCCGCGCCGAGCACCGCGGGCCGTGCCGCCCCGGAGCGGGTCAGCCAGCACCAGCGGCGCTGATGCCAAGCAGACGCCGCCCAAGCAGAGTGAGGCCAACCCGGCCGTTTCCAAGCAGAAAGGAAGCGCGTCCGATCCCTGGAATCCGAGCAGCTTTGGCGATCGGCACTGATTCGGTAGGCTCGAGCTCGCTCCCGGCTGGCCTCCGCAGACATCGCGAGCGGCTTGCATCCGCGCCGCAGTCAGAGCATGACGGGCGCCATGTCTCGCGCCGTTCGTACAGCTCTGGGGCTTGGATTTGGGCTTTGGCTCTCCGCGCTGGCGGCGCCCAGCAGCGCGCAAGACGCGCAGAGTCAGGCGGCAGAGGCGCTGTACCGCCAGGCCAAGAGCCTGATGGGCCAGGAGAAGTACGCGGAGGCGTGTGAGAAGTTCAGCGCCAGCCAGTCGCTGGAGCCTGGCCTCGGCACGCTGCTCTATCTCGGGGACTGCTACGAGCGGGCGGGGCGCTTTGCCAGCGCGCTGGCCACGTTCCAGGAGGCGCAGGAGTTCGCCAAGGGCCGGAACGAGCCGGAGCGCGAGCACCTGGCCAGCGTGCGCGCGGCTGCGCTGGAGCCGCGCGTGCCCCGGCTAGAGCTGCGGCTGGGCGCGGACGAGCTGCCGGAGGATCTGCAGATCACGCTCAACGGTACGCCCGTGGAGCGGCGAGATCTCAATCGCCCGCTGCCTTACGATGCCGGCACGTACGAGGTGCACTTCAGCGCGCCGGGCTTTCAGACCTTCACCACCGAGATCGAGCTGCGCAACGGTGAGGCGCGCAGCGCGGTCGTGAAGGTGCCGCGCCTGAAGCCGCTGGGCGGCGGCGTGAGCGCGGCCGTGGGCTCTGCGCGCGCGCGCGGGCGTGACGGCGGCTCGGCCCGCGGCGACACCCAGCGCACCGTGGGCTGGATCGTGGGCGCTGCCGGGCTGGCCATGGGTATCGGCTCCGGCGTCTTCACGTACCTCGCGGCGAGCCGGAACTCGGACTCCAAGTCCAACTGCGATCGTTCCGACCGGAACAGGTGCAATCCGCGCGGCGTGAGCGCGCGTCAGGACGCGCAGGATCTGGCGCTGGCGGCCACCGTCGCGGGGGTGGCGGGGGCCGTTGGCCTTGCCGGCGGTCTGGTGCTGCACCTGAGCGCGCCGTCGAGCGATGAGCGTGGCATTCCGGACTCGGCGATGCTCACGCTCAGCGGGCCGCTCTTCTGAGCCGCGCTCGCGCCCGGCAAAGCGAGCCTCAGTTGAGGTCCCAGGAGGGGCGCGCGTCTGCGCTCTGCCGCTGCGAGCGATTGGCCCTGGTCAGAGGGCGCTCGACCTCGCGCAGCAGCAACACGATCAGCGCCTGGACACACAGCACCATCTCGGTGAGCTCACGCTCTTCTTCCCGAGATACATCAAACACCTGAAGCCGCACGTCGTCGATCAGATCCACCGCATCGTTCAGCGCATCGAGCGCCTCTCCGGCCGCATGAAAGAGCTCGGGGCGCGGCCGCCCGAGCGCGTGCTCGGCGGAGCGGATCGCCGCCTGCAAGGTGTCGCGGAGGTCTGAGGAAGAGAATGGTTGAATTCGGGGCATTGGACTCCGTGGGCATCCAGGCCAGCAGCGAGGTGCCAGGCCGCATCCCGCAAATAGCGCACGACTGGCGCCTCGCAGCTCTGGGTAGCTCCAATATGGACTGCAAAGCGCCGGACAGAAATCACCCCAGGGGCGAGGGTAGGAATCGCGCAGGTCGCCCCCGTCTTGGCTCACAGTCTTGGCTCACAGTCTTGGCTCTCAGTCTTGGCTCTCAGTTCACGTCGCCCGCGACCAGCACCTCACACAGCACGCCCAGCAACAGGTCCCGCTCGGCCGAGTCCGGCAGATCCGCGCTTTTCCTGAGCAAGAGCGCGGACAGCGAGCGCACGCGCGCGAGCGGGACGCGCAGTGCTCGCAGCAGCTCGAACGCCAGCTCCCGCTGGGTGCCCAGTGCCAGGTTGATCAGTGTGACAGCGTGGTGCAGCTGGGCGGCAGCATCCACGATGCTGGCCTGGCCATCTCTGGCGCCGACCTGTAGCGCCTGCTCGATGCTGTGCTCGGCACGCTGCAAGCAGATGTGCAACCTCAGTTTCGGTTGGTTCAGCATGACTCGACGCCCCGCACGGCTGATCCCGCTGGATGATCGTTAGATACTCCGGCCTGCCCGCTGCGGCCACGGGCGAACTGCTCCAGTGCGACGATGCCCCGCGGCGAGGCAAGGCACACCGAGGGCATGCAGCGCTGGGCGAGCGCAGATTCCACGAGTGAGATCGAAGACTCAGAGCTCGAACATCAGAGCTCGAACATCAGAGCTCGAACGTCAGAGCGAGGCGGGCGGGCGCTGGGCGGAAAAGCCGCGATCCTTCACAGGCACGGCATGTTGCCGGCCGCGTGCGCGCAGTGATTGACCGGATCGAGCGTGGAAGCGGTGACGTGGAACAGCCGGCACTGCAGCGAATCACCCTCTTGCATGGTGATGTTGTAGAACTGCGGATTGGGTGGCAACGAGAGATTGGGCACGATCGAGCACGCGGCCAGGCACTGATTGAAGCTGCCCAGCTCGCGGCACTTGGCCGTCATCAACGTGCAGTAGCCATCGCAGTCCGTACCGCAGACGTCGCCGCCACCGGGGCCGGCCGTGTAGCAGTAGTTGCTCGCCTCACCGGTGGTGGCCGCCAGCTCCGCGCGGGAAAGCCGGCACGAGACGCTGTTGCCGGTGGTGGCGCCCGGCAGACCCGGATCCAGCAGCTCGCACACCAGCAAACAAGCCGTCTGGCTCGCGTACTGCTGGTTCATCCCCGCGCAGCTGGCCATGACGGTGTCGCAGTAGTCCAGGCACAGGGCGCTCGCGCGCTGCACCACCGGATCCACCTCCATGCTCGTGCTGCCGGCCGCGCCTGCGCTGGCGCCCGTGGTGGCTCCAGCGCTGCCCACGGCCGCGCCGCCACCCTGACCACCACCCGCGCCGGACGAGGTAGCGGAGCCGGATGAGTTAGCGGAGCCGGACGAGTTAGCGGAGCCGCCCGCGCCGCTGGCTCCGCTAGCCGCGCCAGTGGCGCCCGCGCCGCCCCCGTTGCCTGGCAGCAAGCTGGGCGTCATCTGCATGGCACCGAGCGGCAAGCTCGAGCTCGAGCCCTGCGCGCAGTCCGGATACGACGGATCGCACTCCGCGTCTTCGATGCCCAGGATGCTCGCGCAGCCGATGGCCAGCGCGACCGCGCCCAGGATGCCGAGAAAAGTGAAGCGTTGGTAAGACATGTGAAAAAGCGCGCGAGGCGCAGCAGGTGTCGATCGGTGAAAGCGCCAGAGCAACAGGTTTCTTTCGCCAGCGCCGATGGGCCGAGGCAAGTCAGAGCAAACCGTGCCCATTCTGGGACAGGTGGGACGAACGCGCGCCGCGCGGCCCCCGCCGCAGCGCGCCCTCATACCACAATCTGACAGCAAGTATTGGGAAACATTGAAAACAACCAGATTGCCCTCGCCGACCGTCCGGGCCTCCGCTACACCCGTTCGTGAGGCCGGTGAGGACAGCAATGAGCAGCGCTTGGGATTCGAGACGGGCAGCGGGGCAGAGAAGCGATGACCGGCGGATTCGCCGCTCTCAGCGTGGCTCGCGCACGGCCATGGCCGCGGCTCTCGGGGCTCTGCTGCTGAGCTGCGGGGGCGAGGGCTCCGCAACTCGCGGAAGCGCGGCCCTGCGCCCGGGTGGCGAAGCGCCGGGGGGTGAGGCGACCAGCGCAGAGTGGCAGCCGGCCGAGCTGGAGCCTGGCACGCCGGTGGCGCAATACGGCCAGCTGCGGGTGGAGGGCAGCGCGCTCGTGAGCTCGACGGGCGAGCCGGTGCAGCTCAAGGGCGTCAGCACCATGTGGCTGAACTGGGAGCAGAACTTTGCCGGCAGCAAGTCGGGGCTGCGCTGGTTGCGCGATAACTGGGGCCTGCGCGTGGTGCGCGCCGCGATGGGCATCGAGCCCATGAATGCATACCTCACCAACCCGGACGCGATGGCGGCGCAGCTGCGCAACGTGGTGCGCAACGCCATCGATCTGGGCGTGTACGTGATCATCGACTGGCATGATCACGACGCGCAGAGCCATCAGCAGCAGGCGGTCGACTTCTTCAGCCGCATGGCGGCGGAGTTCGGTGAATATCCGAATGTCTTCTACGAGGTGTACAACGAGCCGCTGCAGGTGAGCTGGTCGCAGGTGCTCAAGCCGTATCACGAGGCCGTGACGGCGGCGATCCGCGAGCGCGACCCGGACAACGTCATCATCCTGGGCACGCCGACCTGGTCGCAGTCCGTGAACCAGGCGGCGGACGATCCGCTCGCCGGCAGCAACCTCATGTACACGGTGCACTTCTACTCTTGCTCGCACCGCATCCAGCAGCGCTCCCTCGCGCAGTATGCGCAGGGCAAGGGCTTGCCGATCTTCGTGACGGAGTGGGGCGCGACGGCTGCGGACGGCGGCACCAACCCCAGCGGCGAGGTGTGCGTGGAGGAAGCGCAGGCGTGGCACGACTGGATGGACGCTGCGGGCATCAGCTGGACCGCGTGGAAGCTGGATGACTGCAACGACCTGAGCTGCTTCTTCCGCCCCTCCGCCTCGCCGAACGGCGGCTGGAGCGATGAGTGGCTCAACGGCCACGGCCCGTTCGTGCGCGAGCGCATGCTGCAGCAGTGAGCGGCGCTCCGTCGCTCCAGGTCGCGCTCCGTCGCTCCAGGTCGCGCTCTGTCGCTCCCTGGGTCAGCGCCGCCCGCCCGGAGCGGCGCTCGCGCTCAGCCGTCGTTGCTCGCCGCGCGGGCCAGCGCATTCTCCATGCAGGGCAGCACGATCTCGCGCAGCACGCGCTGCTCGATCGCGCGGCGCTGGCCATCCGCCAGCACGCCGTGGCGGAGTAGCTCACGCTCCTGAGCCGTGAGAGGCCGTGGCGCCGGCTCTCCGTCGAGCGCGGTGAGCACCAGCACCCGCACCTGGTCCGCCAGGGTGGGCCCGGTGTCGCGCAGCGCCCAGCCCAGGAAGCGCCAGCCGAGCTGCGCGCTGCGGGCGCGCGCGTGTTGCATCTGGAGCAACACGGAGCGCGCCTCGGGCTCATGGCAGTGCTCCAGCGCCTCGCGAGCGCAGCTGGACTCCACCGTCGCCGCGATGCAGGCGCGGCGCAGGGTGCTCAGCACCAGCTCCGCCAGGTCCACCTCGCCGCTGTCGGCGCGCCTCGGCACGGGCGTGAGCCGCACCTCGCGCGCGCCGTGATGGCGGGCCAGCTCCAGGAAGGCCGTGGTCAGCGCGTTTTCGTCCAGCAGGGCGCGACCGGAGCCGTGCAGCAGCGGCGCCGGAGCGTTCAGACGCAGCAACTCGGCCGCAAACTCGGCCTGGGCCCCCGCCGCCGCGTGGGCTGCGACGGCAGCATCGGACCAGAGCCGTGCCAGGGTAGGAGCGAGCCAGTTTGGTTCAACGGCAGCCTGGGGTGCAGGGAAACCGGTGCTGGCGACGAGCAGGATACGGCTGGGCATGGACAAAGCTCCGAAATGGGAAACCACCTCGCTGTGCTTCCCATGTGAGCAAGAGCCATGCCGCTGCCCCGCGCTGCCCGTTGCAACGCGCTTGCGCGATTTTGCCCGGCTTTTTGCTGTTTCAAAACGGAGGGTGGCACTGGCTGGCACAGCCGACGTGTGCAGCCACGGCCCCACTCACGACATCCAAGTCGCGTCTACCTGCGGAGCCCACTTGCTCGTGATCTTCTTCAGATCGGTCCAGAAATCGACCGCCGCGGGGCCGGTGATGTCGCCGTGACCAAATTTGGACAGCTTGGTGCCACCGAAAGAGAACGGCTCTCGCGGCACGGGCACGCCCACATTCACCCCGACCATGCCGCTCGACGCGCGCTCGACCACGTGGCGAGCCACGGCACCGCTGGAGGTGAAGACGCTGGTGGCGTTGCCATACGGGTTCTCGCGCTCTATCGCCAGTGCCGCCTCCAGGGTGGGCACGCGGATGACGGACAGGACGGGCCCGAACAGCTCCTCCCGGGCAAACTCGTGCTGCGGGGTCACCCGGTCCAGGATCGTCGGACCCAGCCAGTTGCCTCCTGCATAGGCAGCGGGCACGCGTGCCTGTCGCCCATCGAGCAACACCTCCACCCCGGAGGCCTCCGCCCTGGAGATGGCGCCCACCAGCCGCTCGCGCGCGGCGCGATCGATGAGCGCGCCCATGCCGTTGCCCAGACTGATGCTTGCCGCCAGCTTCTTGATCGGCTCCAGCAGGCGCACCCCCTGATCCACCGCGAGCAGCAGGCTACCGGCCATGCAGCGCTGCCCCGCACAGCCAGTGAACGAGTCCACCACCGCCTTGGCGGTGAGCTCCGGGTTGGCGTCGGGGGTGACGATCAGCTGATTCTTCGCGCCGCCCAGGCAGAGCGCGCGCTTGCCGGCAGCCGCGGACTCTGCGTACACGGAGCGCGCCACCTGCGAGGAGCCCACGAACGCCACCGCCTGCACCAGCGGGTGGCTGATCAGCGCCTGCACCGCCACCCGATCACCGTGCACGATCGAGAACACGCCCGGCGGATAGCCTGCGCGCAGCGCCAGATCGCCGAGGTAGTTGGCCGACAGCGGCACCTTCTCCGACGGCTTCAGGATGAAGGTGTTGCCCACGCTGAGCGCGATGGGGAACATCCACAGCGGCACCATCGCCGGGAAGTTGAAGGGAGTGATGCCCACCACCACGCCCAGGGCGTCGCGCCGGTACTCGCAGGAGACCCCGCGCGAGACATCGAGCGCGCCGCCAGTGTCCGCGCTCTGCAGGCCCAGCGCGAACTCGATCACCTCGATGCCGCGCAGCAGGCCACCGCGAGCCTCCGCCGGTGTCTTGCCGCTCTCGGCGGCGATCGTCAACGACAGCGGCTCGGCCTGCTCGAGCAGTGAAGCGCGCAGCCGTGCCAGCGGCTCCAGCCGCTCGCGCAGCGGCAAGCGCCGCCAGCCCAGCCAGGCCGCCTGCGCCTTGTGCACGGCAACGTCCACGTCTGCTGCCGTGGAGTCGTGCATGCGCGCCAGGGGCACCCCGGTGTAGGGGCTCACGATCTCGCGCTGCGCGCCAGAGCCGGGCACGAACGAGCCGCCGATCAAGTTCTCACAGTCGGCCTGCTGCTCGGGGATCCAAACGTTGGTCATGTTGGTCTCGTCTCGAAAGGGTCAGGCCTTGAAGCGCTCGCAGAGCTGCCGGCTGGCGTTGCGCAGGAGCACCACATCCATGCCGACGGCCACGCACGTCATACCCATCTCCAGGTAGCGCTGGGTTTCCTCCTCGACCCCGGACAGGATGCCCACGGGCTTGCCGTGGGCGCTGGCCGCGTCGAGCACTCGGCGCATGGCGCTTTGTACCTCGGGGTGGCGCGGGTTGCCAAAATGCCCGAGCGAGGCGGACAGATCGGAGGGGCCGATGAACAGGCCATCCACGCCCTCCACCTGCGCGATCTCCGCCACGGCCTCCACGCCCGCGCGGCTCTCGATCTGGACCTGCACGCTGATGTTGTCGTCAATGCGCTGGAAATAGTCCGGGCAGTAGCCGTAGCGATTGCTGCGCTGAGCCACCGCGATGCCGCGGATGCCGCGCGGCGGGTAGCGGGTGGCCGCCACGGCCGCGCGCGCCTGCTCCGCCGATTCGATGAAGGGCATCAGGAAATTGTATACGCCCAGATCGAGCAGGCGCTTCAAGAGCACCGGGTCATTCCATTGCGGTCGGACCACTGCAGCGCTCGTGCTGTCTTTCAGAGCCAACAGCTGGGCCAGAAACGTCTGGAAATCGTTGGGGGCGTGCTCGCCGTCGAGCAGCAGCCAGTCAAAGCCCGCATAGCCGAGCACCTCGGTCGAGATGGGGCTGGCCAGTGAAGCCCAGCAGCCGATCAGCCGCTCGCGCTGCAGCAGGCGCCGCCGGAAATGGTTGGGCAAGGGGTCGTGGAGCAGAGCCATGGCCGCAGCGTACTCCGGTCGGCGGCGGCGTGGCTCAGAAGATGGCGGGCTCCTCGATGCGCTCGCTGCCGAGCAAAAAATCGAAATCGCAGCCCTCGTTCGCCTGCTGGATGTGCTCGATGAAGAGCCGCCCGTAGCCGCGTGGATAGCGTGCGCGCGGTGTGGGGCGAGCGGCGCGCCGGCGCTCCAGCTCCTCGGCGCTCAACCGCACGTCCAGACGGCGCTCGTGCACGTCCAGCTCGATGATGTCACCGTTCTGCAGCAGCCCGAGCGGACCGCCCACGAACGCCTCGGGCGCGACGTGCAGCACACAGGCGCCGTAGCTGGTCCCACTCATGCGCGCGTCCGAGATGCGCAGCAGATCACGCACCCCCTGCGCCAGCAGCTTCTTGGGGATGGGCAGCTGGCCCCACTCCGGCATGCCGGGCCCGCCCTTGGGGCCGGCGTTGCGCAGCACCAGCACGCTGCGCGCGTCGACTTCCAGTGCCGGATCATCGATCCTCTCCAGCAGCTCCGCATAGCTGTCAAAGACGATGGCCGGGCCCGCGTGCTTCCACAGCTCGGGGGCGGCGGCGAGCGGCTTCATCACTGCGCCGTCGGGCGCCAGGTTACCGCGCAAGATGGCCAGGCCCCCCGAGGGCGCGACGGGCTCCGCGGGGCTGCGGATGACGCGTGGATCGTAGATCTCGGCGCCCGCGATGTCTTCGCCCAGGGTGCGGCCGCTCACCGTGCGGCAAGCCAGCGAGAGCCGCGGCCCGAGCGCGCGCAGCAGCGCCGGCAGGCCGCCGGCGTAGAAGAAGTCCTCCATCAAGAAGCTGCCCGTGGGGCGCAGGTTGGCGATGACGGGGATCTCGCGCGAGAGCTGATCGAAGCGCTCGAGCTGCAGTGGGATGCCTGCGCGGCGCGCCAGCGCCAGCAAGTGGATCACCGCGTTGGTGGAGCCGCCCAGCGCCAGCACGGTGACGATGGCGTTGTCGAACGCCTCCGCCGACAGCAGCTCGGAGGGCTTCAGATCCTCCCAGACCATGTCGACGATGCGCCGCCCTGCCAGGGTGGCCATGCGCGCGTGACGCGAGTCGGGCGCAGGGATGGCAGAGGCGCCGGGCAGGGTAAAGCCGAGCACCTCCGCCGCGCTCATCATCGTGGCCGCAGTGCCCATCGTCATGCACGTGCCGGCGGAGCGAGCGATGCCGCTCTCCATCTCGTTCCAGGCTGACTCCGCCAGCGTGCCCGCGCGCAGCTCGGCCCAGTACTTCCAGACGTCGCTGCCGCTGCCCAGGGTCTGACCGCGCCAGTCGCCGCGCAGCATCGGCCCCGCCGGCACGAACAGCGCCGGCAGGTTCATGCTGATGGCGCCGAGCAGCAAGCCCGGGGTGGTCTTGTCGCAGCCCCCCATCAGCACCGCGCCGTCGGCGGGATAGGAGCGCAGCAGCTCCTCCACCTCCATCGCCAGCAGGTTGCGATAGAGCATGGTGGTCGGCTTCTGAAAATTTTCGGAGAGCGAGAGCGCCGGCAGCTCCACCGGGAAGCCGCCCGCTTGCCAGATGCCGCGCTTGATCTCCTCCGCGCGGGCGCGGAAGTGCGAGTGGCAGGGGCTGATATCGCTCCAGGTGTTGATCACCGCGATCACCGGCTTGCCCGCGTAGTCCGCCGGGCTGTAGCCCATCTGCGCCGTGCGCGAGCGGTGCCCGAACGCGCGCAGCCCGCTGGCGCCGTACCAGCGGTGGCTGCGCAGCTGCTCTGGAGTCTTGATTCTGCCCTGATTCACCCGCGCCAGCGTACACGGTGCGGGCGTGCCTGACAGCCATCGGCGCAGCCCGGCCAGGCTGCCATCACGCTGCACGTGGGCCCGCGGCGCCCTCCAAGGCAGCGGCGCGGCCCCGGCCAATTGGTTTGGCTTGGGTCGATCCAGCCCGTGCCGTTCATTTCGATCAGGTGTTCCCAAGCGAGCCACGTTCGAGGTCTCGTCCGCGCCGCGGGCTCGCCGCGCGTGCGACCGCTGTGCTCGCGTGTGTGCTGGCGCCGGCAGGCGCAGCACAGGCCGAACCCTCGCCGCCCGGCACAGCCCTGGGCGCGGCCTGGCACGGCACCCCCGGCTACTTTCGCGTGCCGGTGGTCGCCGCCGCGCAGCCGGGCGCCTTGCTCACGGGGGGCCTGGGTTACGGCTTCACCGAAGGGCAGAGCGCCGCTCCGGGCGGGCACCACAGGGTCCAGGGTCGGGTGGGAGCCGCGCTGTCGCCGCTGCCGTGGCTCGACCTGGCGCTGGGCACGAACGTGCGCCACGACCGTCACGCCGATGATGGGCTGGGGCCGGACCAGGGCACGGTGCTCGACAGCGATCTGCACGCGCAGGCCGGCACCAGGGTGGGCTCGGACTTTCACCTCGGCGGCGCGCTCGGTGCTGCTTTCCTGCGCGGTGACTCGCTGGCGAGCTCGCTGCAGAACCCCAGGGTCGACTTCTTGCTGCTGGCCGCGTACGTGCCGCGGCACCAGCCGTTCAGCGCCGGCATCCTGGCGGGCTACCGCCACGATCTGACTGCCGGGGTGGCGCGAGAGCCGGGGCGCTATCGCGCCGGTGATCGGCTGTCGCTCGCGGTGAGCGAGTTCGACGCGGTACCACTCGGAGTGGGCGGCGCTTACCGCATCGGGGCCACCGAGCTGTTGAGCGAGCTGAGCGCGGATGTGCTGGTGGGCAAGCGGGCGCCGCGGCTGCTGGAGTCACCGCTGCGCTTTACTGCGGGCGCGCGCCAGCGGCTGGCTGAGGAGCTGAGCCTGCGGGTGGTGGCGGACACGTCGCTGAGCGCGCGGCCCCCGGTGGGGGTCAACGATCCATTGCTGCCCGTCGAGCCACGCTTTCAGCTACTGGTCAGCATGGCGTACCAGTGGTCGCCCGCGGTGGCGGCGGCGCCCGCGCCCCCGCCCGAGCCTGCGCCGCCAGCAAAGCCGCGGCTGGAGGCACCCGCGGCGCTGGCCAGCCTGGAGGTGCGCGTCACCACCCTCGAGGGCTATCCGCTGAGCGATGCGACAGTGGAGCTGCTGCAGGGCGAAGCCGTGCTGGGCGTGCCGCACGGTGAGCTCGAGCGCTACGGGCTGGAGCGCGTGGCCCCGGGTGAGGCCGTGCTGAGGGTCAGCGCCGCGCGGCTCTCGACCCATACCCAGCCGATCGTGCTGCGCGCGGGCGCGCCGCTGGTCGTGGACGTCAAGCTCGCGCCCGCACTGCCCACCGGACAGGTGCGCGGCCTGGTTCGCTCGTTCAGCGGCGCAGGCTTGCGTGCGCGCGTGCGCATCGAGCCGCTGGGCAAGGAGACTCAGACCGATGCCGGCGGCACCTTCCAGCTCGACGTGCCGCCCGGCACCTACGAGGTGGTGGTCGAGGCCGCTGGACATGCTGCGCAGCGGCGACAGGTGCGGGTGCAGGAGGATGGCGTGGTGATCCTCAATGCGGATCTGCTGCGAGGCCCGCCGTGACGGCAGGGCTGCGCCTCCTTGCGCTGGGGCTGATGGCCTGCGCCGCGAGCGCCTGCTCCAAGCCCGCGCCGCTCGCCACCTTGCAGGAGAAGTCCGGCACCGTCGAGCGCGACTGGGCCGAGCAGGTGCGCGTGTGGAAGGTGGCCGAGCTCGGCACCACCTTCCATCTCGGCGATGGACTGCAGACCCACGCGGGCGCCGCTGCTCGCTTGCTGCTCGATGACGGCAGCCAGCTCTCGCTGCAGGCCGAGACGCAGGTGCGCTTCTCCGATGTGGCGCCCGCGCCGCACTTGCTGGGCTTTGACGTGGAGACGGGCGCTGCCTCGCTGCAAGCCTCTGGAGAGCCGCTCTCGATCCAGACGAGGGTGGGCCTGGCTCGCATCGAGCCGGGTGCGACGGTGGTGTTCACGCGCGCCAACGAGAGCCTGCGCATCGTGGTGGAGGTGGGGCGCGCGGTGTTCGGCGCCTCCGAGCCGCTGGTGGCGGGCAGCGGCGTGCGCGTGCTGCCCGATGGCGAGCTCGCGCCGCTCGCGCCCCCGAGCCCGCCACGGGTCGAGCCTCCGCCCGCAGCACCGGCGATCGCTGCAGCGGGGCAGCAACAGCAGGCAGAGATCACGGCGCGTGTGCGCGGCCGCGGCGCCACCGTGCGCACCGAGCAAGGCTGGTCGCCGCTGGCAGAGGGCCCCGCTCGGCTGGTGCCGGGCACGCAGCTCAAGCTGGCGCGCCGCACCTCGGTGGAGCTGCAGCGAGGGCAGGAGCGCGCGGAGCTCTTCCAGAATGGCCAGTACGTGGTCGCACCCCGCCCCGACGTGCTGGTGGCGGCGACCGAGGGCTCGCTCGCGGCCGGCAGCGAGGTGACGGTGCGCATCGCCGTGCCGGGCGGTGTGATCGCGGTCGCGCCCGGCGGCACGGTGAACGTGGGCGTGGGCAAGAGCGGAACGACGTTCGACGTGCAGGCGCGCGAGATCACGTTCGAGGGCAGCGGTGAGCCGCAGCGCATCCGGTCCGGGCAGCGCGCCACGCTGTCGGGAGCGGGAGAGCTGAGCATCCAGGGCCGCGGGCTCGACCATGCGGACGTGGAGATCAGCGCGGGAGAGTCCGTGGTGATCCACGATCCGGCGCCGCCCACCGCGGTGCGCTTCCGCTTCGACGGCGTCTGCCCGGACAGCGGCGTGCTGCAGCTGCGCGGTGGCAAGGCCGGGCAGTTTGCCGTGGGCGAGGGCGCGGTGGCGCTGGCGGTCGGGCGCGGCGCTCAGCGCTACGAGCTGCGCTGCGGCAGCGACCGCGCCAGGGTGGTGCGGCAGGGCAAGCTGAGCGTGCTGGCCGATGATGGCTCGCGGCGCGTGGCCGCGCGCGCGCCGGCAACCACCCTGGCCGCCGACGGACACCGCTACACCGTGCTCTATCAAAACCGCCTGCCGGTGCTGACCTTGACCTGGCCCGGCGCGCCGGAGCTGAGCTCGCTGCTCTTGGCCCACGAGTTCGAGGGCAAGAAGCAGGAGCTGATTCTGAGCCAGCCGCGCCACACGTTCGAGTCGGGCAGCTTGCGCGAGGGGCGGCACGCCTTCTTCTTCACGGGCGGCGGCAAGGTGTCGCGACACACGAGGGTGGAGATCCAGTTCGACAACGCCGCGCCGACCGCAACCCTCGATGCCGCCGCGAGCGGTGACATCGAGCCGGGGGACCCGCTGACGATCTCCGGCATCGCGCTGCCCGGCTGGCAAGTGAAGGTGGGCGAGCAACTCGTCGTGCAGGACGCGCAGGGCCGCTTCTCGTCGCCCGCGAGCTGGCCCAGCGCCACGCGCGCGCTCGCCGTGCGCCTCAGCCATCCCGAGCGGGGCACGCACGTGTACCTGCGCCGGCCCAGCTCCGGACAGAGGGTGGGGCGGCTGCCATGATGCTGGAGACAGAGCTCTCGGCTCCGGGCCAGCAGGTGCTCGGCCGCTACCGCGTGGTGAAGAAGCTGGCCAAGGGCGGCATGGGCGTGGTCTACCTGGGCCGGGTAGAGGGCGCTGCGGGCTTCGCCAAGCCGGTAGTGATCAAGCGCATCCTCCAGGACAGCGAGGACCCGACCGAGAGCACGGCGCGCTTCATTCGCGAGGCACAGATCCTCTCCAACCTGCAGCACCCCGGCATCGTCGGCGTGCTGGACTTCGGCGAGGAGGGCGAGGGTCACGCGATGATCCTCGAGTACGTGCACGGCTATGACCTGGGGCGCTGGCTGAAGTACCTGCAGCTCGCCTCGCAGCGGCTGGACTGGGAGGAGGCCGTGTTCATCCTGCTGCGCGTGCTCGAGGCGCTCAGCTATGCGCATGAATTCCGCCGCAGCGACGGCACCGCGGCTCAGGTGTTGCACCGCGACATATCACCGGGCAACGTGCTCCTGGACGTGGACGGCCGGGTGCGGCTGCTCGATTTCGGCATTGCGCGCATGGCCGAGCACGACGTGTATCGCACGCAGACCGGCGTGCTCAAGGGCAAGGTGCCGTTCCTGGCGCCGGAGCTGTTCACCTCGGAGCCGCCGTCGGCCGCCAGCGATCTCTACGCCTGCGCGGTGGTGCTGTACCAGATGCTGGCGGGCAGCCACCCGTTCACCGGCGAGAACGACAGCAAGCTGATGTGGCGTATCATCACCGAGGGGCCCAAGCCGCTCAGCCACTATCGCAGCGATTTGCCGCCCGGGCTGGAGGCGCCCATCCTGCAGGCGCTGAGCAAGGATCCGGAGCAGCGGCAAGCGAGCGCCGAGCTGTTCGCGGCCGAGCTGCGCCAGCTCCTGCGGCGGAGCGAGACGGACATTGGCGCGGCCCTGCGCGAGCACGTGCAGCGCGACTTCAGCGGTGACATGCCGCGCGTGCTGCGGCTCGATACCCTGGGGGAGCGCGAGCGCGCCTGGCGGGTGCGCAGCTCGCTGCCGCCGGAGCCGCCCGCACGCCCGAGCGAGCCGGCACCGCCCGCGCCCGTGATCAGCGCGCTGCCGAGCCGCGCCAGCCAGCCGACGATGACCGCGTCGCAGAAGCCGGCGCTGCACGAGCCGCCGGTCTCGGAGCGCGCCACGCGCACGTCGCTCGCGATCCGCAAGGCGCGCGGCTCGCGCTCGCTGCGCCGCGCCGACTGGCGCACCCTGGTGCTGGCGGCGCTGGGCATCGGGGTGGTGGCGGCCGGCGCGACCGTGGCGGCGATGAGCTTCCTGCAGCCGCGCCCGGCTCCGCCCAGCGCGTCGCGCTTCATCGTGGTGGAGAGCCCGGACAAGGCCGCCGCAGCAACGCCTGCGCCCGCGGGCGTTGCTCCGGACACGACCACCGCCACCGCCAGCGCGAGCACCGCCGAGCCGACGCCGAGCGCGACCAGGCCCACAGCGCAGCGCCGTCCGGAGCCGTCCGGAGCCGCCGCTCTCACACGGCACTTCGCCCGGCGCGAGGGGGAGCTGCAGCGCTGCTTCGAGCGGCACGCGGCAGCGCTCTCGGGTCAGCCCGAGCTCTCGATCGACTTCGACGTGCTGCCCGGCGGCAAGGTGCGCAGCGCGCAGCTGCAGCCGGCAACGCTTGCGCCCACCCCGCTCGGCAAGTGTCTGCTCGACGTGGCGCGGGGCACCTCGTTCGGCGCCGTGGGCAAGCCACTGCGCTTCTCGATTCCGATCCGCGCCCGCAGCGTCAGCCGCTGACGGCCGCACGAGCCTACAGGCTGCGCACCTCGGCCGGCGGCTCTTCGGCGCGCGCCAGCTGGTTGCGCAGCGGCCGACCGAAGACCTGGCACTCGATCTCGAACACGTCCCCCGGCTGCGTGCGCACGCCAGCGGCGAAGCTCAAGGTGGCCGTGCCGAAGAAGTGCAGGTGCACGGCGCCGGGGCGGCGAAACATCGGGTACTTGAAGTGATGGTGCTCGAGCCCGCTGATGCGGTGAGACATGTTGCCCTCGCCGCTCGCGAACTCACTCTCCCAGAGCAGCTGCCCGCCGCGCCAGATGCGTGAGGAGCCCGTCAGCTCCTCCGGCAGCTCACCGAGCAACAGCTCGGGGCCCACGGAGCAGGGCCGCAGCTTGGAGTGGGCCAGGTACAGGTAGTTCTGGCGCTCGGTGACGTGATCCGAGAGCTCGTTGCCCAGCGCAAAGCCCAGGCGGTAGGGCTGGCCATCGGGGCCCACCACGTACGCACCGACGATCTCCGGCTCTTCCCCGGCATCCAGCGAGAACGACGGGACGGGGAAGGGATGTTCGGGTCGGGTCAGGCAGCTGCCGTCGCCTTTGTAGAACCACTCGGGCTGCACGCCGATGCTGCCGTCCGCTGGCTTGCCTTGCTCCAGGCCCAGCTGGAACATCTTCATCGAGGCGGTCTGCGCCGCGGGCTCGGCCTGTGCCCCGTGCATGCCCGCTCGCGTGCGCGCGCTGCCCAGGTGCGTGAGCCCGGTGCCGGAGACGAGCACCTGAGCGGGATCAGTGTGGTCGAGCGGCGCAAACAGCCTGCGCTCGCTGAGCACTTGCTCGTAGTCCTCGCGGCGCGACGAGGCTCGGGCCTCGGCCCGCTGCGCCAGGGTCTTGCGCTGCTGGATGGCCTCCAGCGCCAGCTCCCTCACGCTGGTCACGCCCTCCAGCAGGTGCAGGTGGCTGGCCTCCACCAGCGCCACGGCACGGGCGCCGCCGGTGGCCTCGAGCTGTACCAGCTTCACGAGCCGGGCCCGCGCTCTGGCTGGAGGTGCTCGACATGGCCGCGGTCTACATGGCGGCGGTCGACATAGCGGCTGAACAGCACCTGCGTGCCCTTGCTACCAGCGCCCTGTGCCGAGAGCTCTCCGTACAGCCGGCGCGCCAGCGCCAGGCCAGGAAAATCCAGGCCCAGGCGCTCTGCGCAGCGCAGCGCGATGTCCAGATCCTTGACCAGGTGATCCACGGCGAAGCCCGGCTCGAAGTCGCCGCGCAGGGCGCGGGGCATCAGGTTGGCGAGCGCCCAGCTGCCGGCTGCGCCGGTGGTGATGCTCTCCAGCACCCGCGTGGGCTCGAGCCCCGACGCCTTGGCGAGCGCCATCGACTCGCACACGGACAGCATGGTGGAGGCGATGGCCACCTGATTGCACAGCTTGGTGTATTGCCCCGAGCCCGCCGGGCCCTGGTGCACGATGGTCTTGCCCATGCGCTGCAAGATGGGCAGCGCCCGCTCGAACGCCTCGGGCGCGCCGCCCACCATGATCGACAGGGTGCCGTTGCGCGCGCCGATGTCACCGCCCGACACCGGCGCGTCGAGCACGCTGACCGAGCGCTGCGCGGCGGTGCGCGCCAGCTCCGCCGCGAGCTCCGGATCGGACGTGGTCATGTCGATCAGCAGGCCGCCGCTGGCGACGTTTTCGATCAGGCCCTGCGGGCCCAGGTACACCGAGCGCACGTCGTCGGGCGTGCCCACCATGGTGATCACCACGCCCGCCTTGCGTGCGACCTCGGTCGGGGTGGCGCACCAGCTACCACCTTTGGCCAGCACGGCCTCCGCCTTGGCGCGGGTGCGGTTGAAGACGTGCACGGGGTGCCCCGCGGCGAGCAGGTGCCCCGCCATGGAGGCGCCCATGACCCCGGTACCGATGAAGCCGACGGCAGGCTGATTCATGGCGCGAGAGTAGTCTCGGCTGGCGGGCGATGGCGACGGGAAATTCGGCCCCGAGCAGGCCGGTTCAGCCTGGCGGGCATGGTGCACCCCACCGGTCGCGATTCGGTGTTAGGCTGTGCGAGCGGTCCTGCCGCTGATTGTCATGTCCCGCTCCCCACGCCAAGACGGCCAGCCCCGGCGCGCTTTCCTGACGGGCTCGCTGGGCGCCCTCCTGGCTGTCGGTTGCCAGCGGCTGGCGGGGGCGGGGCAGGGCAACGCCGAACCCGGCAAACCCGGGCCACGGCGCATGCCCGTGCTGTTTGCCGGCCACGGCTCGCCCCTGAACGCGATCGAGGACAATCGCTGGTCGCAGGCGTTCCGCGCGCTGGGCACCACGGTGCCGCGCCCGCGCGCGGTGCTGGCGGTGTCGGCACACTGGTTCGTGCCGGGCACGTTCCTCACCGACAATGCGCGGCCCGAGACCATCCACGACTTCGGCGGCTTCCCGCGCGCCCTGCACGAGCTGCAGTACCCCGCGCCCGGCGCTCCCGATCTGGCTCGCCGCATCAGCGCGCTGCTGGCCACGCACTCCGCCCGCCCGCGCTCGGACTGGGGCCTGGATCACGGCACCTGGAGCGTGCTGGTGCACCTGCTGCCGGCGGCAGACGTCCCCGTGCTGCAGCTCAGCATCGACGCGCGCCTGCCCGCCGCGAAGCACCTCGAGATCGGCAAGGCGCTGGCCCCGCTGCGCGACGAGGGCGTGCTCCTGCTGGGCAGCGGCAACGTGGTGCATAACCTGCGCGACGCTCTTGCCAACCTGCGTAGCGGCCGCAGCGACACTCCGCCGTGGGCGGCACAGTTCGATCACGACGTGAGCCGGGCGCTCACCCAGCGCGACGCGCAGCAGCTGGCCCGCGCCCTCGACGGCCAGTCGGGCCGTAGCGCGCATCCGAGCCCGGAGCACTACCTGCCGCTGCTGTACGTTTTCGGGGCCAGCTCCGACCGGGATACCCTGAGCTTCCCGGTCGAGGGCTTCGACGCGGGCTCGATCTCGATGCGCTCGATCCGCTTCGGCTGACCTCGGGCTCAGGCGCTGCCGCGCGCCGCCGCGCGCAGGCGATT
The DNA here is from genome assembly GCA_025937895.1 of Polyangiaceae bacterium. Taxonomy (GTDB): domain Bacteria; phylum Myxococcota_A; class Polyangia; order Polyangiales; family Polyangiaceae; genus SZUA-265. The sequence goes on along the minus strand of JAICQL010000083.1, from coordinate 7,380 downwards.
CTCGATGATGAGGCGGATGGGGGGAAACAGGTTCAGCCCCAGCGCCTGCTCGGGCGAGAACCAGCCCGCGTGCACCACCTCCCGGTGATCGATGTGCACCGTGGGCCGCCCGCTCAGCTCTAGCGAGAAGATCTCGACGTGGTCTCGCTTGCCCTCCCACTCCTTGATCTCGTCGTACACCTTCTCCAGCTCTTCCGGGCGCGCCGTGACCCCCACCTCCTCGCGCAGCTCCCGGATCGCCGCTTCACGGCTCGTCTCCGTGCGCGCCACGTAGCCGCCCGGTAACGAGCGGTAGGGCACGTAGGAGTTCTGCACCAGCAGCAGATCGCCCTGATTCCACAGCACCACCAGCGCGCCATGGGTGGCGGGCTTGCGCACGGACCAGTAGGTGCGCATCAGCTTGTACGCGACCCGATACGCCGTCTGAAACGCCAGATCCACCAGGTTGGGGCGCCCGGCCTCTGCCGCGCTGCCCGCGTGCGCCTCCCCCATCGATCCCGCCATTCGTTGCTCCGTCACGCCTGGTACTCCTGGTGCCGGGCCGCGCCCGCTCGGTTCCGAGCCCTCTCCGGGCCCTTACCGGTGGATTAAGGCATGAAAGCCAGGGTGGCGTCGACCCCCGCAGCGAACCTGAGATAGCGGGGAGGCAGCGCAGGTGGAGGCCGTGTGTGCCAGGGCGCGGTCACCGGCGCGGGGAGGGCCGCTTTCCGTCATCCACCCTGGAGCTGACGCTCCGCCGCCTCTGCCGTATCGTCTGGCCTGGTGTTGAACGCGAGTCGCGCATCCGGCGCGTGCTCGCGGATCGCGTTCATCAAGCGCTCGAAGTGCAGCGCCATCGGCGGCAGCACGCGCAGACCTGCGCCAATCACGATCACGTCGAAGCTCCGCCCACGCACGGCGCCTGCCAGCTCGCTCGCGATGCGATCGGCGCTGGTCGTGAGCAAGACCCCGACCTCGTGCCCTCTGGCCAGCAACGCCGCCCGGGCGCCGTCGAGCGCAGCCCGGATGCCGTCTACCGTCACCCCCGGCGGCAGATCCTCGGGTTTGATGCTGTCAGGGTCCTCACCAACGATCAGAATCGCCGCCATTGCTCATCCTTGCTCCCCCGTCAGAGCCGGACCCTATGGCACGCGGTGGAGCTCGCGAAGCTGGCGAATTGCGACGCTGCTGCTGGTGAGGGTCAGGGCCTTCGAAATGTATGGCCAGCACCCTTCAGTGAAGGTGCTGACCTTCCTCCGAAGAGGGGGGTGCGCTGAAGTGAAGGTCATGACCTTCGCTGAAGCCGGCACACTGTGGCAAAGCGAAGCAACGCACCTTCGATCTGGAGGGGGCCGGGTCGATCTCGAAGGTCGGGACCTTCGATCCAGGGTGGGCGGTGCCTCGAGAGCAAGGTCGGTACCTTCGATCAGCCGGGTGACGACCCATTCCGGAGGGTAGACCGTTCCGGGAACGGCGGAGGGGTCGACCTATCAGTGGACGACGGTGCCTGTCGAAGGACGACGCGACCAGCCGCCCACTCGGCGAGCACGATGTCAATGCGGTCGCAATGGACGTTTGGCAACCACGAGCACGCGGGCACGGGAGTAGGGGTGGAGTGAGCGCCGCCCTGCGCACGCGCGAGCGTCACTGCTACGACGCGAGCTCTCGCAGCCACGTCGCCACCAGGTCGAGGACTCGCTCGTCGACAGGGTCTGCGAGCAGCCGATGTTGCTGGAGCAGCGTGCGAGGGCCGCGCCGCAAGACGTGAGTGAGCTCGGGCACCACGTGCGCTTGCACGGGTCCCTGAAGCAGCGCCGCGGCTCTGGTCACGTCGTCTGGATCGCACTGGCAATCGTGTGCGCCACCGATGAGCAGGGTGGGGCATGTCACCTGGCGCAACACCTCCGCCGGATCGATGGCCAGGAGCTCGCGCAGCCACCTGGCGTTGATCAGCTGACCACGAATCCGAAACTTCAGCTCGCTACCGGTTCGCACCCGCTCGATCAGGCGGCGCTGTGTGGAGACGGGGCGCGCGAGGGTGCGCAGCAGCCAGCCCAGCTCGCGTTCCGCCTGTGCTGCCTGCCGCATCAGAATCGTATCCATGCGCTCCGCAAACGGGCAGATGAGGATGGCGGCCGAGACGCTCGGCCGCTGGCGGAGCGCCAGCGGTGCGACCAGGCACCCCTCGCTATGCCCGAGCAGGATGAGCCGCTCGGGGTTGCAGAGCTCCGCGCCGCCGAGCCAGTCGAGCCACGCGACTGCGTCCGCCACCGCGTCGTGCAGCCCCGCCGTCTCGAAGTCCCCGGTGCTCGCGCCACAGCCGCGCTTGTCGAAGCGCAGGCTGGCCACACCCTCGCGTGCGAGCCGTTCGGCGAAGGTGTTGAACACCGACAACCGTTGTCCAGGCATGTCCTCGTTGCGGTCCAGTGGACCGCTGCCATGCAGCATCAGGACCGTGGGAAAGCGACCGACCCCCGGCGCCGCGAGCGTACCCGCGAGGCGGGCACCGGCGTGTTCGATGCTGACCTCGTTTTCAATCATCGCTCTGGCTGGGCTCTTCACCAGCCTAACACGAGAGCCTCGCGTTTGCTCGAACCCGACAGATCGAATGATGCGTGGTCCTGATGACGACTACGCAGGTCCATCCGAGTCAGATGCTGCCCAGCTAGGTCGTTAGAGCAGACGAAGTCCTCGCTGCGCTCGGGACTCGCTGCTCTGCAACTGCCGCCGCTCCGGCTACGCGCCGTTCCCGACGACGAACTCCGCGAGGAGGTCTTGAAAGCGGTCGGGCTCCTCGAGCGCGAGGGCGTGGGCGCTGTGCTCGAAGATGACGGCGCGGCCGTCTTGCAGGCGCCGGGCAGCGCGCTGGGCGGCGTCGGGGCCCATCACGAGCGAGTGGCGTCCGGCGAGCACGAGGCTCGGTACGGCGATCTTCTCCAGCTCGAGCGGGGGAGGGGCCTCGCGGATCTGGCGGTTGAGCTGCACGAGCTGCTCGAACGCTCGTGGGCTGCGGGTGAGCTCCTCGAGATCGAGCGCTTCGACGAGGTCGCGCACGGTGGCCGGGCTGGTGCACCCAGCTCGCTGCGCGGCGCCTGGCCCACTCGGCGGGTGAGCGCGGCGCGGTCAACTGCGCGCGTGGGCGCTCGGCGAGCGGCCCGCCGAGGCCGGCCACGTCGACCAGCACCAGCTTGTCGAGCACCGGTGGCCGCGTCGCGGCGTACGTGATCGCGGACGAGCCGGCCATCGGCCAGGCGCAGAGCGTGAAGCGCTCGCTGCCCGTGTGCTCCAGCACGGGCAGGGCGAGGTCGAGCTCGCTGACGTGGTCCTGGTTGCCCGGCGCGCGCTCGAAGCGCCCCAGCGCGAGGACGGTGCAGTCCCGCGCCAGGCGCTGGAGTGGCCAGCCCCAGGCGCGGGGCCCGAGGGCGTGTCAGGGCCGGCCAGCGCCCGGCCAGTGGCCGCTGCGGACGCCGCGGCGCAAGGGCGGGTGTGCCCGTCACCGTGCGCACCTCGATGGGGTGAAATTCGCCCTCGCCGACCTCGATCAGGAAGGGGGTCCGCGAGAGGATTCTCGCCGGCGCCCGGTTGCGCACGGAGTTCAGCGCGCTCTCCAGCACCACTGGCGAATAGGTCACGGAGTAAGCTCCGGGCGGAAGCGCCACACGCTGGGTGTTGCTGCCCGGGTCCAGGGGCGCCACAGGGAGGTGCGCGGTGACTCCGTTGTGGATGCCCTCGACGTGCAGCACGCCTTCTGGTCGCGGCGCCGAGGAGCCCGTGTTCAGCCGCACATCGATCCCGGAAGCGACGTGCGGGGGTACTGTGCCGGCGCAAGCGGCGCTGAAACTGAAGGTGAGGATGGCGCCGGCGGAGAGCAGGGAGCGAGGTGAGACAGTGAAGCGGGGTGAGACAGTGAAACGGGGCGAGGCAGTGAAACGGGGCGAGGCAGTGAAACGGGGTGAGGCAGTGAAACGGGGTGAGGCAGCGAAGCGGGGCGAGACAGTGAAGCGGGGCGAGACAGTGAAGCGGGGCGAGACAGCGAAGCGGGTGGCGAGGGTGGAGTGAATTGGGTTTTTCATGCAGGGAAGATGGTGCCCGCAGGCCTCGGCGTCCTTTGAGCGCAGCTAAGATGCGGCTAGAAGTTTGCTAGCCGCGGCAGGGCACGGCCGTTGACATCGCCGGGCCCGCGGTCGCAACATGTGCGGTCAGGCGCCGCGAGCTCGGGGGCAAATGGACGTGCAGGAGTACAGGTTCGGACCGTTTCGGCTCGACGTGCACACGCGCATGTTGTGGAGCGGCGGCGCGCCCGTGGCCCTGACACCGAAGGCGGCGGAGTTGCTGCTGGTGCTGGTGCAGGAGGGGGAACGCGGCCTCACCAAGGCGCAGCTGCTCGATCGGCTCTGGCCGGACACTGTGGTGGCGGAGAACAACCTCACGGTCACCATGAGCGCGCTACGCAAGGCGCTGGGGGAGTCCGCCACTCAACCACGATACATCCAGACGCTCTCGCGGCGTGGCTATCGGTTTGTTTCTCATCCAGCCGACATGCCGGCGCTCTCCTCAGCCTGCGACGCTGCGGCCGCCACCGTCGCCGCGCCGCCAGCAAGCGGCGCCTCACGCTCGCAGCCGCCGCCGCCGGCCGGGCAGCAGCGGCATCCCGAGCGTGCGCCTTTCGTCGGCCGCGAGCGGGAGCTGACCCACCTGCAGCAGCGCTATCAGGAGGCGCTGAGCGGCAACGGCGGCGTGCTGTTCATCTCGGGCAAGCCGGGCATTGGCAAGACCGCGCTGGCGCTGCAGTTCCTGGAGCGCTGCGGTGCCAGCGCGAGCCCGGCGCTGGTGGCGCGCGGGCGTTGCCTGGAGAGCTTCGGCAGCGGTGAGGCGTACCTACCGTTCCTGGAGGCGCTGGATGCGCTGCTGCGAGGTCCGGAGAGCGGGCGCGTTCAGCGGGTTCTGCGGGCGTTTGCGCCGACGTGGTGTGGTCAGTTCCCCGGGCTCGCTGGCGGGCAGGAGATAGAGGCGGCGCAGCGCCGAGAGCTGGCGAGCGCCACGCGAGACCGCATGTTGCGCGAGTGGGTGGAGGCCTTCGCCGCTCTGGCACGCGAGCGTCCGCTGCTGGTGCTGATCGAAGATCTGCACTGGGCTGACCCCTCCAGCATCGATCTGCTCCGCCTGCTCTGCCAGCGCAGCGCCGGCCAGGCCTGGCTGGTGCTGGGGACGCTGCGCGCCGCCGAAGCGACGCTGCAGAACCCGCCGCTGGCGAAGCTGCTGCTCGAGCTGGGTGGCCGCGAGTGTGACGAGCTGGAGCTGAGCCCGCTCACCGAGCCCCAGGTGCATTGTTACCTCGAGCAACGCCTGGGTGCCAACGCGCTGCCGAGAGAGTTGCCCGCGGTGCTGCTGGCCAAGACGGAAGGCCACCCGCTGTTCTTGACCCGCCTGGTGGCGCTGCTGATCGAGCGCGGGGAGCTGGTGGAGACGCAGCGGGGCTGGGCCCTGCAACGCCCGCTGGCGGAGCTGGAGTACGCGGCGCCCGGCGACGTGCAGAGCGCCATCCGGCGTCAGTTCGAGCTGCTCGAGGCCGACGCCCTGCGAGCACTCTCCTTCGCCTGCGTCGAGGGGCAGGAGTTCAGCTCGGCGGTGCTCGCGGCGCTGCTGGAGGAGGATGAGCTCACGGTGCAGGAGCGGCTCGATCCGGTGTGTCGCGTCCACCACCTGCTCGACGTCTGTGGCGAGGAGCGCTGGCCGAGTGGGTGCGTGACCATCCGCTATCGCTTCGCGCATGCACTGTACCAGAACCAGCTCTACGCCGACCTGGTGAGTCTGAGGCGGGCACGGCTGCACCGGCAGATCGGGGAGGTGCTGCTGTTGCACTTCGGTGCCCAGGCTTCGCTCATCGCGGCGCAGCTGGCGCTGCACTTCGAGCGCGGCAGGGACGCGTGCCGCGCGCTCGAGTTCCTGTCACTGGCAGGCAGCAAGGCACAGGAGCTGCGCGCGTACCGCGAAGCCAGCGAGCACTACTGTCGCGCGCTGGCCTTGCTCGACCAGCTCGAGCCGGCAGAGCGGGTGGGGTGGGCTGCGCGCCTGCACCTGAGCCGTGGCTGGGCCGAATATGACTGCGGCCGGTCAGAAGCCGCCACGGCGGATTTCCGCGCCAGCGTGCGCCACGCGAGCGCGGCGGGGCTTGCCAAGGTGCACTGCGATGCGCTGATGGGCGAGTCGGTGGTGGCCCACTTCGCAGGGCAGCTCGAGCAGTCGCGGCAGCTCGATCTCGAGCTGCTCCGGGTGGCGGAGGCGAGCGGCGACGCCGCGAACATCGCCCTGGCCCAGCTCAGCCTGGCCGGGGGAGCCGTGGTGGCGGGTAAGCTGGAGGAGGCTCGCGAGCGGTGCGAGCGCGCGGAGCCGCTGCTCGAGCCGGGGTCGCCTGCAGGGCTGCGCGCAATGCTGCTCGAGACGCGCGCCCATTGCGCCGTACGCGAGTCGGGCTACGCGGAGGCCCGCGCGCTCTTCGAGGCGGCCCTGGAGCTGTGGCTCGGCATCTCCGGCATGGTCTCGATCGGGCACTACCAGTTTCTGAGCCGCACGTACGGCAACCTGGGCCTGATGTCCCTGGCGCTGCAGTCGTATGCGCGCGCAGAGCAGCTGGCGCAGCGCAACGGGCAGGAGTTCCATCTCTGGCAGCTACCATCCAGTGTTCCCTGGCTGCTGCGGGAGCTGGGCATGCTGCCAGAGGCGCTGCGGCGGGAGCGTGAAGCGCTCGCGCAGGCACAGGCGCGCGGCGCACGCTTTGCCGAGCTCTGCCACTGGATCGGTCTGGGCCACGACCTCGCGCTCCTGGGTCAGAGCGGGCCATCCCGGGACGCCCTGGAGCGCGCTCGCGCTGCGCTGCGGGAGCCTCCGCCTGCCTTTGTCACCCGGCTGGACTCGGCGCAGCTCTGGTTACTGGAGGCAGAGAGCGTGTCGTGCCTCCAGATGGGGGACGCCGCCGGCGCCCTCGGCTCGGCGCAGCAGTTGCTCACGGCTGCCACGCGCGCCGGTACCGCCAAGTATCAGGCCGTGGCTCAGCTGGCGCTTGCTCGCAGCGCCATGCTCGAGGCGCGCTGGGCTGAGGCGCGCGAGCAGCTCGAGCTGGCGCTCGAGCTGTTGCACGCCCGACCGGTACCGTGTGTCTCGTGGCGGGTGCTCGCCGAGCTCGGCAGGGTGGAAGCCGAGCTGGGCAATGGGGCTGAGGCCCGTCAGCGCGATGTTGCCGCCGGTGAGCTGGTGCGCGGCATCGCGGACGGGCTAGAGGAGCCGGAGCTCCGCACTGGGTTCATGGCGTCGCAAGCCGTGCGCCCGCTCCTGGCTCGCCTGAATTAGCCGAAACTTAGCCGAGCGCTGAGGACCCGGCGGTGGCTCGGGCCGCATGCTCTG
>JAICQL010000342.1 GCA_025937895.1 Polyangiaceae bacterium | reverse complement strand
CGCGGCTGGGATCCCGCTCGTCGATATCCAGGCCCATGCGCGCCGCCAGCGGGCGCAGGGCGCGCACGACCCGCGCTCGGCCCTCCGGGCTCTGCGCCTGCAGCGCAGGCAACACGTACGACAACGCGGCGCCACCCAGGGTGGCCAGCGCGCGCTCCGCCTCCGGCTGCTGCCCGTCCGCGCTGACGATGGTCTGAAACGCCTTGGCCGCCAGGCGCTCGACCGCGCCCGGCTCCGGATTGAAGAACAACGGCAAGTCGGCCAGCTCCGGATCCGGCGGCAGCGCGCTCGACAGCACGCCGAAGGTCACCAGCGTGATCAAGAGCAGCGTGGGCCCGAGCCACAGCAGCCGGCGCAGGACCAGGCGCATCCGCCTCTACCGCAGCAGGTAGAAGCCCATGACGATAATCAGCGTCACCCCAGCCATGATGATGGCGCCCACGGTGCGCGGAGGCCAGCCGGCGAGCGGCACCGCCACCGAGTCCTCCGAGCCGGAGACGGGCGCGGCCTTGGCCAGCAGCGCAGGGCCGTCCCCCGAGCTGGCGGGAGAAGTGGCCCCCGACTCGGGCGGCTGACTCTCACCGCGCCTCGGCAGCTTGGTGGTGTCGCGGAACTCCGCGCGTTCGGGCGGGCTCGTGTCCTCCTCCCGAACCTCACCGTCGCTGCCGGAGAAGGAGTACTTCTGGTAGCTGACCGCGGGATCCTCCGGGCTGATTTCCTGCAGGCCGCCGCCCTCGAACCTGACGATGACCACCGTCACGTTGTCGTGGCCGCCCGCTTCGTTAGCCAGAGCGATCAGCTTGGCACAGGCCTCGACCGGATCCTCCAGCTCGGTCAGCACACCGCAGATGTCCTCACTGCGCACCATGCCCGAGAGGCCGTCGGAGCAGATCAACAGCGTGTCGTCGAGCCGCAGATCCACATACGTGAGATCCACCTGCACGACCTCCGAGGTGCCGAGCGCCTGCAGGATGATGTTGTTGTGCTCGAAGGTCTCGGCCTCTTCCTCCGTGAGCTGCCCGGCTTCGATCAGCTGATTGACGAGCGACTGATCGCGCGTGATCTGGGTGAGCTCGCCGTCGCGCTGTAGGTACGCGCGGCTGTCACCCACCTGGGCGAGGAACAGGCGATCATCGATCAGGGTGGCCATGGTGGAGGTGGTGCCCATGCCGCGCCGCGAGCGATCCGCCCGCGCTTCACCGAAGATGCGAACCCCCGCGTCTTGCACGGCCTTGACCAGGCGCCGCGCCAGCTCCTCACGCCCGCGCGGCGCCTTCGCCTGCGACAGACGATCGTAGATGATGTCCACCGCCAGCTGGCTCGCCACCTCGCCCGCCGCCGCGCCGCCCATGCCATCACAGACGCCGAACACGGCGCCCGAGCGCCCCAGCGTGTGCGTGGTCGTTGGATCGAAGGAGCGCGTCTTGCGCGTGAGGTCTGCGATCAGAAAGTTGTCTTCGTTGTGCTCGCGCACCTGCCCGACGTCGGTCTGGCCAAAGACTCGCACCTCGATCGAGGCCGACTTCTTCTTAGAGGATGCGACGTCGCCCATGAACTCTGCTCAGCTCTGACCCGTGAGAAAGGGACCGGTCCAAAAGGGGCGCCAGCTTAGGATCCAAATCCGAATCGGAACAGATGCTGGCCAACACGGAGATGATCACCCTCTCGCAGCTCCACTTCCCCCCGAATAGCAAGATAGGTGCCATTGGAAGAACCCAAATCACGCAGGGTGAAGGTTCCCGCCGTCGGATCCCGATGGATGGCCGCATGCCGCCGACTCATGAACGAATCGGTCGTAAAGACGATGTCGCCGAATTCCCGCCCAATCACTACTTCATCCCCCGAGATATAGAAGACATTGCGCGTCACGCCTTCGACCGTTTTCTCCGTCAGGCAAGCGTAACGCGGCTTGGCTGGCGAGCCGTATACGTCTGTCCCCCGCTCTCGCGCCGGCCCCAAGTCTCGCTCCGCTTCCGTCAAAAGGTCAAACCTTAGCACCTCGGAGCCGAGCAGAACCACGTCGGTATCATTCAACGGCTCGCTATCGCGGACGCGCAAGTACACGCCATTCAGAGAAGCCAGATCTTTCAGGAAGAATGACCCGCCGCGGGCATACACCCGTGCATGGCGGGGTGAGACGAAGCGATCGGCGCTGAGCTGAATCTCACCCTCCTCCCGCCCGATGTCCACGCTGCCCTGCTCGATCCAGTGCGTCTGCCCGGTGGACCCGTCCTGGCTGATGACGGCGAGGTGCGCCATGGGCACTGCCCCTGCCGTAACCCCCGGAGAGTGCCCACCTGCACCAACGGCCGGCCAGGGCGGCGGATGACTGAAGGAGACCTCGGGCGCGGGGGGCCGCATCGAGTCGGGCCTCGCCCCCAGCTCGAACGCTTCTGCCGATGAGGGGACGTTGCCCCTGCCCCCCGGCGTGCGCGCAGCAGGCGAGGCGGGAGCCACGGGAGGAGATGGCGGAGCCAGGTGAGCTGCTGGCGGAGCGGGAGAGCCATAGTTGATGGAGGCCATGGTGCCGCTCGGCCCCGGCGGGCGCTCGGTGGCGATCACGCTGCCGGGGTTCGCCATGCCGCCCGCCATGCCGGCGGGCACGCCTCGCCCCCCCACGGGAGGGCCGCCAACGCCAACGGGAGGGCCGCCGGCAGGAGCGCCAGCCAGGGCAGCGCCACAGCCCGGACAGAACCGAGCTGCCTCCGCGTTGCTGAGGCCGCAGCGTTGACACTCCATGACAGCAAGAGGACCCGGCAGCTAGCGGTTCGTCAAGAGCATCCGTTGCCTACCAGCGCGACAGTGGATCCCGAATCTCGAACCCGAACTCGAGTGCGACCATGTGGGCGAGCCCGAAACCGAGCGGACCAGTGGCGCGCGGCTGCCCCGCGCCGTCAGTCCAGCGACGCAGCAGCAGCTGCCGGTACAGCACGCCCAGGTTGAGCACGATGCTGGGGGTCACCTGGAACTCGGTGCCGGCCCCGACCGCGGTGGCAGCACCCCAGGTGTCGAGCGCCCACTCGTTGCCGTAGATGGCGCCGCCGGCAGCCGCTCCGACGTACGGGGCGAGGCGAGTGACGCGCGTGAGATACAGGCGCAGCTCGGCGCGCAGCTGCTGGAGGATGGCGAGCCGCAGCAAATTTGCGGAGTCCTGACGGGAGAGCTCGTAAGCACCGCCCAGGTACCAGGCACCGCGCCCGCGATAGCCGACGCGCACGGTAAGGCCGCCTCCGTCGCCCAAGATGCACGGTAGATTCGTCGTCCGTGGACAGACCTGTCCGGCGGAGGCCACGGTTTCGCCCGTCAGTGCTACACCGTACTGGAGATAGTGTGCGCTGATGGGCGGCGGCGTCGACGGCTGCATCGTCGGATCGGGCAGCGCGGGATCCAGCAGCTGCGCGCGGCACAAACCAGCGCAAAACTGGCTGGCGGCGATTAGGCCGGCCGCCACAATCCAACGAGTTCCACGAGGCTCTGTCACGACGCTTGACGCCTTGATGGCCATTCGTTTAAAGGCCGTTCGAGCTTCAGCGGAGCACACAAGGTTATGGAAATCTACCTCGACCGGCGAGCGATCCGCCAGATTCGACTCGCAGCGCAAGAGAGCATCGAGGAAGGAGACTCAGAGTCGCTTCGTGAGGAAGTGCTCGAGGCGTTTTCGGAAGAGCAGGTCGAGGAGATCGAGCGGCGGCTCGACTCGGGGGATTTCTTCGAGTTCCTGACCGACGTGCTCGATGAGTGGGGCGGTGACGACGCCGACGAGTTGCTCGAGCTGCTGGAAACGCAGCTCGCCGAGGCTGGCATCGACGTGAAGACCGATGCTCGTGCCGGCGAGAGCAACGAAGAGGAAGAGGACGACGAGGACGAGGACGAGGACGAGGAGGAGGGTGACGTCGACGTCGATGCAGACGAAGACGAAGACGCTCCGACCGACCTCGATGAGGACCTCGACGACGCGCTGCTCGACGACGAGTGAGCAGCGGCCTTCGAGCGGTGTTCCGTTGAGCACGGTTTCATTGAGCGGCGGCCATTAAGCAGCGGCGGGCGCGCCCCGGCCAACAAAGCCGGTGTGCGCCTTGCAGCGAGCCGTGGCGTGGCATCGGGCGGATGCCGTCGGCGTCGCGGCGTTGCGGGGTCGCGTTCACTCCCCCCCCGCAGAGCACTCCTCCTCGTGCGGGTCTCCTTTCTGGCTGGCCTCGAGCGCGGCGGCTTTGTCCGCTGCGCGCTGCTCGAGGCCGACGACGAACAATTCGTAGGCCATGATCTGCGCGGCCTGCGCCAGGTTGATCGAAGGTTGGTCTGCGGCCATGGGGATGCGCAGCGCTTCCCTGCACAGGGCCAGATCCTCGCGAGCGAGCCCCGTCTTCTCGTTGCCGAAGACAAATCCGATCCGCTCTCCTCGCAGGGCAGCGCCAGCCGTGAGCGCCGCCGCCCGGCGCGGCGAGACCACGCCCGAGACACCACGTCGAGCCGTGGTCGAGAACGCCCACGTACAGTCCGCGAGCGCCTCGGCGAGACTGTCCACGCAGCGCGCGGCGCCGAGCACGTCGGTGCTCTTCACGGCCATCTTCCGCGCCAGCTCGTGATCGGGCTGCGCCAAGCGGCCGGGCTTGACCAGCACCAGCTGGGTCAAGCCCATGGTCTTCATGGCGCGCGCCACGGCGCCCACGTTCTCGGGGTAATGAGGGCGCACGAGGACAAACACGCTCGCGCTGGTGACGGGCAGCTGCAACACGGCGCCGAGCATAGTCAGCCCCCCGGTGAGCTGTCTGCGTCCCCTCACCAGCGCGGGGCTCGATCGTCAGGCGGTGGGCCCGCCAGGCGGCGCTCAGCCGGGGGCAGCATCTCCGGCAGGCGCGCTGCCGGGCAGAGCGCGGCGCGCAGAGCGCACACAACGAAAGCCGAGCGTGGTGCGGCGATCGCTGGGCTCCGCGAACGCCCGCGAAGCCCCGCGCAGGCGAAAGCGGGCGTGAACATAGCTGCCGCCGCGGATCACGCGCAGGTTCGTGACGCTCGCGGGGGGGCCCTGCGGATCGCGAGCGGGCTGCGGGTCATAGCCGGGCGCGTAGCGATCGGCCGTCCACTCCGCGACGTTGCCGGCCAGGTCGTAGATGCCCTCCGGCGTGGCGCCCGAGGGGAAGCTGCCGACGGGAGCGAGCTCCGCGTAGCCGTCCGCTGCCTCGGTCGAGTCCCAGCCGAAGCGACCATGATTGGCGACCCGGGAGTTCCAGAGCTGCCCCCAGGGGTAGCGGCGCCCGGAGGGCCCGCGGGCTGCGCGCTCGAACTCCGCCTCTGTCGGCAAGCGAGCACCGCGGAAGCTGCAGTAGTCGCGCGCGTCGAGCCAGCTCACGCGGGTGACGGGATAATCGGGACGATCGAAGCGCTGCGTGCCCTCGGAGCTTGGGCGCGGCCCGCAACGCCCGACCTGCTCGCAGCGCTGGTACTCTGCCACGGTCACCTCGAAGCGATCGATCCAGAAGCTGGACAGCAGGACGCGGTGGCGCGGCAGCTCGTTGGCGAACAGCGTGGGGCTGCACCGGTGCCCGTAGGGCTCGCTCGCGCAGTCGGCGAGCGCCTCGATCACATCGCTCTCGTCCGAGCCCATGGCGAGCTCACCTTCCGGGATGCAGACCATGGGAGAGGGCGGGCTGCTCATGCTCAGCACCGCACGCGGGGCAAGCTCCGCCGCGGTGGCGCGAGCGCGGCCCGTGGCCGCACTGGGCTCGGGCGGCTCGCTTGCTCCGCCGGGCTCCAGCGCCGCGGCCGTGGCTGGCAGGGCGCGCGGCAGCAACCAGACCAGCAGCAACCCGCCCGTGAGCAGCGGCAGGAGCCGCCGGCAACCGCGGAGCAGGGCTTCAGCCCTTCGGCTCGTCCACGGCTGGCTCCTTGCCTGGCTCAGGAGCGGGCTCGGGCTTGGCGGGAGCCTTCTTCGGGGGCTCGGCAGCTGGCGGCTCGGGGGGCTCACCGTATTCCGTGCGCAGTTTTTCGAGCAGGCCACGCTTGAGCAGCTCCTCCCGGTAGCTGGGCAGCTCTGGCAGATTCACCAGGACTCGCACGAGCTTATCCCGCTGCACCAGCTCGATCGAACCGTGGCCGGTCTTTTTCTGGAGGGCAGGATCGGCGAAGCTGAACAGCAAATACGCCGCCTGCGCATCCT
>JAICQL010000411.1 GCA_025937895.1 Polyangiaceae bacterium | reverse complement strand
CTGCGTGCCCTGACAGGCCAGCAGCAGCGCCGGCGCCAGCAGCCAGAGGCTCCGGCGCAGGACTGAGCCGCGCCAACGGGGCCCTGAAGGCCTGACAGGGGGTGCCAAGAGAGGGCGCGATACGAAGCTCGAGAGGTGGTGTTGATTCATGCGCGATAGGTGTCCTGCCGGAGGCTCGTTGGCGGCGAGTCGATGGATTTTTCAGCACGGTCAGCGCACACAGCTGCGCGCCAGCCGAGCGGCATAGATGGACTCGGGGTTGTCTCTGAGCAGACCGCTGCCCGCGCGAGCACCGGGCAGCGCCTGCAGCGCTGCGCCCAGACGGTGTTGCATGGCGGCAGCATCTGGACACGAGTCGGGAGCTTGCCAGTCGAGCAGCGGCAGCATGGCCGCACGCAGTATTCCCGGCACACGGCGGCGCTGCAAGGCGCCGCAGGGCCTCACCGGCCGCATCCTGGTTTCAGGAAAGCCCGTCTCGAACCCCGGATGCGCGGCACCAAGGCGCATGAAAATGGCTGGCTTTTCTCGTGGCCCGGCTGTTGCACTGACAGGGCTCGTGATTCGGGTTCTGCTGATCGATGACTCGCCGCTCGCGCGCCGCTTGCTGGCACGTGCGCTGGCGAGCGAGGGGCTGGAGCTCGTGGCCGAGTCGGCCGAGCTGGAGACGGCGGGTGAGCTGATCGAGCGCCTGCGTCCGGACGTGGTCTTGCTGGAGGTGGAGCGCGCGCAGGGCGACGGCCTGCGCTGGCTGAGCCAGCTCACCCAGCGCTACGCGCTGCCGTTCATCGTGTGCTCCTCGCTGGGCAGCAGCGGCGAGGCCGCGCAGCGCTCGCTCGCGGCAGGTGCCGTGGCGGTGGTGAGCAAGCCCACCTCTATTATCAGCGAACGAGACGAGCTCGTGCGCGAGCTGGGCGCTGCCGTGCGCCGCGCAGCGCGCCATCCGGCAGCCGTCCAGCTCGCCGCGCGCGAGCCAGCAGCCGTGCAGCCCGCCGCACCGCGCGTGCGCCTGTACACGCCACCATCGCCAGCTCCCGCGCAGGCGGAGCGCGACGTGCGCGTGATCGCGCTCGGGGCCTCCACGGGCGGCACCGCGGCGATCGATCGCCTGCTCGGCGAGCTGCTGCCGGACGGACCTCCGGTGCTGGTCGTGCAACACCTGCCGACGGCGCAGATCACCAGCGCCTTTGCGGCACGCCTCGACCGCGAGCTGCGCCGGCCGGTGCAGCTCGCGCGCGATGGCGAGCGGCTGCTGCCCGGCGCCGTGTGGATCGCGCCGGCGGATCACCACCTGACCCTGGCGCGGGTCGAAGGTCAGCTGCGCATCGCGCTCGAGCGGCAGGAGCCGGGTGGTCATCGCCCGGCCGTCGACGTGCTGTTCCGCTCGCTGGCGGCACACGAGCGGCGCGCCGTGGGCGTGCTGTTGACCGGCATGGGCAGCGATGGTGCGCGCGGCTTGCAGCAGCTGCGCCGCGCCGGCGCCCACACCATCGTGCAGGACGAGGCGAGCTCGGTGGTGTGGGGCATGCCCAGGGCAGCGCTGGAGCTCAACGCGGTCGACGAGGTCTTGCCGCTGCGCACGATCGCGCAGCGCCTCAACCAGCTGAGCCGCGAGGGGCTCCCGTCCTGAGCCGCTACTCTGCGCTGGGCCCGATGCGATACTTCTTCAGCTTGGCGTACAGCGCGCTGCGCGAGACGCCCAGCACCTTCGCCGCCTCATCGACCCGCCCACCCTGACGCCGCAAGGTCTGCTCGATGTGCTTCTGCTCCGCTTCATCCAGGGTCAGCGCTGGCGCGCCGCCGGGATCCGGCTCCAGCTCGCGGTCGAAATACAGCGCCTTGCGATCGATGGCACTGCCCTTGCGAAATAGCAGCGCGCGCTCCAGCACGTTGCGCAGCTCGCGGATGTTGCCGGGCCAGGCATAGGCCCTCAGCACCTCGAGCGCGTCCGGCGTGATCTCCACCTGCTCTGCCTCGCAGGCGCTGCTTGCCCCGGCCAGCAGCGCCTGGGCGAGCGGGGCGACGTCCTCGGAGCGCTCGCGCAGCGGCGGGATCTCCAGGGTCAGGGTATTGATGCGGTAGCGCAGATCCTCACGGAACTGTCCAGCCCGCACCAGCGCCGCGAGGTT
>JAICQL010000375.1 GCA_025937895.1 Polyangiaceae bacterium | reverse complement strand
TTTCTCGGCCATCGCTCGCACCACGGGCTGCCAGGTGTGATCGTGGCAGAGAAACGGCTCGACGCGGAAGTGGCCATCCGGGTCGACCTGCGCGTCGTCGAGCTCGGCCATGCGCTGGTCGAGATCCTCCGGAGCACGGATGAAGCGCCGCTCGAGCGCGCCGGAGGCGAGCTCGATGAAGTCCGCGGGACCTATGGTCCGGGTAGCCAGGTCTCGGCCCGCGATCAGGCTGATGGTTCCGACGAGACTCCAGCGATCGGCGAGCGCGTCGAACAGCTGCTCCGCTCGTCGATCGTCGTTGAAGACGCGCAGCAAGAGCAGCCGCGCTGGCCGGCTCGGCGCAAGCTCGCGCACCGGACGCAGCAGGGCGCGCTTGACGGCAACGTAGACGGGGAAGGCGACAAGCCCTACGAGCAGCCACCAGCTCTCGCGGGTCACGACCAGGATGATGGTCTGCGTGAGAGTGTAGACGAGCCAGAACGAATCGATGAACAGCTCCTGGTCGCCGACGGCGTGGCGCCGATAGTGGCGCCCCAGTCGCCGCAGCCCACGGACTCCGAGCCAGGCGCCGAAGAGCAGACCCGCGATGCGCAGCGGCCAGAGCAGGGGCGACTCCGGGCCCAGCACGGCACGCCCGACCTCGGCGCTGCCAACGCATCCGACCGAGGCGACGTAGGTGGTGACGAGCATCAAGGGCACGACGCCGCGCCAGTAGCGCGGGGTCGAGAGCAAGAACACGACGAGCGGAACCAGCACGTAGAGGCGAACGATCAGGGCGACGAGCGTGGGATAGTGGGCTGGTGCCGCCGCCACCCCGAGCGCGCTCAGGATCAGCAACCCGGCGATCCACCTCGCGCGACGCCGCGCGAGATACACGGCCGTGACGGCCGTGGGCACGAGGAACGCGACCAGCAGCGCGAGCCACAGCCACGGGCTGCCCATCGGCCAGGCTGCGGCGTACACCATCATCGCGACGAGGGCGTGGCAGAGCCCCGCTCCGGCGTGGGCGATGAGGGTGCCGCGCTCCTGCCTCCGGATGAGCTGCAGCGATGCGAGATCCGCCGACGCCGCGGCGAACCCGCTCACGCGCGGCGCCGGGGGGTTCGCGACCTCGGTTGCGGCGCTGCCGGCGCTGGCCCAGGCTCGCTGGGCGGAGGCCGCCGTCGCCTGCACCAGGGCGTGAATGCGGCGTTTGTAGAACCGCACCACGAAGGGTGAGCCGATGACCGTGAACAGCAGCGCGTAAACCGCGGGCAACGCGAACAAATTGTACAGCGGCGTTGGCGACCCCATGTGCGAGTGGACGCTGGCGGCTGGGCGGTGTCGCAGCGAACACGCGAGCGACCGGCAGCCGGGGTAAATTCGGAATTCACGAGGTATCGCCAGGGCGACTATCCCGGACCAGTCCCGTCCTCGGTGTACGGGAGAACGATGCCGCTAAGACCTCCAGCGGCTGGAGGGATGGGTATGCAGGTTCTGGTTACGGGCGCGAATGGACATGTGGGGAACAACCTGTGCCGGGCGCTATTGGCGCGCGGTTACCAGGTACGCGCCTCACTACGCTCGCTGCAAGGAGAGTGGAAAGCCAGGCTGCTGAACGCCATGCCAGACCTGGAGCTGCTGGAGCTGGACGTGCGAGACGGGGCTGCGTTCGACGTTGCCGCTCGCAGCGTGGAGGTCCTGTTTCACGTCGCCGCGACGTTTGCTCTGCGCACCGGCAGCCGGCAAAAAGACGAGGAGCTGCTGCGGGATAGCATGGAAGGCGTGGAAAACGCGCTGCGCAGCGCCGCTCGCCAGCGCGTGCGCAGGGTCGTGCTGACCTCTTCCTACGCCACGATGCCCATGCGTGAGCCCGGGGAGCCACCCGCGACCGAGCAGGAGTGGCACACCGACCCGCGCGTGCCCTACTTTCGCGCCAAGACGCTGGCGGAGCAGCGCGCGTGGGCGCTGGCCGGGGAGCTCGGGGTCCAGCTGATTTCGCTGCTTCCCGGCTCCATCGGCGGGCCTGGGTTCCATCGTCGCACGCCCACGGTGGAGCTGCTCGAGTGCATTTTGATGGGCAGCATGAGGTTCGGCGCGCCCAGAGCCAACCTGGCCTACGTCGACATTCGCGACGTGGTCGACGCGCACATCCTCGCGGCGGAGTCGCGCGCCACGGGGCGCTTCGGCGTGTTCAACGACGAAGCCCCCTCGCTGCGGAAGCTGGCCGACACGCTGCACGAGATTGACCCGGCCATCCCGAAGCCACCCTGGCTCCTGCCCGATGCGATGCTGGGCCTGCTTCCCGCCCTGGAAGGTGTGCACGCTCGCCTGGCAGACAGCCCCCGCGTCATGACCCCGGAGTTGGTCGCGTGCTGCAGGGGCAAGGTCTGGCACCTGAGCAATGCGCGCGCGAGGACAGCGCTGGGCTGGGCGCCGAAGGTGTCTCTGAAGCGCAGCCTTGCAGACACGCTCGCCGTGCTGCGGGCGCTGCGAACGGCGGAGGGGCGCTCGACCCCCGGCGCCGCCAGGCGCGAGGCCTGGGAGCAGGGCACCGCCTGAGGGAAGAGAGCAGAAGTTCCGAGCCCGAGCTGGCGCGGACCCTGATCCCGGCGTGCGGAGTGCTCGAGCCGTAGGCGCTAGCTGCACGTGGTGAGCTCATGGCTTCTGCAAGCGCTGGGCGCGGTAGCTCGCACCAGCCCCGCTGCGCGCGACGAGCGAGGGCGCCAGGCGGAACGAGCCGGCGCTGCACCTGAACGGAACGTGGTCGAGTGGTGTCTGCTCCCAAAAAGAGCGACCGAGCGTGAAGGTCTCGACGGGGATCGGCGGATAAGCCATGCACCCGATGTTGCCGACGCTTCAACCCCTGTCGGACGCCTCTGTCCTCGGCGCGATCGTTCTCGCCGTGCTGGGCCTGGCGTCAGAAGCTCGGCCGGCCGCCGCGGCGCAGTGCAGCATCGCGCTCGGCGGAGCTCCCGTCGAGGGCTGGAAGCTCGCCGTGCGAGAGCTGGAGCGCTCGGGTTCGGTCCCCGCGGACTGCGCCGCGGTCGCCATCGAGGCGAGTGGCGAACGGGCGCGGCTGGTCTTCCAGACGCGCGATGGGCGTCGCGCCGAACGCGGGCTCGACCATCCCGACGAGCTGGTGCCGGCGCTGCGCGCCCTGGGCGTCGGTGCAACGGCAGACGGCGCTGCCTCCTTGCCGGCCCAGGACATCCCGAGCGCGCCCGCAGCTGCCGCGCCCGTACCCGTCGGCGGCGACCTCGCCGCTTCCTCGTCGCCCGAGCCGCCGCCGGGGCAGGAGGCGCGAGCCGCCTTTGCGTTGCTTGGTGGAATACGAGGCGGTGCCGGCAACCTGCTGAGCCCGGCGCTGGCAGGCTCTGCGGCGATCGGGCTCGAGCGCTGGGAGCTCGGTGTCAATCTCGTGCTCGAGCTGCAATATTTCGATCTCGGCGGCGGTGAGCCGCCCAGCGCCGCCGCCAGCGTCGGAGTCGCCCTTGGACGGCGCGAGCCGGTCGGCGATTTCGACGTGATGTTCGGGGGGCGAGCGATGATCGCTGCTCTCAATGACGAGAGCGAGGTCGACGGCGGCGAGCGTGGCCGCGCCGAAGTTCGCCTCGGCGCTTATCTGGGAGGTGCCTGGCCGCGCACTGGTAGCCTGCGCTGGCGCGCCGATGTCGCCGCCGACGTGGTGCCGCATCGCGCGCTGGGCTCCGCGGGCACCCGCATTGCGCCGTGGCTCGGCGCGAGCCTGCTCGTCGGGGCGGAGTTCAACGGACCATGATGCCGGCGCTAGAGGGAGACGCCCCCGAGCGCAGCGACGCCGAGCTGCTGGGCGCGGTGGCTGCGGGCGATCTCGCCGCGCTCGGAGTGTTGTTCGATCGTCATGAGCCCGGTCTGCGGCGCTATCTCTGCCGCGTGGGCCAGCCCGGGGCCGACGTCGACGATCTGGTGCAGGCCACGTTCCTCGAGATCACGCGCGCTGCGCCACGCTTCGATGGCGAACGCGCCGGGCGCGCCTGGATCTACGGCGTGGCCAGCATCATGTTGCGGCGCCAGCGCAAGCTGCTGCGGAGGGCGCGGGAGCGCATCTCGGCCTGGGCCGGTTTCGCCGAGCGCGCGCCGGCCACGCCCGCTGAGCTGTTCGAGCGCGACGAGGCGGCCCGGCGTTTTGAGCGCGCATTTCACGCGCTTTCGGAAAAAAAACGCGAGGTGTTCGTGCTGGTGACGCTGGAGGGGTTGAGCGGTGAAGAGGCCGCTCAGGTTCTGGGCGTGCCAATCAACACGGTCTGGACGCGCCTGCATCACGCTCGGCTCGAGCTGCGCGCGGGCATTGAAGCGGAGGCGCCATGAGGGCCGTCTGTGCGCAGGCGTGGCAAGCGGAGGCGGTCGAGGACGGGCGGCTGTCGGGCGCCGAGCGCGAATCATTCGAACGCCACGCCGCCACCTGCGCG
>JAICQL010000092.1 GCA_025937895.1 Polyangiaceae bacterium | reverse complement strand
CTGGATGGTGCGCGCTCGCGTGCGGAAGATCGCTTCACCCTCTTTCAGCGAGATCGAATTGACGATGCCTTTGCCTTGCAGGCACTTGAGCCCCGCCTCGATCACCTCCCACTTCGAGGAGTCGACCATGAAGGGCACCTTGGCTACCTCTGGCTCGCTGGCAAGCAGCAGCAAGAAGCGGGTCATGGCCTGCACGCCATCGATCATCCCCTCGTCCATGCAGATGTCGACCACGTTGGCGCCGTTCTCGACCTGCTGGCGGGCGATGGCCACCGCCTCCTCGTACTTGTTCTCCTTGATCAGCTTGGCGAACTTGGGCGAGCCGGCCACGTTCGTGCGCTCGCCGATGATCATGTACACCCCGGGCTGCTGGGTGAAGGGCTGAGAGCCGGAGAGCTGCAGGGGGCGCACGGGCTCCGCGGCAGTGTCAGGCGCGCCGCCGGCCGCTGCTCTCTCGCCGGCAAACGAGCGCACCAGCCCCGCAAACCGCCGCGCCGGGCGGTTCTCGAGCGCGCGCGCGATGGCGGCGATGTGCTCGGGTGTGTTGCCGCAGCAGCCGCCCGCGATGTTGAGCAGCCCGGCGTCGGCGAACTCGCTCATGAAGCGCGCCATGTCCGGCGGCTCGAGATCAAAGCCCGTGGGAGAGAGCGGATTGGGCAAGCCGGCGTTCGGGTAGCAGGAGATGGCGGCGCTGGCGCAGCCCGCGAGCTCACGCAAGAACGGGTACATCAGGTCTGGCCCGAGTGAGCAGTTGAGCCCGATCGAGAGCGGCCGGATGTGCTTCATGGCATTCCAGAAGGCGCCCACCGTCTGCGCGGAGATCATCGTCTCGCCGCCGCGGCCGACCGCCGCGGAGACCATCACCGGCAGCTCCTTGCCGTCTTGCTCGAACACCTCGCGCAGCGCCACCAGCGCCGCCTTGGCATTGAGTGAGTCGAAGATCGTCTCCACCAGCAAGAGGTCACAGCCACCGGCGATCAGCGCCCGGATCTGCTCGCTGTACGCACGCTTCACCTGATCAAAGGTGGCCACCCGGAAGCCTGCGTCGTCCGCGTCCGGCGAGTTCGAGAGCGAGACCGTGAGCGAGCCGATGGCGCCCGCCACGAAGCGCTGCTTGCCGTCCTGATTGGCGACGCGATCCGCCCACTCACGGCACTGCCGCGCCGACTGCTCGTTGATGTCCCAGGCCAGCTGCCGCAGGAACGGATCCTCGACGATCTTCTGGTAATACTCCGGGTCCTTGCGCCCGCCGTGCTCGCGCGGGTCGTCGACGAAGAACTCGCTCTGCGTGATGCTGGTGGCGTTGAAGGTGTTGGTCTCGATGATGTCCGCGCCCGCCTCCAGGAAGCGCCGGTGAATGTCGCAGATCACCTTGGGCTGCGTCAGCGAGAAGAGATCGCCGTTGTTCAGCAGATCCTTCCTGGAGTCCTTGAAGCGCGTGCCACGGATGTCTGCTTCGGTGACCCCGTACGTGCGCAAGGTGGTGCCCACGGCGCCATCGATGATGGCAATGCGCTGCTCTAGCAGCCTGGCGAGCGGATGAAGATCGGTCATGGTGGATCAGTTCTCAATGGGCAGGCTCGAGAGGCTTGTGAGCCGTGGCGAGCAACACTTGCAGGCGCGGCTTGCGCACCTCGCGGCAGGCGACCTCTACGGACTGGACTGAGAGCTGCGCATTCTGCAGCATCGCGCGCAGCCCCGCGCGAGAGAAACCCTGATGCCGCTCGCCGTACGGCGCCGTCACCTCGGGCTGCTGGTGCTCGTCCAGGCACAACAGCACCAGCTTGCCCCGGGGGCGCAGCACGCGCGCGCACTCCTCCAGCGCACGCTGGGGGCGCTCCGTGTAGGTGAGCGTGTGAAACATCAGCACGCTGTCAAAGGAGGCCGCCGCAAACGGCAACTCGTGGGCGTCACCGCGCTCCACGCGCACGTGAGGGTGCTTGGCCAGACGATCCCGCGCGGCCTCCAGCATGCGCGCGTTCAGGTCCACGCAGGTGAGCGAGCGGCAGTGCGGCGCCACCATCGCCGCAGCAGCTCCGTCCCCCGAGCCCACGTCCAGCACGTCCCCGAGCGAGAGCAGCCCCGACAGCCCCGCCGCCAGCGAGCACCAGGTGCGCCCGGGCGAGTAGTCCCGTTCCAGGTCATCGCCGGCGGCGGCCGCGCCACCGCGCCGTTCCGCCTCCAGCTCGGCCAGGCGCTGCCGGTCGCCGTCGAGGGTCGGGTCATCACCCTCTCGCGCCTCCTCCAGCAACCCCTGCAGGGGACGGGGCAGGCCGGTCGGGGCCAGGGTATAAAAGGTCTGCACCCCCTGGCGCCGGTCACGGACCACGCCGGCTTCTCGCAGCCGGCCCAGATGAGTGGACACTCGCGACTGGGAAATGCCAGTAATTTTGACCAGATCGCTGACACAGAGCTCGCGATCCCCGAGCAGCACGCAGAGCCGCAGCCGGCTCTCGTCCGCAAGCAGGCTCAGCGCCTCGACAGAATGACCCAGTCGCATCCGACTCTTCGCCCGCTTCTCGAATCGCCTCGAATCCGTGTATGCCGATACGTAGATTATCAGGCTTACGGAGCCGGCGCCATTGTGATGTTTTAACCAGAGCCGAGGACAAAAAGCCCGACCTGGCACGACGCTCGCGCGCCCGCTGCGACTAGGGTGCGCGGGATGCCCACACCCACCCCGGCGCCGCCCTGGACCTTCACCCAGCTGCGCTTCCCCAAGGCCCTCGACGGCCATCCCCGCTTGCCCGCGCTGCAGAGCCGGCTCGAGGTGAGCTGCCGGCAGCTCTGGGAGGGTGGGACCGTGATGGTTCCGGCGCTGCCCTGGAGCGAGCCGCTCGCCCGCACGCTCGCCGCCGCGCACCGCGCCGGACACCTGCTCCAGGGCCTGGAGAGCGCCGAGCGAGCGCTGGCGCGCGAAGCGCATGGCCTCTCCATCGCCGACGCGCGCAGCGCCAGCGAGCGCGGCTCGCGGGTCTCGCGCTTGCTCATCGCCAGCAACGACGGCAGCGAGCGCTTCTATCGCCAGCTCGAGCGCCTGCTGCGCACCCAGGGTGGCCGCCTGCTGGCGCTCCGCCTCGACGCCGACTCTCGCCAGCTGAGCGCCGTGCTGGGTGACGGCGAGGGGCTGGTGCGCGCCTTGCTGGTCGAGCACAAGACCAGCGTGGCAGAGGTGTTGCTGGCGGCGTGCCCGCAAGCCTAGCCCGCGCGCCGCTCGCGCCGCGAGCGCTCACCACTGCGCCAGCTCCCGCACCAGGCTGCGCCGCTGCTCGGGCTCCAGCTCGAGCCCGAAGGGATGTCCGGCGTACGTGCGGAGACGTGCAGGGTCGAAGAACTGCTCGAGGGTGAGCGCCCAGCCGAGGTGCGTGAGACGGCTGCGCTGGCTCACGGCGTGTAGCGAGGGCACGCGATAACCCCCCGTGCCGCGCAGCGAGGACTCGGTCGCGGCGGCATCGATGCCCAGCTCCGCGACGGGCACGAGGCCACCTGCGCCGGTCGAGCCGGAGTGGCAGCGGCCACAGCTGTCGCGGAACAGCACGGAGGGTTCGGGGGCAGGCGCGCCGCGCTCGCCCAGCCGCCAGACGTAGTAGGCCAGCGCAAACGCCAGCTCGCGCGGCGGGCGCACCAGGTTCTCGCGCGCGGTGATGAGCAAGGTCTCGGTGCGCACCGCCAGCGCCTCGAGGCTGACGTGCAGGTTGCCACTGTGGTGCAGGCGCCGCTGGTGGCGGGTTGCACGCAGATCGGGGATGGCGACGGGGTTATCGCGCCCGTCCGCCGTGACATCGACGTGGCCCCTACCCCAGCCTTCGCCGACCAGCGCACCGAGGTCGAAATCCGACGCGGGACCGTGGTGCAGCCGGCCCTGCGCGTCGGGGCGCGCGTGACAGCTGGCGCAAGTGAGCGCGGGCTCGGTGGTGCCGTCGGGGTAGCGCGCCCAGACGAAGCCGCCCACCCTGCCGCGATCATCCAGCCATGCGCCGGTGGCCTCGACCCGCCGGCGATCAATGGCCGCGCCCTGGCCTGCGCCCAGCACGCTGCGCAGACGTGGCGCGCGCTGCGCCGGCCACTCCTCGAAGGCGCGCCGCCCCAGCTCGAGCAGCGCCTGTTCGCTCCACGGAATGCTGCCGGTCCAGAGCCGCGCGAGCGGCTGCGCCTGCGCCAGGGTGGCGGGCGCGAGCTCCACGCTCAGGACGGGCAGCGCCTCCCAGCCGCCGTCTGTGCCATATTGCTCGAGCCGCAGCCGGGCTTCGCCGTTGGTCGTGATGGCGAGGCTCTGTTCCAGCGCCGCGCGCCGGAACGAGCGCTCGGCGACGAAGCGCCGGCCCGTGGCGAGCTCTGCGCTCTCTGTCGTGGGCCGCGCGCAGCCGAGCAGCAGCCCGAACCCTAGCGCCAGCGCCCACCGGGCGCGCTCAACCCACACACTGGCCATAGCCGCACGCCCAGTGTCCACGCTCGGGACTGTACATGCAGTAGCCCGCGCCCTGCGCTGGATCCACGCAGTCCGCGTCGTCCACGCAGGTGTCCGCCGCGGTGTGACAGTAGTAGGCGATCACACCGCTGTAGTTACCGCAGCCGCCGAACGTGGGGCTGCAGAAGCCGCCGCTGCCGCAGTCCGCGTCCGTTTGACAGTTACCGGGCAGACAGGTGTTGCCAGGCGAGCCCGACTGCCCCTCACACGCGCACGGGCCACCAGTGGTACACGTCGCGTCGGAGTAGCAGGTGTCGTAGCTGCAGAAAAAGCGGCCGCGATTGTCCTGGCAGCGGCCGTTGTCGCCCGCCGTGCAGTCTGCATCGCTCAGGCACTCGCCGTACGCCCTTGCGCAGCGGAGACCCAGCCCGTCCTGGAAGTCGATGCAGGCGGAGACGCATTCCGTGCAGGTCTCATCCACCGGACAGCTACCGGCATCCGAGCAAGGAACGAGCTCCTCGTTGTAAGATCGAGCGTCCGTTCCCGGCGGACGCTCGTGATCACAGCTCGCCGCCACCGCGCGATGTTTCACGGGGGTGCGCGCCACGGGCGGTGGTGCGATCGACGAGCCGCCCGCGCCGGCCACTGCTGCAACCGCGCCAGAGCCGGCCGCTGCCAGGCTCCCGCCCTCGCCGCCACCAGCGCCGTTGCCCGTGCTCTGGCCCCCGGCGCTGCCCAGCCCCGGCTCTGCTCCGCCCGACTGTCGCTCTTGCGACAACCCCCCGCACGCTGCGAGCGAGGCGCTGGAGAAGCCTGCCAGCAGGATCAGGGAACGGCAGCTGCGAGCGACCATGGCGCACAGTATAGCAACGAGCGTGCCGCGGACCGGCGCTCAGGGATTTGCTGGTGATTCAGCAGCCGCTGGAGCAGAGCGCAATGGCCGCCTGCAGCAACTGGCACAGCTGGCACAGTGCAGCCGGCGCTCAGCCCAGACACTGGCCATAGCCGCACGCCCAGCGCCCGAGCTCGGGAGTGTACATGCAGTAGCCGGGGCCCTGCACCGGATCCACACAGTCCGCGTCGTCCAGACAGGTGTCCGCCGCGGTGTGACAGTAGTAGGCGATGACCCCCTCGTAGTCACCGCAGCCACCGAACGTGGGGCTGCAATAGCCGCCGCTGCCGCAGTCCGCGTCGGTCTGACAGTTACCGGGCAGACACGTGTTGCCGGGCGAGCCCGACTGCCCCTCACACGCGCACGGACCACCGCTGGTACACGTCGCGTCCGTGTAGCAAGTGTCGTAGGTGCAGAAGAACATGCCGCGGTTGCCCTCACATCGGCCGTTGTCGCCTGTCGTGCAGTTTGCGTCGCTCGCGCACTCCCCGGGCGTCCATACACAGCGAGGACCGAGCCCGTCGTCAAAGTCGACGCAGCCGACGAAGCAGTCCGGGCAGTAGTCGTCCACTGGACACACCCCGCCCTCGGGACAAGGGAAGTACACATTGACGGCTCGGCCATGGTTTGCCGGCGGGCGCTCGCGATCACAGCTGGCCGCGACCGCGCGGTGTTTCACCGGCACCCGCTCGGAAGCCAGCCGCGCCCCTGCCGCTGGCTGCTCGTCAGACTGCCCGCCACAGGCCGAGATCGAGAGCCATGAAACGCCTGCAAGGAAGACCACGTAGCAGCAGCTGCGAGCGCACATGGCGCCCAGCATAGCAAGGAACCTGGCGCGGCCGACACCGCTGATTTGCCAGTGATTCAGCGCTCCCGAGGCGGAAAGCGAGCCCGGCGCGGCTGGCACAGCTGGCACATGAAAGCCAGGGCGCCGCCGCCTCAGGCCCCCTGCACCACCACGAAGCCTCGCTCATCGATGCGGACCGCGCGCCGCACCAGCAAGGTGCCCAGCGCACGCTTGAAGGCCTTCTTGCTCAAGCCGAACAGCTGGCGAATCTGCTCGGGGCTGGAGCCGTCACCCACGCGCGGCCCGCCCGCGCGCAGGCGCGCGAGCACCTTCTCGGCGTCGAGCTTCAGCTCCTCGTGTGCGTGCGCGCGCAGCGAGAGCTCCATCTTGCCGTCGGCGAACAGGTTGCTGACCCGGAAGCGCGCCGCACTGCCACGGCGCAGCGCGTGCGGCTCGTGGTGAGGAAGCAGGCCCACGTAACGGCGCTCCACGATCACGAACACGCCGATCGAGGGCTCGCTGCGCCAGGCCTCGCCGTCGACCCAGTCATCGTGGCGGAGGTGCGTGACCTTGCGCTCGAGCATCTCGCTGATGCGCATGGTGCCGGCAAGGCGCCCGCTGGAGTCCAGGTACAGACCGATGGGATGCGTCTCCCCCACCGCGAGCTCGCGCGTCTGCTCGGCGAAGGGCACCAGCAGCTCCTTCTGCAGCCCCCAGTCCACGAACGCCCCCACGGGAGTGCAGGCCGTGACCCGCAAGAACGCGACCTGATCGAGCTCCAGCCTGGGCGTGCGCAGGGTCGCCAGCGGGCGGCCCTGAGAGTCCAGGTGCAAGAACACGTCGAGCTCGCTGCCCGCGACAACACCCTCTGGCAGCTCGGTGCCGGGTAGCAAGACGGTGGGAGCGCGCTCGCTCAGATCCTCGGCGTCCAGGGCCAGGAAGGCGCCCGGCGCAGCGATGCGGCGGACCGTGAGGCGGTGGGTGTGGCCCAGCAGCTCGGCGATGCTCATGACGGCGCTCGCTATAGCAGCTCGGCGCGCGCCAGGCTGCGGCAGTTGCCGGCTACGGCGCCGCTTTACCAGCCCCGAAACGGCTCACACCGCTGGCCTTTTGCGCAGCAGGTACGTGTCCATGATCCAGCCGTGCCGGGCGCGCGCGGCGCTGCGCACGCGCTGGATCTCCTCCTTGCAGCGCACGAGCGGGCCGGCGATGAGCAGCTCGTGCTCGCTGCCCAGGTACGCGCCCCAGTAGATCTCCAGGTCGGGATCGCTCAGGTGCCGGAACGAGCAGTCGCCGTCGAGCATCACCACCACGTCGTCCGCCTCTGCCGGCATGCCCGCGGCCAGGCGGCGGCCGGTGGTGATGTGCACGGCGCCGCCGATGCGGTTGAGCGCGATCTTGTGCCGCGCCGCCAGCAGCTGGGGGCTGCTGATGCCGGGGATGACCTCGTATTCAAAGGCCACCTGCGCGCGCGCCACCAGCTGCTGCAGCAGGCGCACGGTGCTGTCGTACAGCGAAGGATCGCCCCAGACCAGGATGCCGCCACAGCCGCCGTCCGGCAGCTCGCGCGCGATGGCGCCCTCGTACAGCTCCAGCCTTCGCGCGTGCCACTCCTGCACGGCCTGCGCATACGAGCTCGCGCCAGCATCCCGCGCGCTGTCGGCGAGCTCGACGAAGCGCACCGGGCGCTGCTGGATGTAGCGCTCGCACAGCTCGCGCCGCAACGAGCCGAGGTCCGCCTTCTCGCTGCCCTTGTCGAGCAGAAACACCACATCCAGCTGGTTCAGCGCCTGGACGGCCTGCACCGTGAGCTGCTCGGGGTGGCCCGTGCCGATGCCGATGGCGAGGATTTTTCTCATGCTTTCCTGGAGTGCTCCGCGGCCTGTGTAGCGCACCGGCTTCTGCGATTGCGTCGCGAAGACGCCCCGCTATGCTGCCCGGCCGGCGATGGCGGTGCGAGACGATGGCTGATGCGAGCGCGCGGCGCCGTGGCTTCTGCCCGGGCGTGTGGGCGCCCATGGCTTCCGGAGATGGCCTGCTGCTGCGCGTGCGCCCGCGCCGAGGCCGCATTTCGGTGGCGCAGCTGCAGGGGCTGGCCCGGGCGGCCGCCGCCCACGGCAACGGCATCATCGAGCTGACCCGCCGCGCCAGTCTGCAGCTCCGCGGGGTCTCGCCCGAGTCGCTGCCCGACCTGCAGGCCGAGCTGCGCCGCCTGGAGCTCGCGGAAGGGTCGCGGGCCGTCGAGCGACAGCCGGTGCTGCTGCTCTGCCCGCTCGCAGGGCTCGATCCGCGCTCGGCGCTACTCGAGCCGCTGGCGGCGGAGCTGGAGCGCGTGCTCGCTCAGCCCGCGCTGCAGGGGCTGTCGGAGAAGCTGCTGCTGGCGCTGAGCGGTGGCAGCGACGTGCTCGCGCGCCTCGAGGCGGATGTGAGCATCGAGCTCTCCGCGGACTTGCCGGGCGTGGCCCAGCTGGGGGTGGCGAGCAGCAGTGGGCAGGTCGAGCTCGGCAGCTACCCGAGCAGCGAGGTGCCACTGGTGGTCGAGCGCTTGCTGGGTTTGCTCGGTGCAACAGCGGGCGCTGCGCGCATGCGCGCGCTGCTGGCGGCGCGCGGGGTGGCCGGGCTGCGGGCAGCGCTCGAGCCGCTACGGCTCTCTGCTGCGCCTCGCTTCGCGCGCTTCAGCGTGCCACCCCTCGGCTTTCATCCGGCGCAGCCCGGCGGCTCTGCGTGGCTCGGCCTGCAGCTGCCGTTTGGCTCGGCTCCGGCCGCGGCTTGGCTCGGGCTGGCCGAGCTCGCGCGCGATTTCGGCTCGGCTGAAGCGCGGCTCATGCCCGGGCGCTGCGTGCTCTTGCCCGGGGTGCGCGAGGCCGAGCGAGCGGAGCTGCTGCAGCGAGCCCGGCAGCATTTCATCGTGGAACGGCCCACGCCCTGGCTGGAGCTGGTGGCGTGCAGCGGAGCGCCGGCCTGTCGCTCGGCGTCGGTCGATACCCGTGCGCTGGCCCTGGAGCTAGCTCCGCTGCTGCGCACGGGGCTGCGGCGCAGCGCCACCCTGCACGTGTCGGGCTGCGAAAAAGGCTGTGCATGGGGCGGCCCGGCAGATATCACGCTGCTCCATGGTCCGGACGGCTACAGGCTCGGCTTCGGCGCGGAGCTCGCGCAGACTGCGCGCACCGCTGCGCTGGGCCTGGACGCCGTGCGCGAGCGCCTGTCCCGCGGCCTCGAGCAGTGAGGCGTGATGACGCAGAGGTACGAATACGAGCGCAGGCCGGAGGAGATCTACCGGCAGTCCTTCGCGATCATCCGGGCGGAGGCCGACCTGGCGCGCTTCTCGCCGCGCGAGGAGCGCGTGGCCGTGCGCATGATCCACACCAGCGGCTCGGTGGAGCTGGCGGGGGACATCGCCTTCTCTCCGCAGTTTGCCGAGGCAGCTGCCAGCGCGCTGGAGGCGGGCGCGCCCGTGCTGTGCGACGCCAAGATGATCGTCAGCGGGGTCACCCGCTCGCGCTTGCCGCGGGATAATGCGCTGCTGTGCGCGCTCGATGATCCCGCCGTGCCGGCGCGCGCCCGGGAGCTTTGCACCACGCGCAGCGCGGCCGCGCTCAGCTTGCTCGCCGGGCGCCTGGACGGAGCGCTGGTGGCCATCGGCAATGCGCCGACGGCGCTGTTTCAGCTGCTGGAGCTGCTGGACCAGACGGCGGCGCGCCCCGCGGCGGTGATCGGCGTGCCGGTGGGCTTCGTCGGCGCCGCAGAGTCAAAGCAGGCGCTGGAGCAAGACGGCCGGGTGCCGTGGATGGTGGTGCGCGGGCGCAGGGGTGGCAGCGCGCTGGCAGTGGCGGCCATCAACGCGCTCGCCCTGGATCGAGACTGAGCTGAAGGACTTTGCCGTGAACGTGGGAACGGTGTTCGGTGTGGGCGTGGGCCCGGGCGATCCAGAGCTGGTGACGGTGAAGGCCGCGCAGCTGCTCGGGCGTGCGCCGGTGGTGGCGTATTTCTCCAAGCGCGGCAACGTGAGCAACGCCTTCAGCGCGGCGCAGCGCTACCTGCAGCCCGGCGCCGAGCAGCTGCCG
This sequence comes from Polyangiaceae bacterium, assembly GCA_025937895.1. GTDB lineage: Bacteria > Myxococcota_A > Polyangia > Polyangiales > Polyangiaceae > SZUA-265. Next base: position 18,936 of record JAICQL010000092.1, on the reverse strand, counting down.
CTGATCTACCCGTACACGGTGGAGCTCTCGGCGCGCGATCCGCGCTACATCAGCGCGCTGCGCGGCTTCTACCTGCAGGCGAGCGCCAGCATCATGGAGCGGCTGGCGCGCGGCCTGGACGTGGCCGTGCTGTGCGAGGGTGATCCGCTGTTTTACGGCTCGTACCTGCACCTGCACGCCATCTTGCAGCGCGAGCACCGCTGTGTGGTCATCCCCGGCATCACCAGCTTCGCTGGCTGCGCCGCGCGCGCTGGTCTACCGCTGGTCTCCACGGACCGCGTGTTTTCGGTCCTGCCGGGCACGTTGCCCGAGGCGGAGCTGGAGCAGCGCCTGCGCGCGCCGGACGCGGTGGTCATCATCAAGCTGGGCCGCAATTTCGCCAAGGTGCGCGGGGTGCTGGAGCGCGTGGGGCGGGCGGCGGACGCCACGTATGTCGAGCACGGCACCACCCAGCGCGAGCGGCTGCTGCCCCTGCGCGAGAAGACGGACGCGCAGTCGGTGTATTTCTCCCTGATCCTGGTACCGCAGCTGGGCGCGCTGCCCGCCCGCGCGGAGGAAGCGCCGTGGCCGCAGAGCTGAGCGGCTGGCTGCGGGTGATCGGGCTGGGCCCGGCCGGCGCCGAGTGGCGCACGGCGGAGGCTAGCGAGGTGCTCGCTCGAGCCCAGCACGTGCTGGGCTATCACAGCTACCTCGCGCGCCTGCAGCAGGAGGCGGCAGCTCTGCCCGCTCTCCTGGACCCGAGCGCCGTGTTGCACGGCTCCGACAACGGCGATGAGCTAGCGCGCGCCCGGAGCGCGCTGGAGCTGGCCGAGCAAGGCCAGCGCGTGGTGCTGATCTCGGGCGGAGATGCTGGCGTGTTCGGCATGGCCGCGGCGGTGTTCGAGGCGATCGATCTGGGGCCCGCGCGCTGGCGGGCGCTGGACGTGCGCGTGCTGCCCGGAGTGACGGCCATGCTGGCGGCCGCGGCGCGCCTGGGTGCGCCGCTCGGCAATGACTTCTGCGCCATCAACCTGTCCGACAACCTCAAGCCCTGGAGCACGGTCGAGCGGCGCCTGATGCTGGCGGCGCAGGCCGGCTTCGTCATCGCGCTGTACAATCCTGCTTCGCGCACGCGCAGCGAGCAGGTGCACAGGGCCTTCGCCATCCTGCGCCAGCACCGGGTGCCCAGCGCCGTGGTGATCTTTGCGCGTGCCATTGGCAGGGCGGGAGAGCAGCTGCTGGTGACCACCCTCGAGCAAGCGGACCCGGCACAGGCGGACATGCAGACCTTGCTCTTGATCGGCAACGCCACCACCCGCTGCATCGCCCGCCCGGGCGCCACGCCCTGGGTGTACACGCCGCGCAAGCTCGACGGCAGCACGTGACCCAGGGCGCTGGCCCCTCCGCTACTCGCTCAGGGTCACGGTCACGCCCTGCGCGGCGAACGGCTCGGCGCTGAAGGCGTCGTCCACGGGCAGCTCTTTCAGGAAGCGGTCGAAGGTCGCGAGCACGTAGTAGTCGCGGATCTGCTGCCGCTCTGCCAGCGGCCTGAGCACGTAGCTCTTGCCGGCATCGAACGCGCCACTGCGGCTGCTGCCGCCCTGCGCGCGATACGCCACCACGAACGGATCGTCCACCAGATCGAAGTGATCGATGTCCCCCACGTTGACCAGCGCAGAGAAGCTGGCAGTGGTCGTCTGGAAGGAGTCGGTCACGATCGGGCTGGGATTGTCAGCGGACGGGGCCTCGTACATGCCGATGCTGGCGGCCGCGTCGGTCGTGGCCTTGCGCCGCGAGTCTTCGCCGCCGATGATGTCGACCACGGGCTTGGTGAGCTCGCTCAGCGTCGTCCGGGCGCCGCCGGTGGCCTCGGCGAGCGCGGCGTTGATGGGGGCCGCCTCCTCGGCGGTGGCGTAGAAGCGCAGCGGCGTGCCGCCCACGAAGGCCACCGAGGCCTTGACCTCGTCGATCAGCTCGGCCCCGACCAGGCCGTGCATGGCGCCGCGCGAGTAGCCCACGATGCCGACACGAGAGGCATCCGCAGCGCTGCCCACGGCGCCCAGCGCGCCGTCCAGCGCGGCCAGGGTGGCGCGATAGTCATTCACCCGGTCCAGGGTCAGCGCGACCTCCCTCGGGTTGATCGTGCCCTGCCCGCCCGGCGCCGCGTCCCCCACCAGGAAGAAGGGATCGAAGGTCTGCCCGCGATATTCACCGCTGTCGCGGTCGAAGGCGGCGTTGCCGTCGAGCGCCGGCGACATCACGCCCGGTGCGCTCAGCTGGCTCTGGCAATACGCGCCCAGCGGCGCCAGCGAGTCATTGCCCGTGTGCTCGGGCGCGAGCACGATGTAGCCGCGCCGCGCCAGGCCCTCCGCCAGCGAGTCGTTGGTGAAGCGCTGCTGCAGGGTGCCATGTGAATACAGCACGACGGGGAAGCTACCCTCCGCCACCGGAGCATCCCGGTAGCTGCCGCGCTCCACGTCGAACTGCTCGGGCGCGAGCAGCATGTGCTGTTCCACCACGTCCGCCGCGAACCCGCTGGTCTGCAGCAAGGCGCGCTCGGTGCGGGCCAGGAGCTCCGGATCGCGCGCGAAGTAGTCGCCGAAGCGAGCGCGCTCGGCGCCTTCGGCCGCGGCCGCGTCGATGGGATACCAGGCCTCCACGATCAGCACTCGCTGCCCGTCGGCGATGCCCGCGGTCGGATCGAAGCCATGGCCCGAGTCGGTGATACAGAACGTGCTGGAGCCGGCCTCGTAGGTGGGCACCGACTGCAGCCCCAGGGTCTCTGCCCGGGCGCCATGATCCAGGCTGCAGCCGGCGCTGGCGAGCGCGGCCGCACAGACCACAGCACGGCTCAGGAGCTCGAGGCTGGTCCTGAACGCTGGCCAAAGTATTGCACAAAGTTCCACTGATTGCGCTTCACGCATGAGTATCCCTCCTCTTCAAAGCGATGAGGGCGCGCAAGATAGGCGACGAGCCGCCGCAGTGCCAGCGCCGTTGCACGAGCGGCAATGGTGAAACGCCGCTCGTCTCGTCACCGATCCGAAACGCGCTGGCGTCAGCTGACGTCAAGGCGAGCCTGGTGACGGTCAGCCAGCGCTCGCAGCCAGCTGGCGGCGCTCTCGACCTTGGCCACCGTGGGCACCACCGGCAATGCGGGCCGTACCACCATCACCACCGGCAGCTGCAGCGCGCGGGCCGCGGCGAGCTTGGCGTACGTGGCGGCAGTGCCCGCGTTCTTGCTGACGATGATGTCGATGCGCTCGCGCGCGAGCAGCTCGAGCTCTCCCTGCAGCTCGAACGGTCCGCGCGCGGCGAGCACGCGCGCGCGCGGCAAGCCGGGATCGAAGTCGTCGACAGCCCGCAGCAGGTACTCGTGCTGCGGCGCAGCACGGAACGCCGCCACCTCCTGCCGCCCGATGCTGGAGAACACGCGCAGCGGGCGCTCCCCGAGGGCGCGCGCGGCCGCGGCCATGTCTGGCACTTCGATCCAGCGATCGCCCTGCACCGGCTGCCAGGGCGGGCACTCCACCCGCAGCAGCGCAACCCCGGTCAGCGCCGCCGCCTGCGCCGCATGGCGGGACATCTGCGCCGCAAAGGGGTGCGTGGCGTCCACCAGCGCCGCGCAGCGCTCGGCCCGCAAATATTCGATCAGGCCCGGTACACCGCCGAATCCGCCCACGCGGTACGGCGCACGCGGTGGTTGCAAGCTGCGCGTACGTCCGGCAAAGGACAGAACGACTGAAAAGCCATCATCGCCGGCTAGCTGCTCGCTGAGCAGGCGGCCCTCACTGGTTCCACCCAAAATCACGACCCGGAAGGCCATGTCGTTCGAGCGTTCCCGTACACCAGCCCCCCCCACGACGCTAGCATCCTCGCCGGCCCAGCCCACTTCCGCGCGGCACTCGTCCGTGCAAGAGCTGTCTCCGCGCCAGCCGTCTGCCCGGCATCGCTACACCCCCGAGACCTGGCTGACCCTGGTCGGCATCGGCGCAGACGGTGAAGCAGGGCTCTCCGAGGCCGCGCGCGAGGCCATCTCCTCCGCCCAGCTGGTGTTTGGTAGCGCCCGGCAGCTGGCGCTGGTGCCCTCGCTGCTGCGCGGTGAAACAGCGTACTGGCCCACCCGCTTCGCGCTGGGGGTGGCCCGGGTGATGTCGCGGCGGGGGCAGCCCACCTGCGTGCTGGCCTCGGGCGATCCCTTCTTCTACGGGGTGGGCGCCACGCTCTCTCCCCACCTGGAAGAGGGCGAGTTCGTCTGCTACCCGTTGCCCTCGTCCGTCTCACTGGCGGCGGCGCGGCTCGGCTGGTCCCTGCAGGATACCCAGGTGGTCTCGCTGCACGGGCGAGAGCTGCGCACGATCGTGCCGCACTTGCACCCCGGGCGGCGCCTGTTCGCGCTCTCGTGGAACCTGGACACGCCCGCGGAGCTGGCGCGCCTGCTCGTGGCGCGCGGCTTCGGGCCGTCGCGGCTGACGGTGCTGGAGGCGCTGGGCGGACCGGAAGAGCGCATCCGCAGCTGCCCTGCCAGCGAATACACGCTGTCGCGCTGCTCGGACCTGAACCTGGTGGCCGTGGACGTGGTGCCAGATCCACACGCCGTGTGGCTACCGCTGCGCGCCAGCGTGCCCGACACGGAGTTCGAGCACGACGGGCAGCTCACCAAGCAAGACATCCGCGCCATCACCCTGTCTGCGCTGCAGCCGCGGCCCGGCGCGCGCCTGTGGGACGTGGGCGCCGGCTCGGGCTCGATCGGTATCGAGTGGTTGCTCAGCCATCCCTCCTGTGAGGCCATCGCCATCGAGCGAGACGCCGCGCGCTGCGAGCGCATCCGGCGCAACGCGGAGGCGCTGGGCGTGCCGCAGCTGGCCATCGTGGAGGGCGACGCGCCGGACGCGCTGGAGGGGCTGGCGCCGCCGGACACCATCTTCGTGGGCGGCGGAGTGGCCAACCCCGCGCTGCTCGAGCGCTGCTGGAACGCGCTGGGCAGCCGCGGGCGGCTGGTGGTGAACGCGGTCTCGCTGGAGAGCGAGGCGCAGCTGCTGGCCGAATACGCCGCGCGCGGCGGAGAGCTGCATCGCCTGTCGGTGGAGACGGCGGCGCCGCTGGGCACGATGACGGCCTGGCGGCCCTCGCTGCCGGTGACGCAGTGGCGGATCCAGAAGCCGTGAGCGCGGCGCAGGGGGCGGGCAGCGGTCTCGTGGCGGGCAGCGGTCTCGTGGCGGGCCTTGGCTGCCGCGCGGGCTGTCCGGTGGAGCAGGTGCTCGAGGTGTTGCAGCAAGCGCTGGCGGCCGGAGGTCGCGAGCTGAGCGAGCTGCAGGCGCTGTACACGGCCGACTTCAAGCAGCACGAGCCCGGGCTGCAGCGCGCGGCGCAGCTGCTGCACAAGCCGCTGTTCGGCTCCGCGCTGGAGCAGCTGCGCGCTCAGGCCGCGGGCGCGCTCACCCGCTCTACCCACACCCTGCAGCGCTTCGGCTTGCCCTCGCTGGCGGAGACGGCGGCGCTGGCCGGCGCGGCGGCGCTGCCGCACGCGCATGGCCCGGCGCGCTTGCTCGGCGCGCGCCGGAGCGCTGGCGCCGCCACCTGCGCCCTGGCCGAGGTCGCGGTCGAGAGCTGCGCGCCATGACCGTGCACTTCATCGGCGCGGGCCCTGGTGCCCCGGATCTGATCACCGTGCGCGGTCGCGAGCTGCTGATGCGCTGCCCGGTGTGTCTGTACGCCGGCTCGCTGGTGCCGTCCGAGCTGGTGGCGCTGGCGCCGCCCGGGGCGCGGGTGCTCGACAGCGCGCCCATGGATCTGGACGAGATCGAGGCGGAGCTGGTGCGGGCGCACGAGCAGGGGCAAGACGTGGCGCGCCTGCACTCCGGCGACCTCGCGCTGTACAGCGCGCTGGGGGAGCAGCTGCGCCGGCTGCAGCGGCGCGGCATCCCCTACACCATCACTCCGGGCGTGCCGGCGTACTCGGCCTGCGCGGCCTTGCTGGAGCGCGAGCTGACCTTGCCCGAGCTGGCGCAGTCCGTGGTGCTGACCCGCACCTCGGGGCGCGCCACGGCCATGCCCAGCCGTGAGACCCTCGAGCACTTCGCCGCCTCGGGCGCCACCCTGGTCATCCACCTCTCGGTGCACGTGCTGGAGAGCGTGGTCGCGCGGCTCTTGCCGCAGTACGGCCCGGACTGTCCCGCCGCGGTGGTGTACCGCGCGAGCTGGCCCGATCAGCGCGCGGTGCGCGGCAGCCTGGGTAACATCGTCGAGCAGGTGGCACAGAGCCCGATGGAGCGCACCGCCACCATCCTGGTGGGCCCCGTCCTGGACGGCGCCACGGAAGGGGGCGAGCTCGGCGCAGCCGAGTTCCGCGAGAGCGCGCTGTACAGCAGCGACTACCAGCGCCGCTTCCGGGGACGGCAGTGAGCACGGCACCGGGCGGAGCCGGGCGGTGACCTCGCCGCAGCCGTTTCCTCGGCTGGTGATCGCGGGCGTGTCGAGCGGCGTGGGCAAGACCACGCTCAGCGTGGGCCTGGCGCGCGCGCTGCGCCGGCGTGGCCTGCGCGTGGCCAGCTTCAAGTGCGGCCCCGACTATCTCGATCCCACCTACCTGACCCGCGCCAGCGGCGTGCAGAGCCACAACCTCGACGGCTGGATGATGGGGCGCGAGGCGGTGCTGGACACCTTCACGGGCGAGGCCTCCGGCGCCGACATCTCGATCATCGAAGGGGTGATGGGGCTGTTCGATGGCGCGCACCCCACGCTGGAGGATGGCTCGACCGCGCAGCTCGCCAAGTGGCTGGCCGCGCCGGTGCTGCTGGTGGCCGACGCGGGCGGCATGGCGCGCAGCATCGCGGCGCTCGCGCGAGGCTTCAGCGACTTCGATCGCGAGCTGAACGTGGCAGCGCTGGCGTGCAATCGGGTGGGCAGCGCAGGGCACCTGGAGCTGCTGCGCACGGCGCTGGCGAGCCCGCCACCTTCCCCCGCGCCACATGCCAAGGCTCTGCCGCTGCTGGGCGGGCTCGGCAAGCAGCCGCAGCTCGCCTTCGCCGAGCGGCACCTGGGGCTACACAGCGCCGATGCCGAGAGCGTGCCGGAAGAGCTGCTGGAGCGCTGGGCGGATCAGGTGGAGCAAGGCTTCGACCTGGAGGCGCTGCTCGCGCTGGCTCGCTCGGCGCCCGCTCTTTGCCCGCTGGCTGCGCCGGCCCGCGCGAGCCGCCAGCTGCGCTGCCGCATCGGGGTCGCGCTCGATGCTGCGTTTCACTTCTACTACGCTGGCAACCTGCGGCGGCTCGAGCAGCTCGGCGCCGAGCTCTGCTACTTCTCGCCGCTCGAGGCGCGCGAGCTGCCCGCCGTCGATGGCCTGTACCTGGGCGGCGGCTACCCGGAGCTGCACGCTGCGCGCCTGTCCGAAAACGAGGAGCTGCGCGCCGCCATCCGCAACTTTGCCGCCGCTGGCGGGCCCATCTACGCCGAGTGCGGCGGCCTCATGTACCTGGTCGAAGCCATCCGCACCCGCGATGGCCAGCGCCATCCCATGGTCGGCTGCTTGCGCGGCGAGGCCGTGGTGCGCGAGCGCCTGGTGGCGCTCGGCTATGTCGAGGTAGAGACCGTGGCGCCCTCCCCACTCGGCCCCCCGGGGCTGCGCTTCCGCGGCCATCAGTTCCGCTATTCGGAGCTGCAGGGTGCGGAGCACGATGCCCCCACGTACGCCATCCTCCGCAGGCGCGATGGCGAGCGGTTTCTCGAAGGCCACTGCGCGGGCCAGGTGCTCGGGTCATACGTGCACGCCCACTGGGCCTCGAATCCGCGAGTGGCCGAGGGCTTCGTGCAGACCTGCGCCGAGCACCGCGTGCGCACCGGCGCGTAGAAGCGGTGGCCGCTGCTTGCGCGTTCGTCAGGCGCGCGGACGGAGCCCGGATAGCAGCGCGAGCGCGAGCAAGGCTGCGTCATTCGCGGCTTGCATCACTCGCTGCCGAAGGGGGCGCGAGCGCGAACGCTCGTTGCTGGGCTGCTCGGAGGGAGGCGCGAGTGATCCCTGCCCGGAGGAAGGCAAGAACGGTCGCGGCCCAGGAGAGGGCTCAGCGCGCCCCGCAATCGGCCCCCGCTCGTGACCGAGACCGCCAGCGGCGCCCGACTCCGCGCCCTCACTGCGCACCAGACGCAGGTGCGCGCGGCACGCCACTCCGCGAGTCTTGCCGTGTTGCACGGTAGCGGGGGATCGTACCGTGCCGCGCAGGTTGCCAGAGGGCGTGCGGCCCGGTTTTGTCGCGGCGCGGCTCACCACCAGCACCAGAGGTTTGTCAGGCTTCACGTCTTGCCCTCCCGAGCGCTTTGGCTCTGCTCCAGCATAGAACGTGGCGCTTTGCGCCGCCCCGCCCCCTGGGGGTGGCGCCCGCTGCAGCGCTCCCGGCACGTTCGCTGCCGCTGCGACAAATCCGGTACTCTGGCATCCACTCTTTGATGGCACTGCCTGCTCGAGAGGTCACTACCACGACCCCGACCACCACCCTGAGGGGTGGTGCGGGGTCGTGCGCACCGAGCCTCTCGCTGTTCCGTGCCCACGACGCGTGAGCTGGCAAGCTGCCAGCTGCGCCAAAGGCCCCGCCCATCCGGACGGGGCCTCTCGGCGTCTGGCGCGCTTCGCTCCTGCTCCGACCTGGCTCCGTCCTTGGCGGCTTCAAACCACCAAGGAAAAACAGTCATGTCAGAAGCAAGAGACCACCGCCAGATCGCCCGTGACCAGGAGCTCTTCCACTTTCAGGAGGAGGCGCCGGGCATGGTCTTCTGGCACGCGCGTGGCCTGCAGCTGTACCAGGCGCTGGAGAGCGTGGCTCGTGCGCTGCTGCGCGCACAGGAATATCAGGAGGTCCGCTCGCCCCAGCTGATGCGCCAGCCGATCTGGGAGGCGAGCGGTCACTGGCAGCATTTCGCCGAGGGCATGTTCAAGCTGCAGGAGGATGACGGCCGCGGTCTGGCGCTGCGCCCCGTGAACTGCCCGGGCCACGCGCAGCTGTATCGCAGTGCCCTGCGCTCTTACCGCGAGCTGCCGCTGCGCCTGGCCGAGTTTGGGGTGGTGCACCGCAAGGAGCCGAGCGGCGCCCTGCAGGGGCTCTTCCGCCTGCGGCAGTTCATGCAAGACGATGGTCACATCTTCTGCCGCCCGGAGCAGGTCGCCGCAGAGCTGTCTGCGTTCTGCCAGGCCCTGCGCGAGCTCTACCGCGCGTTTGGCTTTGCCGAGCTGTCGGTCGGACTCTCGCTGCGCCCCGCGCAGCGCATCGGCTCCGGCGCACAGTGGGACAGCGCCGAGCAACAGCTGGCCGCCGCCGCGGCAGCGCTCGGCGTACCCGTGCTGGAGCAGCCGGGGGAAGGCGCCTTCTACGGGCCCAAGCTGGAGTTCAAGCTGCGCGACCGCCAGGGGCGCGTCTGGCAGTGCGGGACGATCCAGCTCGACTTTGCCATGCCCGAGCGCTTCGAGCTCGAGTACGTGGACGCGGACGGCCAGCGGCGCCGCCCGGTGATGTTGCACCGCGCGCTGTACGGCAGCGTCGAGCGCTTTCTCGGCGTGCTGCTGGAGCACTACGAGGGGCGGCTGCCAGCGTGGCTGGCTCCGGAGCAAGCCCGCGTGCTCGCGCTCGGGCCCGCTCAGCTCGAGCACGCCCGCGCGCTGTGCTCCGCGCTGCGGCGCGCCGGGCTGCGCGCGCTGGTGGACTCGAGCGAGGAGCGCCTGGGCGGGCGCATCGCCCGCGCTCGGCAGCTGCAGGTGCCGTTCCTCCTGGTGATCGGCGCGCGCGAGGCGCGCGACGGCTCTGCCAGCATCCGCGCTCTCGCAGGGCCGCAACGGGAGCCGCGGGAGCCGTGTAGCTTCGAGCAGGCAGTGGCCAGGGTGGCGGAGGCTTGCCAGCCACCTCCGTTCATCGCCGGCCTGCCCGGCTGAACGCCTCAGGCGTCGGTGAGCTTGATCCGGCGGTCGCCAAACACCGCCGACACCTCGAGCTCACCGCCCAGCGCCTCCACGTAGCGGCGCAGGGTGGAGGTGAGATGATCCGTCCGGCTCTCGAGACGCGAGAGCTCGGACTGGGTCATGCTCGCTGCGCGGCTGACCTGCATCTGGGTCAGCTCCAGCGCCTGGCGCAGCGCCTTGAGCGTCAGCTGCTCCAGCTCGCGGTTGGCGCGCGCGCGGGCACGTGCCTGCGCCGCGGCTGAGAGCTTGGCATTCTGCAGGGACTTCCAGTTGCGATTCATGCTCTCCGGCTGGCTCTGAGTTGCGGGCAACGCTCGGGCGCTCAGGGTTGCACGCTCGGCGGCAAGTCGCGACAGTATTTGCGCCAGCGCCGCTCGGCACGCCGTACGGCGTCGCCATGGTAGGCGCGGCCCAGCGGCTCCGCCAGGATGACCAGGATGCGCCGGCGCGGCATGTCGATGCCGTACAGCAAGCGGTGCGGCGGCGCCAGCTCGCGCAAGCTCAGCTCGCGCAGCCCGCTCGCCGTGTCGGCCACGTCTTCCGGGCGCAGGCCGACGAGCTCCAGCAGCTCCTGCAGCGCGCGCTGGACGCCGTCACTCAGCCACACTCTGGCCGGGTCCCGCACGACGGCTCCCCCCTTCTCCAGCATCAGCTGCAACCCCGCAGCGCGCACGCTGGCGCGCAGCCGCTCGATCAGCTCATGCCCCTGCCGGGCACGCTGCGCGTCCAGCTTCAGAAAGCGCGCCTGAAAATTGGGCGTCTCCAGGCAGTGCAGCGCCTCTGTCCGCCGGCGCAGCAGCTGCTCCAGCTGCTGCGTGCTGGCCAGCAGCGCGGGCGACACGGCGGGTAGCAACTGCGCGGCGCTGGTGCCGTCAAACCACAGCAGGAGCCGGCTGGCGCGGACCTGATCCAGCTCCGGCCCCAGCCGCTCCAGCACGTTCAGCTCGCTCGCCACCTGCTCCGCGGAGGCTGCGTCCAGCGCTTGATACCAGTGCTCGAACTCCGTGCTCACCGTGATCTCGAACATGCTCGTACTATGCACTAAAAAGCATATGCTGTCAAATGCATGGCCGCACGACGCACGACGCACGACGCTCAGGCGGGCTGCGCGCGCCAGATGCCGTCCTGGCGCTGATAGCCGGCCAGGGCAAAGCGCTCGAAGCGGCTGCCGCTCCAGGCCATGACTTCGATCTGCAGGCTGCTGCCCTCGACGGTCAGCCGGTGGTAGCCGTTTGCCTCGCCCCGCAGCCGCTGCGAGGTGGCCGTGGCAGCCTGCAGCAGCAGCATGCCGGGCAGCTCCGCCTCCGGCAGCGCCGCCGGCGCTCGCCAGCGAGCCGTGCGAGCTCACGTGCAAGTGCCCGCTCATGCACACCGCCACATCGCTCGCGGCCAGCGCTGCGACCAGCGCCGGGGAGCGCGGCCCCTGCCGCAGCAGCACCGGATGGTGCACCGCCAGCATGCGCAGGGCCGCCGGAGAGCGCTGCAGGCTCTCGCGCAGCGCCAGCACCTGGCGCGCGCTGATGCCCCCCTCCTTCACCCGCAGCGGCATCACGCTGCTGAGCCCGACGACCGCGATCTCGTCATCTTGCCAGCGCTCGCAGATCACGTCGCGCAGCGAGCGATGATAACGCGCGAGCGGCGCCAGCAGGCGCTCGAGCGGGCTATAGAGCGGAGCCAGGTCGTGATTGCCGGGCACCACCAGCGCCGGACAGGGCAGCTGACACAAGAACTTCCGCGCGCTCGCGAACTGCGCGGGGCGTGCGCGCTGGGTCAGGTCACCGGAGACGACCGCCAGGTGTGGCGCGAACTCGCTCGCGCTCTGCAGCAAGGCATCGACCACTTCCGGCAACTCGGTGCCGAAGTGCAAATCGGAGAGGTGGATCAGGCGGCGCATGGTCGAGCGGGCGCGGCCCGCGTCTTGCAACTCACAGGGCGATCGTCAGCTTCGTAGCCCGAAACCCCGGCTGCAAATCACGCGCCCACCCGCCATGCTGCACACATTTCGCGTTCACCGCCGCTTTCGCGACGCTCTGGAGGGCGCCCTCGCCGGGGTCAGCCGGAGCCTGGATAGCGGACAAATCGGCCACATCGACCCCAGAGCGCTACGCCGCATCGAGGCACCACCGCAGCGCGCCGGCTCCAAGCCGTTGCTGGTGCTGGAGGCGTCTGAAGGCGAGCGCTATGTGTTCAAGGAGTGCCACGAGCGCAGCCTGGCCGCGGCGGAGGAGGCCGCGTACCTGCTGCGGCGGCTGGGGCGCCGCCCCGCCGTGCCCGCGCGCTGCTGCACGCTCGACCTGGGTGAAGGCGAGCGCAGCGGCCTGCTCAAGCCGTTTCTGGAGTTCGACCCCAGCCAGGAGCTGAGCCCCGACACCACCAGCTGGAGCGAGCACCAGCGCGCCGTGCTGCTGCTGGATCACGCCTGGGAATGGTTCCTGGACAACCTGGACACCAACACCAGCCAGTTCGCGCTGCTGGGCCAGCACGCCTTGCCAGTGAACATCGACTGGGATCGCTCCTTCTTCTCGCAGGGCCGCAGCGAGCTGTCGCGCTTTGCCAAATACCGGGCCACCCTGCCCAACGCGCGCACGTTCCTGTACGCGGACTACGTCGCGGGCAAGACCAAGCTGCCGCTCTGGCTACTCTCGGCCGAGGCGCGGCGCATCCGGCGGCTGCCGAAAGCGGAGGTGGTGCGCATCCTCGAGCAATACGCCCGCAGCAGCTTTGAAGACCCCGCGGAGCGCCAGCAGTTCGTGCAGCGCATGTTGATCCGCCGGCACAGCATCGAGCGCGAGGTGGGCCACTTCCTGCGCGAGCTGTGGGCCGAGCGCCGGGAGCTGGGCACGCCGCCCGACGGCCCGCGAGAGTGGCTGCGGCGGAAGTGGCTGCTGCTCTGGGCAGACTGGCAGCTGGCGCTCAACGCGGCGTCGCACGGGCCCGTGGGCACCGGGGCGCGCAAGGTGCTGAGCTTCCTGCGCGGCCGTCGCGCGCGGGCAACTCGGGCGCCTGGCGAGGCGGCCTCAGCGCCGTCCCGCGGCTGAGCCGGCTCAGCCCGGCACGTTGCGCAGAAAGTCGGCCACCTCGGCGAAGCGCTGCCTCAGGAACAGTCGGGTCTCCTCCGGCAGCGTGCTCTCGTCCAGGGCAACGAACATGCAGCGCAGCCAGGCGTCACGCTGCGCCGCATCCACCGGCACCCGGCCGTGCCGCATGCGCAGCCGGGGGTGGCCGTGCTGCCGCACGTAGTCGTCCGGCCCGCCCAGCCAGCCCAGCAGGAACAGGCCGAAGCGCTCGCGGTTGCGGCGGCTGATCTTGCCGCCCGCATCGAGCTCGTGCAGGGCCGCCAGCTCCGGCTCGGTCTGCTCCATCAGATCGTAGAAGCGCTCGACCAGCGCCAGCACGGCCTCACGGCTACCAAACGCCTGATAGGGGCTGTCCATCCGCGGCTCATGCCAGAGCTCGAGGCGACGAGCAAGCCAGCCGTCACAGGCAGAGGAACAGATACGGGCTGAACGAGACCGACTTGAAGGTCCTGTTCTGGCCCGCGCAGGAGCAGCAGCCGCCCGCCACGCTGCGCAGCGAGATCTTGGTGCAGGCTGCCGTGCAAGCTCCCGTGCTCGTCACCCCGTCGTCGTTCAGGCCGTACACGGGGTCGATGGAGACGTTGCCGTTGCCGAGGTTTCGAAAGTTGATGTACGGGTTGGTATGGTCGGCAAACCTCAGCTTGTGCCTGAGCTGACCGGGAAAGCGTAGGGTGCTGCCGCTGCTGCTCCTGGCCGCAAACGTGAAGTCCGTGTCACAGCCACCGGGCGCCGCGCTGAGGAAGTTGAGCGAATGCTGCTCCCGCGGGCAAGCGTTGGAGTCACCATCGCGCGGGTTGGCGTCACATGCCCGCTGCTCCTGCCACTTGGCGTACATGCGGCTGCGCAAGGCTGCCGGGTTCAAGAGCACCTTGGTGTTGCCCGAGCCCTGGAAGAACACCTTGCCGTTGGCCTGATCATACTGCAGGTCCAGGATTGCCTGCACCCGCGCGCAGCGGCCGTCGCTGCAGCGGCTCTTGCCGCGCGGACCGAGCGAGTCGCTGCCGCTGGCCAGCTTGATCGCCTGCTGCGCCCCAAACGAGCCCTCGCTGAAGCCGCTGGTGGAGTTCATCACGAAATCGCGCCCCACGTCCCAGCGCTTCAGATCCTGCGCCACCGCCACGGCAAAGGCGGCCATCGCCGCGTTCGTGCCGTCAGGGTTCGAGCAAGCGAGCAAGCCCTGCTCCAGCTCGCCCAGCTCCAGCGCCTCCGGGTCCATGGTTGCCAGCTCCGATTCCTCGGCACCCGCTTGCTCGTCGGTGGCGAGCGCCGCTTCATCCAGAGCATCGGGCTGCGTCGCCTCGATGTCCTCCACACCACAGCCCAGCAAACAGGCTGCAGCCACCAACGAATAGCCTCCCGCAAAATTGAGCCAGCTCGTCTTCATGTGTCACTCCGCGGCCCCGTTCTGGACGACGCCCTAACGTGGTTTGTTTGCCATCGTTAATGCAGCCGCCGTGCCCGGCCGCGGAGAGCGCAGCAGTGAAACGCACCAGCGCGGCACGTGCCGCGAGGAGCCGTACCGCAGAGCAGATTTGCAAACGCATGCGCACCTTTCGGCGGCTGTCCCAGCAGCACGCCGGCCCACCCCTTGCTTACATTTACCGCAGTGCTGCGCCTGCCTGCGCGGGACAGATTGTGCAACCAGCAGTGCAACAGATTGTGCAACTGTGCACGCACAGATTGTGCAAACGCGCGGTCAGTGCCGGAATGGAGCGCGGTCACGCCAGCGCCGCACGGCCCCTCCTCACGGCGCGGCCGCGCCAGGGCCGCACAAAAAGCGAGGGCGGCACAAAAAACCCAGGGCGGCACAAAAAAGCAACGGGGCCGCGAGCAACCATCACTCGCGACCCCCATTGGAGCGTCATCGCCGGCGGGAGCTCTTCACCCGGAAGCCCCCGCCGCGCTCTCTCTGCCACGTTCCACGCGTTACTGGCAGAGGTAGATGTTCGGGCTCAGGGTCGTCGACTTGTACTTCTTGGTCGCACCACCACAGCTACAGCACTGGCCAGCCACGTTGGTGGCGCTGATCTTGGTACACGCCGCCGCGCAGGAGCCAGCGGCCGTGTTGTTCTCATCACCCAGGCCGTAGGTGGGGTCGATGGCCACCTTGCCATTGCCCAGGTTCTGGAAGTTGATGTAGGGGTTGTTCATGTCCGCGAAGCGCAGCCGGTGCTTCAGCTGATTCACGTATTTGAGCGCGCCACCACTGGTGTTCTTGGCGTCGAAGGTGAAGACGGTGTCACAGCCGCCGGGCGCCGCGCTCAGGTAGGTGAGCTTGTTCTGCTCGACGGGGCACTGGCTGGAGCTGCCGTCCTTGGCGGAGGCGTCACAGCTCTTCTGCTCCTGCCACTTGGCGTACATGCGGCTGCGCAGCGCCGCAGGGTTCAAGAGCACCTTGGTGCTACCCGTGCCCTGGAAATAGATCATGTTGTTGAACTGGTCGTACTGCATGTTCAACAGCGCCTGCACCCGGGCGCACCGGCCGTCGGCGCACAGGCTCTTGCCGATCTTTCCCTTGCTGTCGCTGCCGCTGGTCAGCGCAATGGCCTGCTGCATGCCGGGGGAGGATTCGCTCCTACCACTGGTGGTGATCATCTTGAAGTCGCGACCGGCGTCCCAGCGACCGAGCTCGCGCGCCACCAGCACGGCAAAGGCCGCCATGGCCGCATTGGTGCCGTCCGGGTTCGAGCAAGACATCACGCCCTGCTCGACGCTGCCGTATTCGGACTCCTCGTAAGAGGCCAGCATGTCGGCCACCTCTTCCTCGGCCGCCAGCTCCTCGGCAGACAGATCGTCATCCGAGATGAGCTCAGTGCTCGAGTCATCCATCTCCCCCGCACCGCAGCCCGCCAGGAGCGAGACGGCCGCGATGAGCGCGGACGCGATGCTTGCAACTCTGAGCCTATTCGTTTTCATTCTGTACACCACCTGTGGTTTCGTTCGGGCCCCCGCAGGCCACTTCAACTTTGTTAGCTCGAGTTAATGCAGGTGCCGTGCCGCGCTAACGCTGCGTTTCGGACGCCAGCGCTGCACGCGAATGGTCTGGCGGCGCGCCGGAAATTCACGCACGATTCCACGATGTTGCATCCATGCTACAGGTGCGCACCACGGCCAGAGCACGCCCACTGTTGCCCCGCACGGACCATGTCATCGCGTTAACAAGCTGTGCAAACACGCTGTGCACGCTGCGCAGTCCGCACGCCTCGAGCTCATGCCGTGGCGGCACGCGCTTTCACACCGCTGGTGCACGCTCAGGCCGCCGTGCGCTCGCAACGCTGCCCAGCACCAGCGAGCTGGAACGCCCGTCAACCCGCTGAGCCTGGGTGGGGGCTCGGCGCGGAGCGCGCGCCGCGCAACGTTAGAATGTGCCCGCTCAGCGCAACGCCAGGTGCCGCGCAGCGGGCGCATGCTAGCGCGCCGCAGCGCCGTGCGGCGCCGTGCCCCCCTCGAACAGCTCCGAGCAGACTTACGTCAGCGGCGACGGCGGCGCAGCAGCACGCCGGTAGCGGCCAGACCCAGCGCAGCCAGCCCGAGTGGCGGCATGCCAGCGCCAGGTGCCACCAGCGCACAGCCCTGCTCGGCCACTCGCGTGCTCTGGCGCGGGGCCTCTGGCTCTGGCGGCAGGCCGTTCTCCAGGTTGGGCTCCACGCCGGCCGCGGCGAATGCCTCGAGCACCAGCTGGTGGAAGGGCATGAGGCTGGTGTACACGGCGCGGGCGCCGACCTCGCCGCAGTCGCGAGACGTATTCAGGGAAAACACGCCCAGCAGGGCACGCGTATCCTGCGCCAGGGCGGGGCCACCACTGTCACCCTTGCACGGCCCCACACCCACCCGGAACGTGCGCGGCGCCGCCGTGCGCGTCGGCTCTGAAGTGGAGGCAGGACCAACATCGACCACCTCTACCTGGCGGATGAGACGCATGGACACCAGATCGTCGTTGTCGGTCTGGCCATAGCCCAGCACGCTGACGTTCTCCCGCCACGCCGCCATCTTGTCCAGCCGCACGGGTACCGTCGGCAGGTCCAGGTCGCGATCCAGGAGTACCAGCGCGAGGTCAGCCTGGCAGGGCTGGGTGGAGCCGGTGCCAAACAGGCGCTTGCCCACGGCCGCCGGCTCACCGTATGCCACGGGGCTGCCGGCGTAGACCTTCACGTTGCCCGGAGGCACCAGTGGCCCCAGCGTGCTATCGGCCACACCGGAGGTCGAGGACAACGTGCCGTCAGGCAAGCAGGAGAAGTAGCCCAGCGGCTGTGTCGTCACGCAGTGCAGCGCGGTGACCAGCAGGTTCGGTGCGATCAAGGTGCCCGTGCAAGCCAGACCTTCGCCGGCAGATTGAGCGGTCTCGAGAAACACCACGCCGCTGAACGACTCATCGGAGGGCTCGCCGCCGATCATCGCCTGCTCCACGCTGTCCAGCTCCGCAGCCGCCGCTTCCCCGCCAGCCTCCTCGAACCCGGCGTGACCACACGCGGCCAGAGACGAGAGAGCCAGCAGGGAGAGAGGGGCAAGGCGAGAGATCATGGGGCGGCTACCATCGAGGTGAGTGGGTGAGCTGCGCCGGTGTATCGTCCCGTGCCGCTGCTTCCAGGGTGGCACAGACCAGCAGAGCTCGTCGCTCACGTAGAGCGGCTCTTCCGTGCGGGGCTGGAGCAACTGCTCGCGGGGGCGAGCACTGCTCAAGGGCGGTGCAGGGTCGCCGTTTCCTGTTAACGTGGGAATGTCCGATCCGCTCACCCAGCCCCCTCCGCCGGAGGTGCGCTTTGAGCTGCTGGTGCGCACGAGCGACAAAACTCGGGCAGTTCCGCTGCCTCCGGGCAGGCCAGCCACGGTGGGCAGAGGCGACGAGAACCTGATCCATCTCGATTATCCGTCGGTGTCGCGCCTGCACGTACACCTGTATGCAGATGACGACGGGGTAGAGGTGGAGGATCTCGGCAGCTCCAACGGCACCCTGCTGATCCGCAGCATGGACGGCACGAGCCGCTTCGAGGAGCACCTGGTGTCGGCGCCGCAGCGGCTGCCCCCACACGAGCGCCTGCCGCTGCTGGTCGGCGACGCCTTGCGCATCGGCCCTGCCCTGCTCTCGCTGCAGATGCACCGGCGCATCAGCCATCATACCTTGCACGCGGTGGCGGAGCCGCCGGTGCTGCTCGATCCGGTGCTGCGCAAGGCGTATGAGCTGGCCGGGCGTGCCGCTGCGACCGACATGTCGGTGCTGATTCTCGGTGAGACGGGCGCGGGGAAAGAGGCCATGGCGCAGGCCGTGCACCGGCGCTCGCCGCGGCAAGGCGCGCCCTTCTTGATCCTGAACTGCGCCGCGCTGAGCGAGACCTTGCTGGAGAGCGAGCTGTTCGGTCACGAGAAGGGTGCGTTCACGGGCGCAACGAGCACCAAGGTAGGCCTTCTGGAGTCCACCCGGGGTGGCACCGTCTTCCTGGACGAGGTGGGTGAGCTGCCGCTGGGCACGCAGGCCAAGCTGCTGCGCGTGCTGGAGGAGCGCATGGTGCTGAGAGTGGGCTCCACCAAGCCACGGCCCATCGACGTGCGCTTCGTCACCGCCACCAACCGCGATCTGGTGCGCGAGGTACGCGCGGGGCGCTTCCGCAGCGACCTGTACTACCGCATCAGCGGCTTCGTGGTGCAGGTGCCGCCGCTGCGCGAGCGCCAGGTGGAGATCGAGCCCCTGGCGCAGTATTTTCTGCGCGAGTTCTGCAAGCGCATCGGGCAACCCGTGCCTGATCTGAGCCTCGCAGCCCTGACCGCCCTGCATGCCCACGACTGGCCGGGCAACGTGCGGGAGCTCAAGAACGTGATGGAGCGCGCCGTCCTGCTGGCGGGCTCCGGCACGATCAGCCACGAGCACGTGCTGCCCGACCCCATGTTGCGCAGCGACAGCTTCGACGACCCGGGGGAGGAGTCGACGCACCGCATTCCGCCGCG
>JAICQL010000153.1 GCA_025937895.1 Polyangiaceae bacterium | reverse complement strand
CGGGCTGTGGCGTGGCTCCCAGGTTCGAGCGGGGCGTGCCGGACTCTGAAGCTTGCCCCCCAGGAGCCGGTGGATCTTCGATCACGGGTAGCGGCTCGCCCGGCTCCGGCTCGGCGGGTGGATCTCGGCGAGGTGGCTCCGGCGGCGGCGGATCGCGAGCTGGCGGCTTTCGTGGCCTTGGATCTTCCGCCGGCGGTGGCTTCTCCGGCTCTTGAACGCCTGGTCTCTCGCCTTCGAGCATCGTGGAGGTGGAGTGCAAACGAGGTGCCCACTCGGATGCGGAGTAGCTCGATCCTTCCAGCGGCGATGGTTGGAGCGGCCGTGCCATCTCGCCCCGCGCGAGGCGAATCAGTGTTCACCGCCCCGGGCACAACGTTGCGACGGCGTGCCGGCAGGCCGTCGCCCGATGTCGCTGGCCAGCCGCGCGCTCACGTCAAGGCTAGAGCGATAGTTCGCCGCCCGCCGCTGGTGCGGACCACACGTGGCCGACCTGGCTGGCCCAGATCACTCGCTCGGCTGCGGTCAGCAGCATGTCTACCGACTCCTCGGGAGCGGCGAAGCGCGGGACGGCGCCGGAGGTGAACGTGTACTTCTGGATGCCGGCCGCGCTCTCGTAGCCGCAGTAGCGCGGGCCCTGTCCGGGCTCTTCGTAGTCGAACCAGTAGACGCCGCTGTCATCCACTGCAACCAGCTGCGCAGGCCGCTCCAGCTGTGCCAGCAGCTCCGAAGCACCCCCGGTGCGGGGCACGGTTCGCAGCTGTGGGGGCGTGAGGGGGGCGGGCTCGGAAAGGTAGTACACGCGATCGCCGCGCACGGTCCAGTCGACGGGCAGGTTCGCATCGCTCACCAGCGACGACGCCGTCGTCTCACCGATGGGCAGAATGAACAGCTCGGGCGCTCGCACCCAGTACAGCACGTCTGCGTCCAGGAGCAGGTGCCCCCCGGCTGGCTCCACCGCCGTGATGAATTCCGGGTGAACTGGGACTCGTCGCCGAAGGTGAGCGCACGGGTGCTGGAGTGCTGGCCGTCGGCGCCGACGACTAGATCGACCTGTCGCCGCGCGCCGCTACCGAAGGTGACGTGCACGCGCTGGCCGTGGTCCACGAGCGCGGCGAAAGATGTATTCGGCGCGCGCCCGGGTGGCGTCGTACAGGATGTGCGCCAGCTCGTCGCGGACGATCTCGAGATCGCGGGAGCGCTGGCTGAGCGCGCGGGGGATGGAGAGGGCGATGGGGGGCTTGCCCGCGGAGCGCACGATGGACAGGGTGGCGAGCTCGGTGCGCGCTGCCTGAATGGCAGGCAAGAGGCCCATCTGGCTCACCACGTCGATGGCTGCGCCGCGCAGATCGACGGCGTGGCCGCCAGTGCGCAGCGCGGCAGCGCGCTCGACCACCACGGGGCGAGCTCCGCCGCGCGCGAGCCACCACGCCAGCGCCGGACCGGCGATGCCCGCTCCCGAAATCAGAACGTCCATGGCGGCGTTCTGCGGAGCGCAGCGGGTGGGGTCAAGGCGGGCCCGGATGGGCTAGCCTGCACGTGAGCCCCAAAAAAGGGAGCGCATTGCGCCGAGTTGCCAGTTTCCCTGGGTCCCCTCGAAGCTCCCGGGCTCGCCCCGGCCGCGCTCCTCGCTAGAATGTGGCATGAGCTTACTGGATCACATCGGTACGGGTGTGCTGGCACTGTGCTGCATGGCTGCGTGCGGCGGTAACGTGCAAGAGGCGGACGGCACGCTGGGCGCTGATCGGGAGCCGGCGCTACCGGGTGGCGCTGCGTCTGGTGACGGCCACATGCCGGCGTCATCTCCAGTGAGCGAGCCGGAGCTAACCCTCCCCGACCCGTGCCAGCCGCCTTCCGCCGCGCCGGTGGCGCTGGATCCGGCGACCATCTCGGAGCAGCGCAGCGCGGACTGTGTGGTGCTGCCCAGGATCGAGCCGCGGCAGCCGCTGCTGAGCTACGAGGAGGGTTGCGCCGTGACCACGTTCGAGCAGGGGCCTCCTGCGATGTCGGAGAGCGGTCGAGCGGACGCGCGTGAGCTGCTGGTGGGCCGCTGGCGGCTGTGCGGTGAGGTGGTGTATTACGGCGGCGAGCCGCACGCCGGCATCGAGTTCGGCAGCAACGGGCGCAATCAGCTGCTCTGGCGAGTTGGCGAGCGGCTGGCGGCGGTAGAGGGTGGTCGCGGTGGGGTGTACACCTTGCTGGGCAGCGGCCAGTTCATGCAGGGTGGGGACCTGAGCTTCAGCGGGGGCGCAGCGCGGGCGAGCTTTGATGCCACCATGAGCGTGTTGCGGCTCAGCGCGCTGGAGGATCCGAACACGCCCGCGCTGCGTTATGTGCGAGTGGCACCCGACGAGGAGAGCGCGGCGGCCAACGTCTTCTCGACGAGCGCACTGGGCTGCTCGATGGTGGGGGTGTGGGACACGGCGCCCTCGAGCAGCAACCCGCCGGCAGCCTTTGCGTTCAATGAACGGGGCGAGTGGTTCGGTGGCACATGGGGCTCTGAGCTGTGCGCCAGCCACAGCATGTACGGCACGTACAACCTGGAGACGCGCGGGGGGAACGTCATGGACAACTTCGACGAGCCCGCCACGACAACGTTTGAGCTGGTCACCAACGTGGGCGCGGGCCTCTGCGCCTTCTGGTTCAACGCGGGCTTTGCTCCTACCTTTAGCGCCGATTGCAATCGCGTACAGCTGGTGAGCACCTTTGACAACTGCACGGGCGGCCGAGGCTATCTCAACCATCCCGGAGACGAGCTGATCCGCCGCGTGCCCTGAGCGTAAGCGGACGCGCTCGAGCTGGTGAGAAATATAGTATGTCGGCATTTCAGAGCTTCCTCCAGGGCGGCGCCCTGAGCTTCATCGCTTCGATGCTGGTGGGGTGTGACGAACCGAACTGTCGGGTGCCACTCAGCGATTGCGATCCAGAAGTGTGCCACGTCGTGCAGGGCTGGCCGGTGAACGCTGGCGGCGAGCGCGGGCAGCGCCAGCCCGCAGGGTGCTGGTCGACGGACGACGACCGGGTCACGGCAACGGTGGAGACGGGAGGGCGTGCGCCCGACGGACAGTGCTGGCTCTTCTCCGATCCTCTTCTTCCGTACGGGACGAGAGCTGCGAAGAAGCCGAGCCCGCAGATGCTGGCGCAAGATAGAGGCCCGCTCGGGTCAGCGCTGCGCGCTAACGCTCTCAATGGGGTGCGCTTGGAGGTGAGCCAGAATCTCGCGGTGGCAGACGCCCGCGGCCTCATGCATCAGCCAGTGCCCGGCGTCTAGCTCCACGAAGCGATAGGGGCCGCGCATGTACTCGCGCTCGCGCGCGGTCGCCGGGCGGCCGACGAAGGGATCGCGGTTGCCCCAGATGGTCAGAGTGGGCACCGATACTTCAAACGCCGCGAAGCCCTGCTGGCGCTGCGCAGCGCTGCCGAAGTTGGCTCGATACCAGTTGAGCGCGGCGGTGAGCGCACCTGGCTGAGTCAACACGCTCTCGTAGTCGGCCAGCGCGTGGGGGGCAAAGCTGGCCCACGACGCACGCAGACGCTCGAAACCGTTGTGCGAGAGCTCTGCCTCGACCTTTCCGGGCACGAGCATGGCATCGATATAGGCAACGTTCGCGCGGTGCTCCGGTAGCTCGAACGCGGCGCCGTATGAGGCCAGATGGGGCACGGACAGCGCCGTCCAGCTCGCCACGCGCCCTGCGTGATCGCGCACCACGATCCACCCCACTGCCGCTCCCCAGTCGTGCCCCACGAGGTGAAAGCGCTCGAACCCGTGAGCGTCTGCCAGCGCGACCACGTCGGCTGCGAGCTGGTCCACGGAATACGCCGCCACGTCTTCAGGGCGTGCGCCGGGGCTATAGCCACGCTGATCGGGCGCCAGGCAGCGGTAGCCGCTCTCGACCAGCTCACTGAGCAGCGCCGACCACTGGGCGGAAGTCTCGGGAAAGCCGTGGAGCAGGATGACGGGCTCGGCGCCCGCGCCCGCCACGCGACAGCGGAACTCGAGACCATTCGCTTTGACACTGCGGATTTCGATCGGCATGTGCTGGCTCCTGACG
The DNA here is from genome assembly GCA_025937895.1 of Polyangiaceae bacterium. GTDB lineage: Bacteria > Myxococcota_A > Polyangia > Polyangiales > Polyangiaceae > SZUA-265. The sequence goes on along the minus strand of JAICQL010000153.1, from coordinate 15,503 downwards.
TCGGTCTGAAAGGCCCTTCAGCCCTGCCTCGAGGTGCCCTCTCTCGCCCGGCGAATATCGCCCAGGGTCATCGGGCCGCGCAGGAAAGACAGGGCCCAGCGGGGCCGGAGCAAGATGGTGTTGGGCGTGGCGTGTACGTTGCGGACCAGGAACCATCTGGGCGCGAGGCGGCGGATGCGGGCGGCAAGCTCGGCGGCGCTGCTGCCTTCTTCGTTTTCGTTGGCGAGGCTGTCGACGACGCGCTCGCGGTCCGCGTCGGTCTGGAGGCGCCCGATCGCCCAGAAGCCGGCGTTGGAGAGGGTGCGGTAGTCGAGGTCCATCGGGTTCTGGGTGGCGATGAGGACGCCGACGCCGAAGGCGCGGCCCTGTTTCATCAGGGCAACGGTGGGCCGCTTGGTGGGCGGGTTGGCGGGATGTGGCGGCAGCATGCCGTACACCTCGTCGAACACGACGAGGGCGCGCAGGTGCCGGGTGCCGGGCAGGCTGCGGGTGTAGGCGAGGATCTCTTCGAGCAACACGCCGAGTACGAGGGTGCGTTCTTCATCGTCGAGGTGGGCGACGCTGATGATGGTGGCCGGCGTCTTGCCGTCGCGCGGGGTGAGCCAGCTCTGGACGTCGAGCGAGGCGCCCTGGCGCCAGCTGCTGAAGGTGGGGGACGCCAGCAGGGTGTTGAGGCTGGCCGCGAGGCTCTTGCGCTCCTTGAGGGGCAGGAAGTCGTCGGTGTCGAGCGCGCCGATACGCTCCAGCGGGGGCTCGAGCACTTCGTCGAGCAGCGCGTGCAGCTCGGCGGGCTGCCCTTGCTGCAGGCGGCGCTCGGCCAGCACCGAGAGCAAGACGTGCTCGCGGCTGCGCGCTGGATCCGGGTCTCTGCCGAGCAGGCGGAGCACGAGCGAAATGGCGGCGCTGACGGCGGCACGGCTGGCCTCTGGATCGGCATCCCAGCTGCGGGCGCGCTGCTCGAGCGCGGACAGGATGTGCAGCGGCTCACCCGCGGTGGAGCCGGGAGTGAGCACGCGGATGGCGGTGTTACCGCGGAAGGCTTCGATGTCGGCGGGCCCGATGTTCCACTTGCCGAGCTCATTGCGGCGCTCGTCCGCGAGCTGCTGGGCCAGGTTGGGTGCCGGCGGTGCATCGGGAGGCGAGTGCCCGTCCAGCCAGGGCGTGAACTCGCGAGCCTCAAAGGAGGGAAACGCGAGCAACAGGTTGGGCAGGTCGCCTTTGACGTCGATCATGATCACGGGCACCCTGGCGCGCAGCGCCTCTTCCACCGCCACCATGAGCAGCCCGGTCTTGCCGCTGCCGGTCATGCCCAGCACGACCCCGTGAGTGACGAGGTGATGCGGCGGCACGTGGAGAGGAACGGCGTCTCCGCCGGTGGGTGCCACGGCAGCTCCCAGATAAAGTCCTTTTGGGCGTGACATGGCCGTTCCTCTCCCCTGCCCTGCTCAGGCTACAAATGGTGCGTCGATGGGTAGATTGTGCGGGTTGTTGACCTGCACGGGTGCCACTGGATCGCCAGCGACCGAATCCGCCTGGGGCGCTGCTGAGCCAGCGCCGCCGGAGCTGGGAGAGCCCTCTGTCGCGCTGGCTGCGGCGCTCGAGCTGCCCCGACCCCCGCGCCCGGCGATGAGCGCGGGAGCGAAGGTGCCGGCATCCCCCTGCTTGCGACGCAGGTAATCGACTGCGGCGCGAATGTCACTGTAGGCGTTGACGAACACGGTATAGGCGCGCTGCCGGACGAGCTGCGCTTCGTCCTGGGTGGGAATGGTCTGATCCTTCTCTCCGACGGCGGCGAGCAACTCGAGCGCGCTGCTACCGGCTCGCTGCAGGGCCTCGGCGGTCACCGGGGTGCGGTTTTCGATCTGCGACCATTGCTCCTTGAACAACGTGACCAGGGTGAACACGTCGGTCGCGGCGGGGCGATACCCGGGCGCCTTCTTGCACTCCCTCAGGCGCTCCGCATGGAGCAAGCCATGATTGGCCAGCGAGCGCGCGTCATCGAGCAGGCGATCCCGCGCCTCCATCACCTCTGCCCCCAGCTGCGCGATGCTGCTCCTGGTCGCCACCGCGCCGCGATGGATGACGTGGGCATGATTGAGCGCCAGCGCATATTGCTCCAGCCGATCAAAGCGCTCGAGATCGAAGGTGCCCAGGTGCCGGGCGATGTCGGGCCGCAGGGTGCGCAGCTTCGGCAAGCAGCCGAGCACGGTGGTCACCGCGTTCACCACGTCCACGTTGATCGAAGCCAGCTCGTCCTCGGCGAGCGCTTCCATCTCCGGCAAGGTCGCGCGGAACGCTGCCTCCGTGGGCAGCTCGAGCGCGGGCCTACCGCGCACCAACTCGGGTCGTGCCATGTCTTCCTTTCTCTGGCTGATGAGCTCGGCAGTTCGCGCGGACCTCGGGCGAGTTCCGGAGTGGATTGCTAGCTTTTCGGCGCGCCTCTCGAAGCGGGCGGAGCGCTGCGCTGCCACGCGGAACGCGAAACCCTCCCCATTGGCGGCACCTCGACTCCCACCTCGGCGCCGTGCCTGCTCCCATCGCACGACGAGGGCCGGCTATGCCAGTGAATGCGCAGCAGGTCGTCCTGCGGCAAGCAATTGCGCACGAACCGACAAGTGGCGGCATTCCAGGGCTCGCGAGCGCTCGCCGGATAACCCCGTCATCAGCTGGCAAGCATTCTAATGCTTCCAGAGTTGCTACCCATTACCCAGCCAGTATTCGAATGTTCTCGAGGCAGATGGCATTTGCCATGCGGGCATTCGAATGCTCGTCCTGCTGCAGAGCCCTTGACCGAGCGCATGAGAATGCCAATTACGCCGCTACTTGGTGGCCGGAGGAAGCATTTGAGTGCTGGGCACGAGCGCTGGGCCACTGGCAAGAAGCATTCGAATTCTTCTAAGCACACTCCGCTCCGAGAGCGTGGGCATTCGAGTGTTTGCAAACAGCCATGGCAGTGATTGCGGAGCATTCGAATGCTCGCTGAAGGGCTGGAGCGCATACGCTTCCTGCCCCTCGAGCTGATGAAGAGACCTCGCACCTCACCCGGAGCCGAGAGCCGCCAGGCGCGCCCGCAAGTAGCCCTTCACGGCTTCATCCGTGCTGAGCCCGATGGCGAGGGTCAGCGCCTCGACGGCGGCGCCAGGCTCACCGGCCAGCGCTTGCAGGTGGCCCCTGGCGGCCCAGTAGGGCTGATACGAGCGCATGCGTGAGTCGCTGTCGAGCTGCTGCAGGTCGCGCAGGGCCGCGAGCGGGCCGTGCACCTGGGCGCTGGCCACGGCGCGGTTGAGGATGACGACGGGAGAGCCGGTGAGCGCGAGCAGGTGGTCGTACAGGGCGAGGATGGCGCCCCAGTTGGTGATGCCGGTGAGGCGGCGGGCCACGTGCGCGGACTGGATCGCGGCCTCGAGCTGGTAGCGACCGGTGGGGCCAGCAGCGCTGGCCTGTTGCAAGAGCTGCTCGGCACGGGCGAGCAGCGTGTGGTCCCAGAGGCGGGTGTCTTGCTGCTCGAGCGGCACGTAAGCGCCGTCGGGAGCGCGGCGTGCGGCCCGGCGGGCGCTGGTATACAGCGCCAGAGCCAGCATGCCCTTGGCCTCGGGCTGGTCGGGCAGCAGCGAGACGAGCAGCTGGGCCAGCCAGAGCGCCTCGCTGGCGAGCTCTGCGCTGCCGTGGTCATCGAGCTCGTTCCAGCTGGTGCTGTGGGCGGCGTAGATGGCGTCGAGCACGGCGGCGAGGCGCTCGGGCAGCTCCGCAGGGTCGGGCACGCGAAAGGGGATGCCGGCGTCGCGGATGCGCGCCTTGGCGCGCACCAGGCGCTGCCCCATCGTCTTGGCGGGCAGCACGAAGGCGGCGGCGATGTCCTCCGCGGTGAGGCCGAGGATGGTCTGCAAGATCAGAGGCGAGCGCATGCTGGCCTCGATCGCCGGATGGGCGCAGGCAAACATCAGCGCGAGACGGCGATCGGGGATGGGCTCCTGCTCGGCGGCGAGCGCCTCCAGCTCGCTGCCGAGCAGCTCCACGTGCGCCTGCCCTGCCCTGCGGAGCTGCCGCCGCCGCGCGTCGTCGGTCTGGCGCCGACGCGCGACCGTCAGCAGCCAGGCATCGGGATTGTCCGGGATGCCCTGCGCTGGCCACTGGCGCAGCGCCGCGGCGAAGGCCTCGCTCAGGGCGTCTTCGGCGCTGGCCACGTCACGGGTGCGCGCGGCGAGGAAAGCGACGAGGCGGCCGTAGCTCTCGCGCGCCACGCGCTCGGCAGCACCACCCGCCTCGCCCGCCAACATCTGCGCTACCAGCCCGCCTTGGGATCGACGATGGGGCGGATCTCGATCGAGCCGTATTTGCTCGAGGGGCAGCGCTGGGCCCAGACAATGGCCTCGTCCAGGCTCGGCGCCTCGATGAAGAAGAAGCCGGCGAGCTGCTCCTTGGTGTCGGCGTAGGGGCCATCGAGCACGTCGGTCTTGCCGCCGTGCTGGCGCACGGTGGTGGCGGCGGAGCTCTGCTGCAGCCGCTCCCCGGCGGAGCAGCCCGCCGCCTTGGCCAGCGCCTGGTTGAAGGCCGCGTACTCTGTCCACAGCTCCTTGGGGGCGGCGGCCAGGGCTGCTTCGTCGTGGTGGATGAGCATCATGAATCGCATTGGTTTCGCTCCTGAAAGACGGAACTCCTGGTCCCGATGCAGCCCTGTCGCGCGAGCCTTCCTCATTTCTACCCGGCTCGAGAAAAAAACGCGCGCCGGCCGCCGCCCCACTCTCCCTATCCTCTGCCCGGGGCGCTGGCGAGCGCCCCGGCCGGGGTCACCGCTCGCAGGAGAGCGTGGTGTTGGTGCCGGAGCCGCCCAGGCACTGATCGTTGTTGGCTCCGCCGTCCAGGGCGTCGTTGCCCTCGCCACCGTTCAGGGTGTCGTCGCCGGTTTGACCGTAGAGCGCGTCGTTGCCGGCCTCGCCTTGCAGGTTGTCCTGACCCTGGCCGCCCGCCACTCGATCGTCGCCGTCGCCGCCGAGGCACTGGTCGTCGCCGTCGCCGCCCAGCAGGAGGTCATTGCCGGCCTCGCCACGTAGGCGGTCCTGTCCGCTGCCGCCCTCGAGCTGATCGTTGCCGGTGCCGCCTTCAATGACGTCGTCGCCGTCGCCGCCGCTCAGGAAGTCATCGCCGCCGAGGCCGCGAATGGTGTCCTGACCGCCGAGCGCAATGATGCAGTCGGCGCCCGCGGTGCCGGTGAGGGTGTCGTTGTTGCTGGTGCCGACCAGCACGCGGGTGCCGGCGGGGCAGCAGCTGCGATCGTTGCCGATGCCGGCGCTGACCAGCTGGTGCCGAGTGGTGGTGTTGCCGAAGCGGTCGGTGGCGGTCCAGGTCACCACCGTCAAGCCCAGCGGAAAGGTCGCGGGAGCGTCGTTGCTGATGGTGACGGGGCCGCCGCAGGCGTCCGTGGCGGTGGCGGTGCCCAGGTTGACGGAGCGGCATGAGCCGCTGGCATCCGGGGGCACGGTGAGCACGGGCGCTGTGGTGTCCACGACGCTGATGGACACGGAGTCGCTGGCGCTGGCGCCAGCGGCGCTGGTGACGGTGACCGTGGCGCTGGTGGTGCCCAGCGGGAAGCTGGCGCTGGGCCTGGCGCTGGTGGGCGGATTGAAGCTGATGCCGGGTGCGGACCAGGCGAAGGACAGCGCGGTGCCTCCATCGACTCGCGAGGCGCTGGCGTCCAGCTGCGCCGTGGCGCGGCCGGAGTTGCACTCGAGGGTCTGGTCGGGGCCCGCGCTGGCGACCGGCAACGCGGGATCGAGGTACTCCGGGATGCCGTCACCGTCGGCATCGCCAATGCCCTCTTCGCCGTCGGGAATGCCGTCGTTGTCGGAGTCCAGGTCGACGCTGTTGGGCTTGCCATCGCGGTCTGGATCGCCGGTGCCCTCGACCGCGTCGGGTATCTCGTCGGCGTCGCTGTCGGTGTCGCGATCGTTGGGGAAGCCGTCACCGTCCGCGTCTCCTGGCGGCTCGCTGTCATTGGGGATGCCGTCACCATCGCAGTCGCTCGACGTGCAAGCGGGCGTGGTCGAGTCATCGGAGAAGAACGTGGCCTGCGAGTAGCGCACGAAGGGGTGGCGCTCGACGTCGGGCTGGTCGGGGCCATCAAAGATGGACTCGCCAAGCGGGAACGCGGCGTCGGGGCCTGCCTCGCAGCGCAGGAGCACGCGATACGCGCCGCGGCCGACGAAGCCGTCAAAGGACGCCGTGTGAGTGCGGCCCAGCGGATCGTAGCGGAAGATCAGCGGCACGACGGAGCCATCCGGTCGCGCGACGACGGCGTCAAACGCCACGCCTCGATCCAGGGTCACGCCGTGTGCGGCGGTGGCGCTGACGGTCACGCTCTGCCCGGGTCCAAAGCTGAGCTGCGACAGCCCCACCGTGCAGCTGGGCTCCGGATTTTCGATGTGGGCGAGCGCGAAGGAATCCTGATCCTCGAAGCCGAGGGCAAACACCTCGAGCGTCCACTCGCCGGGCGCGGGCAGCTCGACCCGGATGATGCGGTACAGCGGATCGATGAGCACGCCCTCGTCTTCACTACTGATCACGGTGCCGTCCGGGCCCTCCAGGAAGAAGCCGGGGTCCCAGCCGTTGATGCCGGCGTTGCGCGCCGAGAGCAGCAAGTTGAGCTGCTCGGCACCCTCCTCCACCTCGAACGTCACCTCGTTGGAGGGCGGCGCGACCGCGGCTGCACGGGCAATGATCGGCGGCTCGACACTGTAGCCCGGCGAGTGCAGCTGGGTGCGCGGCAGCGCGGCGGTCTCGCCCCGCAGGCGAGCGTGCAGCTCCGCGTAGATGGGCGGCAGCTCATCGCCGTGGGGCGCGTCGAACATCTCGCCCCGGGTGGCGCCGGCGATCTCGCTCAGGGTCTCGCGATCGGCGTCGCTGGAGACGGGCACGGTGAACACGCGCACGCCCTGGGCGCGCAGGTTGTCCGCGGCCTGCGCCGGATCGACGCCAGCGTTGTTCTGGCCATCGCTCATCAGCACGGCGGTCTGCACGCGCCCTGCGCTGGCGACGCGGGTGAAGTCGGCAGACGTGCTGGCCAGCGCGTCGCCGATGGCGGTGTTGCCGCCGGCCAGCAGGGCGTCGATCTGCGCCTTGATGGCTGTACTGTCGGCGCCTCCGTAGGCGGCGATGGGGCGATCGATACCGGAGGTGTGGTTGAAGGAGGTGATGCCAAGCTCGATGCCCGCGCCGGACTGCAGATCGACGAAGGCGCGCGCGGCGGCCTGCGCGAAGGCCAGTCGGGTGGTGGGGTCATCGTCGCTGAGCGGGGTCGACATGCTGCCCGAGCGGTCGAGCACCAGCATCACCTGGTCGCTGCCCTCCACCTGCTCCACGAACGTGACGGCGCTGGCGCAGACCGCAGGCGGCGCGGCCACGGGCAGGCCAGCGGGCGCGCTCATGAACGGATAGTTGCGCGCGACCGTCGCCCAGTCGGAGAGGCCGCCCTGGATCTGCGACTGCTGCGTCACCTCGAAGCGATTGGTCGTGGAGTTGAAGCCCACGTCTGCGCAGTTGGCTGCGGTGCAGCCCGGGTTGCCGTCGGGTGTGAAAGACAGGGAGTTGAAGGTGCGCTCGGAGATCTCCCAGCGGCTGGGATCGCCGATGACGGTGGGGTCCTCCGAGGCTGGCGTTCCGAACAGAAACTGGAGCGGCAGATCGGGCGCGCCGTTCACGAGACCGCTGAGGGTGACCACGGGGTCCTTCTCCGAGATGGTCTGCAGCGCGCCGCCCGGCTCGAAGGTGAAGCTGACGGTCTTCACGATGGCGAGAGCGCCGGCGCTGCCGCCGGTACGACCGGCATCGACGCCGAAGTGAGCGTTCCAGGCGGAGGCGCCCGTCTTCTCGAAATACACGAAGAGCTCATAGGAGCTGCCCTCGTAGAAATCGGGCACCACCCCGTTGGCGTCGAACACCTCCATGCTGGTGGAGCTGGCGGCCGTGGCCTGCGCCGTGGTGAAGCTGGTCGAGTCGAAGGCGGCCACGGGCTCTCCAGAGTCGAGCACGACCCCGAGCGACACCTGCGAGGTCGCCACGGCGCCACGGCACTCGTTGCCCTGCAGCAGATCGTGGTTGGAGGCCACGCTGAGCTCCGACATCAATACGGCGCGGCAGGTCTCGCCCGGGGTAAGGCAGGTGGCGTCGGTGAGGCAGGCGCTGAGCGAGCCCGTGAGCGCGGCCGTTGCGCAGCGCAGCCGTCCGCTCTGCTGCATCATGCTGTGGTTCTGCTCGTCGATGCTGCCGGGCTCGAAGCCAGGCCCCTGCCCGCAGCCGCCGCCCCAGCGCCGCTGCTCGTCGTATTGATCGCCGAGACCGAGCATGTAGTGGCCGAGCTCGTGCGCCAGCACGTCGCCCTGGAGACCGCTCGCGAGCAGGGTGATGTGCTGGCCCGGCGTGATCAGGGAGCTGCCGTCGCGGAAGATCGGCGCGCTGGAGCGGCCCGGCTCGGGATGGAACCAGAAGTCTGCCTGATCTTGGCGGGGCCCGCCGGCAGTGAACGTCACCTTGCCGATGCGTAGCTGCCCCTCCAGCGCGTCGCACAGCACGGCGCTGGCGTTTTGCAGCTGTTCGCGTGCGCTGGTGAGCTGGCCCGGGGTGGGTGGAAAGCGGAAATTGAACTCCAGATCCACCGTGCCCTGGCTGGAGTCGATGACCCCCTGCCCTGCCCAGGCGCTCCCTGCTGCCCCGAAGCCCGTCACGAGCGCGAGCCCACTCGAGATGATTCGTCGTCGCATGCTCTCTCCTGTTTGCTTGGCGTTGCTTGATTCAGCTCAGATCGCTACACCTCGCCCACCGCCGGCTGGCGCGGGACACACCTCCGCCCTCAGCCCTGCCGCGGGTGCTACGCGGAAGAGCCGTGTTACGGCCAGCGCGGGATGCTCAGCCCGGGCGTCGTGCTAGCTGCCGCAAGCGGCGCGCGTGTTCGACCAGCGGCCCTCGCGGCAGGTGGAGACGGCGATGGAAGCCGCCGATACCGGACAATAGAAGCAGGCCCCCTGCACCTCACAGGCTGTACCCTGCTCCGGCTGGTGCTGCGGGCACTGCTGGGACGACTCGAACCGACAGGAGCCAATGCTGGTGGAACACAGCGTGGGAGCTACAGCACCACTCGCGCCCGCGTCGCCGCCGCCAGAGGCTCCGCCTGCCCCAGCAGCGCCAGCGGCGCTCTCGGCAGCAGCACCAGCGGCGTTCTCGGCAGCAGCGCCAGCGCCGGCAGACCCCTCGGCGTCAAAGCCGGAGTCATCGAGCACTGATTCCCCGGCGGTAGTGGCGTGGCTGGCGCCGCAACCGATGGAGAGCGCAAACAACAGCGCTCCGCCGCGCTGCCCGGCACGTGCGCCGCAGAGAGCTCCGCACCATCTCCGGCAGCGCCAGCTCCTCCATGAAAGACCGTGAGTGCCTCGCGCGACTGCTGTCACCGTTCGATCCTCCCGCGAACCCATCGTCACCCCCCTGGGTGTAGCATCGCAAGAACACGAAGCACCTCCAAAGTCGATCGAGCCCGAGGCTGCTGACACCTCCTCGCACCAGAGCGACGGACACGTCGCTGGCTGCTGTGCGAACCAACACTCGCGCGCGCATCGTTAACGCGACAAACGTGCGCGCGCTGTCTCGGTGAGCGGGTGTGAAGCACGGACACGGTGTTGCACGGGCGAACACCCGGCGGTGCTGCGCAAGCTCAGCGCGGCTCGAAGGCGATCAGCTGCAGGTTGATCACCGCTGCGACCTCCTCCGGCTGTGAGGCAGCGACGGTCGAGCGGATATCTCGAAACGTCATCCGCAGCTTCTCGCGGATGCGCTCCAGATCCGCGCGCGAGACGGAGACGACGTTGTACGCGAAGAGCTCGCTCGGGCCCGGCGCCGGCAGGCGCTGGCTGGCCACCGCGCACCAGTGCTGCTTCAGGTGATGCAGCGCCGCCTGCCCGCCCTGCGTGTCGACGGTGCTGGAGCTGCGCACGTGGTAGCGGCCACTCTCCAGCGCCAGCGCGCCCGCCTCCAGCAGCGCCTGCAGACAGCGCTGCTCCTCTTCCCCCGTGATGCCCAGGATGCTGGCGAGCCAGCCCGGTGAGTGCTCCGGCAGCTCGCGATACGCGCGCGTCTCGATCAGGCGCAGCAGCGCCTCGGTCCAGGGCAGCTCGAACGCCAGCTGGCGCGCGGCCTCTGCCTGGCGATGGCGCTCGCTCAGCGCGGGCACCTGCTCGATGGGCACGAACGCCGCCACCCAGTGCGGCAAGCGGCCCGAGATGCCGTCGATCAGCCGCAGAAAGTCCGGCAGGCGCGGCCTGGCCAGCCCGCGCAGCCAGCGACTCACCGAGTAGCGCGAGCAGCCGCTGCGTGCCGCCACGTCATTCACGGAGGCTGCCCCGCGCAACGCGAGCAGCCAGCGATCGACCGCGGGCTCGCGACCGTTCATGGGCAGCGGCACGCCGGGAGCAAAACGCTGAAAGGCCGCGGCCACATCGAGGTTCGCGCGCGCGGCGGCGCGCAGCGCCTCTACCGCCGTGGGGAAACGTACGCCGCGCTCCCAGTCAGTGATGGGGTTGGCTCGATAGCCCAGGCGCCGGGCAAACGCGACCTGCGAGCGCTTGCCGCGCAAGGCCCGCAGAAACTGGCTCGCGATCAGCTCCACTTGCCCAGACTAGCACATCGCTTGGCGCTTGCGGGTCATGGTTTGGGCGAAACCGGGCAAGACACGGGTTGCCCGACTGGCGGCGAGAGCGAAAGCTACTGTCATGATGCTTCGCCGAACCGTGTTGCTGAGCTGCTGCGGGGCCGTGCTGGCGGCTGCTTGCTCCGCAAAGGATCAATCCACCCTCGCCGAGACGCGCGGCGGACAGTCCGGCACGGAGGGGCACGACCTGATCGAGTGCGTGCTCGGACCGGCGATCCCCGTCAGCGCAGATGAGGTGTTGCCGGACCTCGGCGTGACTCTGCAGCAGCTGGCCGCAAACCTTGCTACTCCCCTGCCCGGTCGCTGGCTGGCGGGTGGCACCGCGGAGCTGTCGCTCGAGCTGGATGCTTCAAGCGGCACCGTCGCTCAGGGTGGGCACGTGGACTGCGTTCCGGAGCTGGTCGCGGAGCTGCACGTGCGCAGCTCGGATGGCGCCCTCGATGCGACAGTGCCCGCGCGCCTGCTGCGCGGGAACTACGCGCCCGAGATCGCCAGCGTGGAGGCGGCTTTGCCCGCGCTGCCGCCTGCGCTGCTGGCGCCTGCACGAGACGAGGACGTGGCCGCAGTGCAATGGCTGATGTACGGAGCGGGCGAGGCGACGGGTCCCACATTGCGAGTCTCCGTCTACTTTGAGCCCACCATGGGCGGCGCGCTGATCTACGACCCGGAGGGGCCGCGCGGGGTGTGGCTGAAAGATCCCGCGAACCTGCCCTGAGCTTCACCCGCCTGCCGGTGCAGGCAGCTGCGCACGGTCGGGATGTGCTCCGCAAAGGGGGCACATCCTGGCGAGGTTGAGCGTCGCGCAGCGGCGAGCCCCCCTGCTCCGGCGCCTGCCCGGTGCGGACGGCCTTTTGGAAAGCGCGCCGTAGTCAAGCGGCGAGTTCGTTGACGTGCCGGCGGAGGTGGTCTAGCGCCGCGGAGTGATGAAGGAGCGCGCGGCTCACGGCTGGTTGGCGGATGCTCCAGGCCGCCGAGTCGCCTAAACTCGCGAAGATGACGGAGGGGTGGCGCTCGGCTTTCGACCAGGGACGGGAGGGCTGGCCTGAGGTCGCGGTGCGGTACGAGCGCTTCTGCGAGCGGCTGGCGGCCTTGGGCTACGCGCCGGACGCCACGCCGGAACACGCGGCGGCGCTCTATGTCTGCGCGGCCAGCGAGCTTGGCGACGATTCGGCTTGCCGTGCGATCGAACGGCGCTATTTCGGCGCGCTGCGCTCGGCCATCGCGCGGGTGGACGGGCGCAAAGATTTCATCGACGAGGTGCTGCAGTTGCTGCGGGTTCAGCTGTTTTCGGGCGAGCGCAAGATCGCGCGCTATGCCGGCAGAGGTCCGCTGGACCGCTGGCTGCGCACGGCGGCGATGCGGCTGGCGCTGCGGCAGAAAAAGGTGGCGTCCCGCCTGCCAGGCAGCTTGCCGGAAGGCAGCGACGCGGCAGTCCCCACGGCCAGATCGTCGGGAATGAGCAACCGGGATGAGCCGTTCAAGGAGGCGTATGCGCGCGCCTTCGAGCGGGCCCTGGCCGAAGCGATCGCAGAGATGCCCCCACGTGAACGCGCAGTCTTGCGCCTGCACTTCGCAGAGGGCATGAACATCGAGGAGATCGGGCGGGTGTATGCTGTCCATCGCGCCACGGTGGCGCGCTGGATTGCAGCTGCTCGCGAGCGGCTGGCAGGGGCGGTTCGGGGGCGGCTCGAGGCGCAGTTCGGTCAGCTCCCGCCGGAAGAGTTCGATAGTCTGTTTCGCCTCGTCTACGAAGAACTGGATCTGAGTGTGACCGCCCTCCTGCGCAATTCGGCCCAGCTGCAGCCGAGCTCCCGCCCGCTCGACGAGTGACTCGTGGAAGAGCGCGCGCCCCGACACGACACGTTTGATGGCCAGTGCCTGGCCGAGGACGTGCTCCATGCGCTCGCCTGCGGCACGCTGGAGCCGGCGGAGCGCTCGATCGCGCTGGCGCACCTGGACGAGTGCGAGATCTGTCAGGCGCTGCTGGCGGACGAGGTGCGCGGGCTGCCGGAGTTTGCGTCGTCGGACGACGTGATCGCGGGCACCTTGATCCAGGTGGGTGCGCTGGTGGGCGGGCGCTACCGGGTCAAGCGCTTCGTCGCGCGCGGCGGCATGGGTGAGGTGTACGAGGCGTGGGACGTGCTGCTCTCGGAGCGGGTAGCGCTCAAGACCATCAACCCGGCGGCGGCGTCGGCGGATCAGGTGCGGGCCAGCGCGCGCTTCAAGCAAGAGGTGCAGCTGTCGCGGCGGGTGGCCGATCCGCACGTGTGCCGGATCTTCGAGTTCGGTCACCACGTGGTGACCGGCTATGGCCCGCTCGCGTACCTGACGATGGAGTTCATCGAGGGGCAGACTTTGGGGGCCCGCCTGCGCAAGGGGCCGCGCCTGCAGCTGGACGAGGTGCTGGAGCTGAGCCGGCAGATGTTGCGCGGGCTCGCGGCGGCGCATGCCGTGGGCGTGCTGCACCGGGACCTGAAGAGCGAAAATGTGATGCTGCGCGCCAACCCTGCACGGCTCGATGAGGGGCGGGCCGGCGGGCTGCAGGCGGTGATCATGGACTTTGGGCTGGCGCGCTTGCTGGGTGATCAGGCGCACCTGCTGACGGAGCGGCACGAGCTGGTGGGCAGCGCGGCGTACATGGCGCCGGAGCAGCTGGAAGACGGCTCTGCGCTGTCGCGCGCGACGGACGTGTATTCGTTCGGCATCGTGCTGTTCGAGATGCTGACGGGGCGGCTGCCGTTCGACGGCAAATCGGCGGTGGCGATCGCGATGCGGCGGCTGACGCAGCGAGCTCCGGCGCCGTCGAGCCTGGTCCCGGACGTGCCGGCGGCCTGGGATGAGCTGGTGCTGCGCTGCCTGGAGCGCGACGTGAGCCGGCGCTTTGCCACGGCGGAAGAGGTGGCAGCCGCGCTGGAGGCGCTGGCTCACCCGTCCAGCGTGGTGAAGAAGCGCGCGCCGCGCTCGCGCCGGCTGATTCTGGTGCTGGGCGGCGCGGCGGTGGCCGCGCTCGCCGGTGCGCTGCTGTTTGCGGCGCTGGATGCGCCGGCCGAGGCCGCGGCCAGCTCGGCGACCGTTAGCCATGAAGGGGCGCAGGAGGTGACGCAGCACACGGCGCCGCTGGTGCCGGTGGTTGCGGCGAGTGAGGTCGAGGCTGTGCCCCTGGTGGAGGCTACTCCAACGGCGGAGCCGCTGCCGGGGCCGGGCGCCGTGGCCCCGTCCTCGATTGCAGCCCCGTCCTCGATCGCGGCCCCGTCCTCGATCGCAGCCCCCTCCCCCAGCACTGCTGCTCCGCGCGCCGGGCGGCGCGCTGCTCCCTCGGCCAGAGTGCGCTCCCCCGAGCTGGCGGCGCCCCAGCTCCAGAGCGAGTCCGAGCCGCCGGCGGAAGCCACGCAGCCCGCCCGCAGCGAGCAGGACGTGCGCGACCTGTTCTTCCTGGATGGCCCGCGCGAGCTTCAGAACTCGAAGGAGTAGCTGGCACCCGCGCCGAGCCCGCGGAGCCGCCCGAGCTGCGGAGCGGCAGCCTCCGGCGCCTCGCTGCGGCCACCCCACGGCCACAGGCTGGCGCCTGTTGCCAGGGCAAAGCCGAGGCTGAAGCCACCGAACACGCGCGCTGCGGACTGAGCCGTTTGGCCCCGCTCCTGGGCATCGAGCACCTGGGGGCCGCCCACCTGCAGCCGATCCAGATCATGCTTGGCGTCCAGCGCCTCACCGTAGAAGAACGCCGCCGCCAGCGCGGAGCCGAGCGCCAGCCCGCCGAAGATCCAGGGCCACGCGCCGACGCCCGATGGCGCCGTCGCTGGCTCCGCGCTCGCGCTGCTCAGCGAGGCGGGCGGCGTGCGCTCCTCCACCTCTGCCAGCAAGGCCAGCTCGGTGGGCGGCAGCAATCCCGGCTCGAGGCCATCGTCCGAGCTGAGCGGAGAGGGCTCGGCGCACTGGCCCAGCAGCTTCACGGCTTGCTCGGCGCTGGCTCGAGCCTCGGGCGCGGCGGTGCTGGCGATGAAGCGCTGGTACAGCTCCGTCGCCTCCTGGCACGCGCCCAGGCGGCTCTTTACCTGGGCCAGGTTGAACAGCAACCAGGGTGCGGGAGTGAGGCGGTACGCGAGGCGCAGCGCGTCGAGCGCCCCCTCCAGCTGCTGGCGTGCCTCTTCTCCCTCGCCGCGGCCGGCCTCGAAGCGCTGCTTGGCGCGCTCCAGCAGCTGGCGCCGGGCCCGCACCAGCGCTGCCTCCGGCACGGCCGAGGACCGGGCGGTATCGGGGCGGGGCGGCGCCGCCGGCTCGGCAGCACCGGCTGCGCCCGCCGAGAGCAGGGTGCAGCCGAGCAGGATCTGGGCGATGCTCCGCCGCGCCCTGGCGGATCGCCGCGCTCGCCCCGCGGGCTCAGTAAGCACTGCGATTCCCATTGCGTCGCGCGCACCGTACCAGCCGGGCCGAATGGCCACCAGCCGGCGCTCGGGCACAAAAAACAAAAAAGACAATCTTCCGTGCGACAACTCGCTCGGGGCAGTCTCCAAGCGTCTGAGCAGAGTCCACTCGTTGGGAGCTGACAGCGCTTGAATAAAGGCAAGTCGACGGCACTCGGATCCTTCTCGCTGCTGGGCGTCGCCGTCCTGCTGGCTGGGACTGCTTTTGCCCCGCCCAGCCAGGCGCAAGAGGCGGCGGGCAGCTGCCCGGCGGCGGGCTTTGACGTGTGTTTTCCGAATCTCCAGGCGGGCGCGCCCAGCGCTGCCTGTAGCCCCACGGAGCCGGGCGCGGCGGTCGTCTCGACTTGCCTGTCGAGCGTCTGTGCCTCTGAAGCGGCGGAGCCGGAGCCCGG
>JAICQL010000387.1 GCA_025937895.1 Polyangiaceae bacterium | reverse complement strand
GTACCGCTTGAACCCCGGTGCGCATCAGGTACGGGTCCAGGCCAGCGGCTACGAGCCGCTGGAGCTCGGGGTCACCTTGAAGGAGGCGGAGCGCCTGAACCGCCGCGCCGATCTGTTACCGGAGGGTGGCAGCGCGGCGCAGGCCAGCGCGGGCAGCAGGGCCGCCGGCGCTGGAGTGGCGGCCGCGGCCTCTGCCGGCGCGGTCAAAGACGCGAATGCACGAGAAGCTGCTGCCGGCGGGACCTTTGGAGCGGACGCTCCGGCTGCCGAGTCCGGGGTCGAGGACGTGGCGGCCGCAGACAGCAGGCAAGGCAGCTCGCTCCGCTCGCTGGGCTGGGTGGGCCTCGGAGTGGCGGCCGTGGCGGCCGGCGCGGGCACTTACGCGGGCATCCGGGCCTTCAGCACGAAGCCGGACTGCCCGAACGATACCTGCGCGCCGAGCCAGCAGGATGACATCGACTCCTCCACCCGCATGGGCACCATCGCCAACGTGAGCGTGGGTATCGCCGTGGTGGCCGGCGCGCTCGGCATCTGGGCGCTCGCCTCGGGGGAGGACGATGGCAGTGAGGGCGGCAGCGCCTCGCTGAGCGAGCTGCCGGTCACGGTGGGCCTGGGCAAGCTGAAAGAGATTCGAGTCAGCGGGCGCTTCTGAGCGCTCAGAAGCCGAGCCTGCGCTGTAGCTCGGCGGCGCTGGGCGCGCTCTCGCCGGCGGGGGCACCCTTCGGCGGCGCGCTGCTCTTGCCGGGTGCCGCGCGCTTGCCGGGCGAGCGCTTGCCGGGCGAGCGCTTGCTGGTTTGAGTGCTCTCGTTGGACGCCGTGCTCTTGCTCGCCGGCGTACTCTTGTTGGTCCCCCTGCTCACGTTGGCCCCCGTGCTCTTGCTCGGCGGCGTGCTCTTGCCGGACACGGACTCGTCCGCGGGTCGAGCGGCTTCGGGCGCAGTCGCTGGACGCACTGGCGCCACCGCAGGCGCAACGTTCGGTGCCGCCACGCCCTCGGCGCCCGCCGCGCGCAGCGGCGCCGTGACGACCTCGGGCGTCGCGGCCACGACGGGCTGCTCGAATACGGGCTGCTCGAGGGTCGCGCCGGGGGGCACCTCGCTGAGGCGCCACCACGTGAACGACAGCAGGGCGAGCATGCAGCCTCCAGCGGCGGCGACCAGGGGCCAGCGGCGCCGGGCAGCGGCTCTGCCGCGCGCGGTCTGGGTGACCGCGCCGACCGAGCCGCCCGCCACTGCGCTGAACGGAAACGGCGCCTCGGGCCGCACGGTCATCGGCTCGGTGAGCGGCGGCGGCGCCTCGACCACCTGGGTGGAGTCCACCTCCGTCCAGGCAGGCGCTGGCGAGCCTGGCGCTGGCGCAGCTGCCACGGAGCTGGGCCGCAGCGCGGGCAGCGGCGACACGAGCGAGGGCGGTAGAGCCCAGGGCGAGACCACCGCGGGCGCAGCAGCGAGCTCCAGCACGTGGGGAGCAGCGGCAGCGGCGGGCAACGGCTCCGGAGCGGGCAGAGCTTGCGCGAGCGCGCCGTGCGCTTCTGGCACCCCGTCGGCCAGGGGCGGCGCCGGGGTGATGTGGGTGACCAGGGTCGGTACGCGCTCCACCGGTGCAACACCCCAGGTGCCGCGCGCCGTCTCGGCAAACGGCGAAGCACCGGCCGGCGCCACGGTGATGCCGAGCGCGAGCCGCAGGCCCAGTGCCAGGTCGCTCGCGGTCTGAAAGCGCTCGTCCAGGTCGTGCGCCAGCGCGCGCTGCCACCACAGGTTGAGCGCGGGCGGCAAGGTCGGGTCCAGCTCCTGCGCGAGCGGCGGCCTGGACTGCATGATCTTCATCAGCAGGTCGCCGAGGCCGCTGCTCTCGAACGGGCGGCGGCTGCTCAGGCACTCCATGGCGATGACCGCCAGCGCCCACAGGTCGGAGCGATGGTCCACCTCGCGATCGCCCGAGGCCTGCTCCGGGCTCATGTAGTGCGGCGTGCCCATCAGGGCGCCGGTGGCCGTGTGCTTCTCGCCGGTCTTGAGGGTGGACTTGGCCACGCCGAAGTCGAGCACCTTGATGAAGGGCGGCGTGCCCGCGCCGAGCCAGATGTTGTCGGGCTTCAGATCGCGGTGGACGATGCCGTGAGCGTGCGCCTTGTCGAGCACCTGCACGACCTGATCCACGATCGCCAGGGTGGTCACCCCGTCGAGCCGGCGGGTGCGCTCCAGACGGCTTGCCAGCGTCTGCCCCTCGAGCAGCTCCATCGCCAGGTACATGGCATCGGCGTGCTCGCCCACCCCCAGGATGGTGACCACGTGCGGCGAGCGCAGCCGCGCCACGGCCCGCGCCTCGCGCACCAGGCGCAGGCGCGCGTCAGGATCGCGCGCCAGGTGATCGAGGATGAACTTGATGGCGCAGGCGCTGTCGAGCTCGCGATCGTGCGCCTCCCACACCTGCCCCATGCCGCCCTTGCCGATGGGGTGGCGCAGCCGGAAGCGGTTGGCGACCAGGGCGCCGGAAGTTGGCAGGAAGATCACGCGCCACCCCTCCCTCAGCCGGGACCGCAGTCGGAGCAGTCCGTGCCCTGCTCGCACAGCGGCAGGAACGAGGTCTCGTCGTCGCAGGAGCCATTGCCGGCGAACAGGCAGCTGTCATTGCAGGCTGGATCGCTCTGTGTGGCAGACACCAGCACCTCGCAGAAGCCAACGCTGCCGAAGCGCTCCTCGTCAGCTGCATCGGCCCACGGCGTGCAGCCCCAGCCGAGCTCCGCCTGGAAGCAGTCCTCGTCCACGTTGCACAGCTCCTGGCACAGGCCCACTCCCGCAGCCAGGCCAAGGCCGAAGTCGCCAGCGCTGTCGTTCGTGCAAGCGGCGGAGCGAGAGGGATCCTCCTCAGCGAAGCCGCAGCCGGCGGCGCTGCCCAGGGTGCACAGGCCCGTGCACGCCGGAGTCTGACCCGGCAGAGTCAGGCACAGGCCTGCAGCACACTGCTCGTCGGCGCTGCACGCGCTGCCCACCGGCAGACCGTCGTTCGCCTCGTCGGAGCACAGGCCCGTGGCCAGATCGCAGGCGCGCGGCGCGCAGTCGTCATCCGTCTGGCACGCGGGCGCGCAGTAGCCGCGCTGCCCGCCCGAGAGCGGCAGGCACAACAGCTCGCTGCGCCCGTTGCACTGGTCGGGGAAGCTGCGCGTGGCCAGCCCACACTGCTGAAAGCAGAACGGCGGGCCCCCTTCGTGGCGCACGCACAGGGCGCCGGGATCCGAGCTGGCGCAGTCGGAGTCCGTGCCGCAGGGGCGCGAGCAGTAGCCGCCCTGCACCCCGCCGCCCAGGAACGGGCCGGAGCTGGCCTGAGACGACGTGCAGGCGAGCCCGGGGGAGCAATCGTCATCGCTCTCGCACGCAGCGCCCACCGATTCGGCCAGGGCAACGGCAGCAGCCCCGCACTCGCAAGCCGACGCGCTGGCTCCGTCGTCCGAGCAGCGCTGGCTACCCGGGCAGCCGCCGGGCCCGAGGCACTGCAGCTGACTGCCAGGCTCGCAAGACTGCGCTGCCGGGACGTTGCCGTCGAGGTCGCGGCCGCCCGCGCCGCCGTTGCCCGCGGCACTCGAAGCACCGCCGGAAGCCCCACGACCGTTCCCCAGCTCTGGCTCGCGCGGAGCGCCGCCGTCCTGCTGGTTCAACTCGCCCTGCCGCGTCTCGCACGGGCCGGCATCGGCCCCG
>JAICQL010000049.1 GCA_025937895.1 Polyangiaceae bacterium | reverse complement strand
GCGCGGGGCCCCACCCCCGCCTCCGCCCGCGCGGCGCGGGCGCTGCGCGCGGGGCCCCAGCCCCGCTTGCGTTCCCTCCCGATGGCGGGGTGCCTGAGTACAGCCTTACGTGAGTTGCAGCGTGGGCCTCGTGAGGGGTTTGACGATGGTGTCGTGGGAGCAGCGCCTCGCCCGCGTGCGCGGGGTCCAGCCCCGCTTCCGCCCGCGCGGGCGCTGCGCGCGGGCGCTGCGCGCGGGGTCTGGGTCGCGCTTTGTTTATCCGCGCTGCGCGGGTAGGGGCGGGGTGGTGCGCGGCATGGGAGAGGGGTGGGGGAGCGGTGCGGGGTCAGATGGTTGGAGTTACCACTTTCCGGTGTTGGGCATGGAGGCCCAGGGCTCTGCTTTGGGGAGGGCTTCGCCGGCCTGCAGGAGCTCGATGCTGATCTCGTCGGGGGAGCGGACGAAGGCCATGCGGCCGTCGCGCGGGGGGCGGTTGATGGTGACGCCGGCGTCCATGAGCTTCTGGCAGGTGTCGTAGATGTTCTCGACCTCGTAAGCGAGGTGGCCGAAGTTGCGGCCGCCGCTCAGCACCTCGGGATCCCAGTTGTAGGTGAGCTCGACCTGGGCCTCGTCATCGCCGGGGGCGCTGAGGAAGACGAGGGTGAAGCGCCCGCCTTCGTTGGTGTGGCGCTTGAGCTCTTTGAGCCCGAGCTTGTTGCAGTAGAAGTCGAGCGAGGCTTCGAGGTTGGTCACGCGGACCATGGTGTGCAGGTATTTCATGGGTGAGCTCCGTTTCGCTCCCCGGGGTTAGTCCGTTTTCCGCAGCAGAGCAACCGGGGGGGCGGCGTGGCGCAGGGCTGCACGGGGGGCTGGTAGGGTGGCGGCTAGTTTGGTGTGGACCGCGGTGGAACGAGCGATTGCGGCTGGAAGCCGGCGATGCCGCCCGAGATGATGAAGCTCATCAGCTCCGAGCTCTTGACCTTCAGCGGCTGGACGCTGGAGCGGCGGACGAAGACCAGGTTACCGGCAAAGTTGTAGGCCTGGGGTAAGTACACGGCGACGTGGTCCTCCAGCCCCTCGATGGCGACGGCCTCGCGCGTGATG
The DNA here is from genome assembly GCA_025937895.1 of Polyangiaceae bacterium. Classification (GTDB taxonomy): domain Bacteria; phylum Myxococcota_A; class Polyangia; order Polyangiales; family Polyangiaceae; genus SZUA-265. Next base: position 40,529 of record JAICQL010000049.1, on the reverse strand, counting down.
AAGCCCAGGATGAGCGCGCCCTGCTCCGAGAGTTGCACCACGACTGGCCGATCGAAGCCCTTGCGCTCGCCCACGAAGGCGCCGACCAGATCCTTGAGCGCGCGATACAGCAGCTTGACCAGCGGCACCCGCCGCAGCACCCCTTCGGCCAGCGCCACCGCCCGCCTGCCGATCACGCTGGAGGCGACGAAGCCCAGCAAGGTCAGCAGGCACAGCGCCAGCACCAGGCCCAGCCCCGGGACGGGCACGTGCATGAGCCCATCGATGGCCGCCATCAGCGTGATGACCAGGTACAGCGTCAGCAAGATGGGCGCTGCGATCAGCACCCCCTGGGCAAAGTAGCGAAGCAGCGGTCGGAACGGTCTCATGCGGCGAGCATAACCCGCCCCGCCCGCTGTCGCCTGCGCCTGCTGTTGCCTCAGCCCACGTAAGCCCAGAGCCAGCGCTGGCTCCCGGGATCCAGCCGCTCGGCAGGCGGCAGGCGGAACAGATCACCGCACAGATCGCGGATCAGATAGGTGCCGTCTGGAGCACGCCAGGGCCAGTCGTCGAGCCGCGTCTGGAAGGTACGCGCGCCCTGGCGCGTGTGCACCTTCCACACGCGCACCTCGTAGTCCTCTTCCACGCTCTGGACGGCGTCTACCTCCAGCACGAAGCCCGCGCTGGCCATGGCCGCGATGAGCGCCGCGCGCGACGCCGGGTCCAGGTCCTCCGGCGCGCTGACGAAGCAGTGCTCCTGATCGCTCTTGTCGCGCAGGCTCACCAGTTGCCCCGGGGCGCTCCAGGGAAAGCAGCGCACCGGGCGCACGCAGACCTCTTCGCCTGTCTGCTCCAGCCACAGGCGCTGCCCGGGGCCCAGCCAGAGGCGGGGTGTGCTGCGCGGGCGCACGCCGGAGCCGCTCGCCGCGATATCACTGGTGGTAGTTTCCAACACGGTCTGCCCTTTCTGACGGGTGGCTCTTCAGCCCGCGTCCTGCAGCTGCTGCTGCAGCTCATACAGCCGGCGATAGGTGCCGCCGGGCTTCTGGATCAGCTCCGGGTGAGTGCCCTGCTCGGTGAGCCGCCCTTCTTCGATCACGAACAGCCGCGACGCGCGGCGCAAGGTGGACAGGCGGTGCGCGATCGCAAACACAGTGCGCCCGCGCGCCAGGCGATCCATGGCCTGCTGGATCTTCTGCTCGGTCTCGGTGTCCACGGCGCTGGTGGCCTCATCCAGGATCAGGATGCGCGGGTTGCTGAGCACCGCGCGCGCGATGCTGATGCGCTGCCGCTCGCCGCCCGAGAGCGTGTGCCCGCGCTCGCCCACCAGGGTGTCGTAGCCGTGCGGCAGCTTGCACACGAAGTCGTGCGCGTTTGCCACCCGGGCCGCCGCCACCACCTGGGCCAAGGTGGCCTCGGGCAGGCCGTAGCGGATGTTGTCCAGCACGCTGCCGTGAAACAGGTAAGGATCCTGCAGCACCATGGCCACCTGGCGGCGGTATTGCCCGCTGTCCAGCTGCCGCAGATCCACGCCATCGATCAGGATGCGGCCACCGCTCACGTCGTAGAAGCGGGTGAGCAGGTTGACCAGGGTGCTCTTGCCGCCGCCCGAGGGGCCCACCAGCCCGATGGTCTCGCCTGCGCGCACCTGGAAGGATACGTGCCGCAACGTCGGCCGCACCTGATCGTAGGAGAAGCTCACGTCCTCGAAGCTGACGTTGCCCTCGAGCGAGCCCACTGCCAGCGGCTCTGCCGCGTCCACCACCTCGGGCTTGGTGTCGAGCACCTCGAACACGCGCTGCGCCGAGGTGGTGGCGCGGTTCACGATGCGCGCCATCTGGCCCAGCACCTCGATGGGCCACATGAACATGCCGGTGTACAGCAGGAAGGAGACGAACGTGCCGAGCGAGAGAGGCGGCCCGAGCAGCTCCTCTCCCAGCAGCCGTGGCAGCGCGAACATCCAGACCAGGATGATGGCCAGCTCCACGGTCAGCATCACCCCTGGCCAGAACGCCGTCCAGATGGTGTGGATGTAGTTGAAGTCGTCGGTGGCGGCCTCGTTCGCCGCGCGGAAGCGCGCGCCCTCCCGCGCGTGCTGGTTGAACGCGCGCACCACGCGGATGCCGGGGATGGTGTCGCTCAGCACATCGGTCAAGTTGGACCAGCGCCGGAACGCGCGCGTGAACATGCGCTCCATGCGCTGGCCGTTCCTGCGGATGGCGTAGGCCAGCACCGGCAGCGGCAGGGCCATGAGCAGCCCCAGGGTCACGTCCAGGCTGATCAGCACCACACACAGGCCGAGCAGCATCACCAGCCCGAGCGACAGATCGACGATGCCGAAGGCGACGAAGTCCCACAGCCGATCGGTGTCGGAGCTGACCCGCGTGATCAGGCTGCCGGTCTTCTTGCGCGAGTAGAAGGAGATGCTCAGCTTCTGCAGGTGCGAATACAGCTCCTGGCGCAGATCGCGCGCCACCAGCTCGCCCAGCACCGCCATCAAGCGCAGGCGCACCCAGGCGGCCGCGCGCCGCAGCACGTACACGGCGGCCATGCCCGCCACACACAGCCAGGCGATGTAGCTGGCCTCCTCCCGGCGTAGCTCGCCGCCCTGTGCGGGGCGCAGCACGTCGTCGATCAGGTAGCCCGTCAGGTACGGCGGCACCAGCGCGCACAAGGTGATCAGCGCGGCGGCGCCCAGCCCGATGGCGAGCTGCCGGCGATAGGGCAGCAAGTAGCGCAGCAGCCGGGCGATGATGAGCATGCCGTTACGGCTGACCAGCGCCTGGGCGTCGCGCAGCGGCCGCACCACCTCCGCCGCGTAGCGCTCGTCGGCCGTAACCGTGCCGTCGCTCACGCGCGTGCCTCCCTCCGCGCCCGGCTCGATGCTGTCGCCCTCGAGCAGGGCCACGATCCGCTCGACCGCCGAGCTCTGCCGCTGCGTGTAACGAACGAGGAACGGCGGCGCCTCGCCAGCGAGATCCACGCGCAGCGTGTTGCAGGACACCCCCCGCTCCACCGCGCAGCTGGTCACCGCCTTCCGCCCCGCTACGACAGGAGCCTGCCCCGCGGGCAGGCAGACCAAGGTGTGCGAGGTGAGCACCAGCCAGCCCTCGCTCAGCTGCAGCCGCTCATCGAGATCGATGAGAGCGTACGCTATGACATTTGTGTCGCAGCTCAGCTTTGCCGCCGCGGCGCGCGCGCCCGTAGGCAGCCTCGAGGGCTGATCGGTGTAGCGAGCGATCAGCTCGAAATCATCGAGAGCAGGGAAGGAAGCGGTCATGGGCGGCCTCGGAAACGGTGTTCACGAAAGGATGCCGGTGCGGCTTCGCAGTCGCGGCGCAGATCTTGCTGAGCCTCAGCCCGCGCAGCGTGCAGTGCCTCAACTCACACTTGATAAGTGGTTCATATTCATGAGCTCACTCGCGGGTCGCGAAGTTGCCCAGTTAGCGCTGACTCGCGATGATTTGCGCCCACCAGCCCGGTGCGCGGGGGAAGTCGTACCGGCGCGCCCAGGAAGGGTGAGGTGGAAAAATGTGCAGATGCTAATATTCGCGGCCTCGGGCCGTTACGGAGCCTGCCCCTTCCACCAGGGGCAAGCACCCAGGCAGCCCGGATCTAACCAACAGCCCAAGGGATCATGAGCGCGGGGCACGCCCCATTCACCGACTCGTTCACTCGACCTGCCGCAGGGACCCGGAGCCCCGCGTCCCCCGACGGCGCAGCACAGGAGATGCTCTGATGAGCCAGAATCGAAAGCTTACTTCACTTGTTTCCGTCTTCGGCCTGTTCGCCCTCACGGGCTCGCTCGTCGCCGCGTGTGGCGACGATGGGGGCGGTGGCGGCGGGAGCTGCGCCGAGATCAGCGGTCGGGTCGATGCCCTGACGACTTCCGCGGCGGCGCTGACGAGCCTCGCCGGCACCATCAAGGCCGATGTGGCGGGCGCCTGTGCAACCATCGCCGGCATGCCGGCACCCACCGGGGAGATCTCGGACGAGCAGGTCAGGACGCTGTGCAACGCGGCGACGGCAACCCTGGATGCCACCCTGACCGCACAGGCCACGCTGGTCATCGTGCCGCCAGTTTGCACCGTGGACGCCCAGGCGCAGTTCAATTGCGAAGCGGACTGCTATGCCGCGGCCGAGGTGCAGTGCGATCCGGGCACGGTCGAGGTGCGCTGCGATCCGGGCGAGTTGAGCGTCAGCTGCCAGGGCACGTGCGAGGCTGATGCCTATTGTGAGGGCAGCGCGACGGTGGCGGTGAACTGCGAGGGTACCTGCGAGGGTACCTGTGAAGGCATGTGCGACGGCACCTGTGAAGGCAACACCGCCTCGGGCGGCATGTGCAATGGCCGCTGCGACGGGACCTGCGAGGGCTCGTGCCGCGGCAGCTGCCAGATCGAGGCGGAGGGCGGCATCGAGTGCGGCGCCAACGCCAAGTGCCGAGGTGGCTGCGAGGGCACGGCGACGGCCCCCAGCTGCACCGGTAACCTCGAGCCGCCGGCTTGCGAAGCCATGGCTGAGGTTGACTGCAGCGCCGACTGCAGCGGCTCTGCCTCGCTGCGCGCGACGTGCACCGATCCCGATGTGCGCCTGGAAGGTGTCGCCGATGCCGCGCTCGTGGGCCGCATCGAAGGCTCGCTGCCGATCATCCTCGAGGTCGCCCAGAAGGGTGAGATCGCGCTGGGCGCCGTAACCAGGATCGGGACGGACGTCGTCTCCGTGGGTGGCAACCTCGCAGGCTGCGCCCTCGAGATCAACGCCAGCGTGGCCGCCGCCTTCACCGGCGCCGTACAGGCGACAGTCGCGGCCAGCGCCAGCGTGAGCGTCTCGTTCGAGGCCAGCGCCAGCGTCAGCGCCGAGGCCAGCGGCAGCGCCGGCTGATTGTAGCGCTCGCGGGCAAATACGGGCCGAGGCGGGCAGCCGCTTCGGCCCGCCGTGTTTTGTGCGGCGCCGCTGCTCAGCGCGGCGCCTTCAGCACCCCGGCGCTGGTACAGCGTGCGGATGATCCAGTCGCGATACTTCACGACCTCCACGTCTCCGGCGCCGGCTTGCAGAAGCGCTTGCGCTCGAGGTCGTTGCGGCCCTGATAGCTGGCGAGCGGTGAAAGGATCGAAGTCGTGCAGCTTGGCCTGCTCGCGCAGGGCGGCCGCAAAGCGCAGCGCGTCAGGGTCACTGACCCCGGGGGCGCTCAGCTGAATCGCGGCGACGATGGCTTGTAGCGTCCGCATCACCAGCGTGGAACCTTGACATATCGTGGCCGGCCCGCACCTCCCGGCCCCATTTTGCCCCGGCCCCTCGCGCTTGCTTCCGCTCGAGATTTGGTGTGGCGTGTGGATGGGCGCGCGGCCGCGCCAGCACTGATTGGCACGGGACGGAGATGCTGAAGATCGATCTGACGGGAAAGCTGGCCCTGGTCACCGGTGCGTCGGGGCAGCTGGGCAGGGTGATGGCGCGCACCTTGGCCAGCTGCGGCGCCGACCTGGTGTTGCACTATCACCAGGATCAGGCCGGGGCCGAGCGGGTGGAGCGAGACGTGCGCGCGCTCGGGCGGCGTGCCTGCACCGTGCAGGCGGACGTGGGCAGCCGCGCCGGCGTGGAGAAGATCGCGGGCGCCGCGCGTGCGCTCGGCGAGCCCGACATCCTGGTGATCAACGCCGTGGCCCAGATCCACCCGTGGAGCTACGTGATCGAAGAGAGCATCGAGGACTATGAGAGCCAGTTTCGCACCTGCGTGTTGCAGACGGTGCACCTGGTGCAGGTGTTTGGGCCGGCGTTGCAGCGCAAGGGCTGGGGCAGGGTGATCGGCATCAACACCGAGTGCACGATGCAGATGTTCGAGACGCACTCGGCGTATGTGGCCGGCAAGCGCGGGATGGATGGCGTGCTGCGCGTGCTGGCTCGCGAGATCGGGCGGCACGGCATCACCGTGAACCAGGTCGCGCCGGGCTGGACGGTGTCCGAGCGGGATCGCACGGGCGAGCGCCAGGCGGATGATGCCGCGTATTGCCAGCAGGTGCCGCTGCGCCGCCGCGGCACGGATGCAGAGATCGCCAACGTGGTGGCGTTCCTGGCGTCGGATCTAGCCAGCTACGTGCACGGCGCGTTCGTTCCGGTGTGCGGCGGCAACGTGATGCCGACCGTCTGACAGCAGAGTCAGTGACAATTGCCCAGATAACGGCCGCTCAGATAACGGCCGCTCACATAACAGCGGTTCAGGCCGAAGCCGGCGGCTCTGCTTCCGGGCTGTACACGACGACTTGATCGCGCCCGCGCGATTTGGCCAGGTACAGCGCGCTGTCGGCCGCCTTCACCAGCCCCTCCGGCGCGTTGCCCGTCACGTCTCTGCTCTCCGCCAGCCCGATGCTGACGGTGACGCTGGCGGAGCCGTCGTCGAAGTCGAAGTGATCGCGCCGGACCACGGCGGCCATGCGCTCTGCCACCACCAGCGCGCCCTGCTTGGGCGTCTGCGGCAACAGGATGGCGAACTCCTCCCCGCCGTAGCGCGCGGGCGTGTCCACCTCGCGCAGGCGGATGGTCAGGCGGCTCGCCACCCCCTTGAGCACGCGATCGCCCGCGTCATGACCGTACAGGTCGTTGATGCGCTTGAAGTAGTCCACGTCCACCATCAGGCAGCTGAGGGGCGTGTTGTAGCGCTTGGTCATGGCGAACTCGCGCCGCAAGACGTCGTCGAAGCGGCGGCGGTTGAACAAGCCGGTGAGCGGATCAGTAATGGCCAGCGCCTCCACGTGGTGCAGCATGGACTGCAGCTCGGTGTTGCGCTTCTTCAGCTCGAGCTCAGCTGCCTTGACCCGCAGCGCTGCGAAGATGCGCGCCTCCAGCTCTTCATCTGCAAAGGGCTTGGGCAGGTAGTCATCGGCGCCCACGTTCAGGCCCTCGACCCGCTCCTGCAGCTCGCCGCGGACGGTCAACATGATGATGGGGATGTCGCGGCTTTCGCCGGACATTTTCAGCCAGCGACAGACCGAGAGGCCATCCATGTCCTGCATCACCACGTCGAGCACGATCAGATCGGGCCGCTCTGCGCGGGCCATCTTCAGGCCCTCGATGCCGGAGCGTGCCCAGATCACATCGTAACCCTGGCGCTCCAGCATGGCCTGGATGCGCGACCCCTGGGTTTCGCTGTCCTCGACGAGTAAGAGCTTCCCCTTGACCGACACTCTTTTACTAAGAGTCATTTACTCTGGTTGGTAGTGCAAGCCAATTCGCGCCCTTCGCGCTGGCGTACCAGCTCGAGTCAGCTCGTCTCTCTGAACCGTGATGCGCCACGCTCGGGCGTTTTGCTGCGGTTCGATGCTTTTCCTCGCTGAGCCGAGGTGTGTGCTCGGTGCTCGCTGCAGCGACGGTGTTCCACTTTAGGAACCGCGCGTGGTATGGCCCGGCGCCATGCAAAGCAAGCTCACGCCGTCGTTTCGGTCGCTCTCCTCGTGCTGCCGTGTCCTCACGGTGGCCGCTGCATGTGGTGTGGCAGTTGCTGCCTGTCACACCTCCAGCACCGCCAGCCCCGAGCCGCCCGCCAGCGCACCGGCAGCAGCCGAGCCAGAAGCTGCCGTGAAGGCAGATGTGGGTGAATCTGCGTCTGCTGCGCCCGCTGCCACTGCCCGCCCTGCCAGCCCGCGCGCGCTGCCCGCCTTCTGCCAGGGAGCGAGCGCTGCGGCTCCCATCGCCGCCGGCGCGCGCCCGGAGCTGATCAAGGACGGCTTCGTGTTCGTGGAAGGCCCGGTGTGGAGCGAGCAGCTCGGCGCGTTCCTGTTCTCGGAGATGGACTTCAATAGCCAGGGGCCGAAGGGGCCGCCGTCGAAGGTGCACCAGCTGGTGTTGCCGAAGACGTTCTCCGTCTTCCTGCCGGACACGGGCAGCAACGGCCTGGCCATCGACGAGCAGGGGCTCGTGGCGTGCACGCACGACACGCAGACGCTCTCGCGCTTCGATCTGAGGACCAAGCAGCGCAGCGTGTTCGTGGCCGACATCCAGGGCAAGCACTTCAACTCGCCGAATGACGTGACCTTGCACTCCGCCGGGCACGTCTACTTCACGGACCCCGACTGGCAGCTCGCCGGGCGCAACAGCGATACGGGCGTCACCGGCGTGTACTGGCGCAACCCTCAGGGCGAGGTGCGCCTGGTCGCCTCGGATCTGAAGCAGCCGAACGGCATCTCGCTCTCTCCGGACGAGACCCGCCTGTACGTGGCGGCGAAGGACCAGGGCATCAGCGTGTTCCCCGTGCTGGAGGACGGCAGCCTGGGGCCGCACCAGCCCTTCGCTCGGGTGGAGGACCCGGACGGCATGGCCGTGGACTGCGCGGGCAACCTGTACGCAACCAGCCACGGCCCCGGCAAGCTGACGGTGGTCGCCCCCGACGGCAAGACGCTGAACGTCATCGACGTGGCGCCGAAGGCCACCAATGCGGCCTTCGGCGGTGCGGACCGCCGCACGTTGTTGATCACGGCGGGGACGTCGGTGTTTGCGCTGAAGAGCGCGGTGCCGGGCTTTCCGTATTAAACGGCCGCGGCGGCGGCCAGTGCCTCGCTCACCGACGCCTGATGGCCCTGGGCGGCCAGCGCTTGCCCCAGCGCCGTCAGGCACAGGCTCACGTTGCGGCGGGTGGAGGAGGCACCCATCAAGCCGATGCGCCAGGCATTGCCCTTGAACTTGCCCAGGCCGCCGCCGATCTCCAGGCTGAACTCTTCCAGCAGGTATTTGCGGACCTTGGCCTCATCGATGCCGCGCGGCACGCTCACCAGGGTGAGGGGGGGCAGCCGCTCGGCGGCGGGCACGAGCAGCTCCAGCCCCAGCGCGCTGAGCCCCGCGGCGAGCGCGGCGGCGTGCTTGCGGTGGCGCTCGAAGCGCGCCTCCAGCCCCTCTGCCAGCGCCAGCCGCAGGCTCTCGTGCAGCCCGTACAGCGAGTTGATGGGCGCGGTGTGATGATATACGCGCTCTTGCCCCCAGTATTTGAGCAGCAGGCTCAGGTCCAAATACCAGCTCTGCACCGGCGTCTTGCGCGCCTCCAGCTTGGCCACGGCGCGCGGCGAGAAGCTCACCGGCGAGAACCCGGGCGGGCTGGACAGGCACTTCTGCGTGCCAGAGTAGCTGGCGTCGATGCCGCGCGCGTCCAGTTGCACCGGCACTCCACCGAGCGAGGTCACGGTGTCTGCCACGAGCAGCGCCCCCAGTCGATCTGCCAGCTGGCGGATGGGCTCGATGGGCTGCAGCACGCCGGTCGAGGTCTCGGCGTGCACCACGCACACCAGCTGATACTTGCGGCCCGCCGCGGCCTTCTCCAGCGCCGCCGGGTCGAGCGCGCGGCCCCACTCACCCTCCGCGACCGTCACCTCTGCGCCCGCGCGCCGAGCCACCTCCGCGAGCCGGGTGCCGAACACGCCGTTCACCCCGACCAGCACGCGGTCGCCGGGCTCCACCAGGTTCACGAGGCACGTCTCCATCCCGGCAGAGCCCGTGCCGCTCATCGGCAACGTGCACTGATTCTGCGTCTGGAACACCCCGCGCAGCATGTCCCGCACCTGATCCATCAAGGCGAGGAACTCTGGATCGAGGTGCCCGATCGTGGGGCGAGCGAGGGCGCCCAGCACGGTGGCGGGCACGTGGCTCGGGCCAGGGCCCATCAAGATTCGTTCGGGTACCGAAAAAGAGGCGGGAACGCTCATGCGGGGAGCCTACACTGCTCGTCGGGCGATTTCGATTCGAGTGAAGCCGGTGCAGCATTTGGTGAAGGTGTGAAGCTACCGTATCAACGGCAGTTTGGAGCCGTCACCAGCGGGCTCTTTCTGTATGCTCTGGAGCCTCGGACTCGATGAACGCCAGCAAGCGCCGCACATTGATGGGGATGGCACTCGTTGCGTTGCTCGTGGGCGTCGCCCTCTTGCTGCGCACCCCCGAGCCGGCGCGCACTGCGCTCGATCTGGTCGCCGCGGTGTGCGGCGCGGGCTCGCCGCGCGAGCGCGAGCATGCGCTGGGGGTACACGTGGCGGACCCGCTGCTGCTGCAGCTCGAGGAGATCGAAGAGGCCGGCGAGCTCAGCTACTCGCGCGCCGAGCAGCTGGAGCAGCTGGAGTTGCTGGCCCTCAGGCGGCCTGACTGTGGCCTGCAGCTGGAGGACTGGACGCTCGAGCCGCCGCGCGATGGCTCGCACTGGCTGCGCGGCGAGCTGGTGTTCTCGGACACGCGCGCGATAGATCTGCACTCCGAGCGCCGCAGCGTGCGCGCGCAGTTTCGTGAGTTTGGTGACCGCTGGCGGCTGGAGCGGCTGCGTCTGGGCGCGCCCAGGCGCCACCTGCCAGAGGCCAGGCCGTGAGGGAGGATGGGATGATGCGCTGGATGGGGATGCTCGTGCTGCTCGGCGCTGCGGCATGCAACACGGGGGGAGCCGGCAGCAGCAAGAAGGCGGCGCCCGCAGCGCAGCCCGCGCAGGCGCCAGCGCAGCAGGCGCGAGAGGTGCAGAGCGCGCGCGAGCCCGCACCGCCCAGCCCTGCGGCTGAGCCCGAGCGCGATTTCCGCCACCCCGCGCCGGAGCGCTTGATCGCCATCGGAGACCTGCACGGCGATTTGATGCGAACGCGCGCCGCGCTGCGCCTGGGCGGCGCCATCGACGCAGAGGACCGCTGGATCGGCGGCAAGCTGACCCTGGTGCAGACCGGCGATCAGATCGATCGCGGCGACGAAGACCGCGACGTGCTCGATCTGCTCGCGCGCCTGGAGAAAGAGGCTGCCGCTGCCGGGGGCAAGGTGGTGGTGCTCAACGGCAACCACGAGCTGATGAACGTGCAGGGAGACTTTCGCTACGTGACCCCCGGCGCCGTCAGCCCGTTCGCGGGCGCGAGCCCTCGCTCGCCGCTGGCGCGCAATTTCCGCGGCGGCATGGCCGAGCGCGCTGCCGCATTTCTACCTGGCGGGCAATACGCGCTGCTGCTGGCGGAGCGCGACGTGGTGGCGGTGGTGGGCGACAGTGTGTTTGCGCACGGCGGCGTGCTCCCCGAGCACGTCAGCTACGGCATCGCACGGCTCAACGCCGAGGCGCGCCGCTGGATGCGCAGCGGCCCGGCGACAGCGCCCGAGCTGGTGGCGAGCGAGCGCGGGCCGATGTGGCTGCGCGACTTCTCCGTCGATCCGGTCTCGGACGAGAACTGCGCCGTCCTTACCCGCACCCTGGACGCGCTCGGCGTGCGCCGCATGGTGGTCGGGCACACGCCGCAGAAGCAGGGCGTGACCAGCGCGTGCGGCGAGCGCGTCTATCGCATCGATGTCGGGCTCTCCCGTTATTATGGAGGGCCGCTGCAGATCCTGGAGATCACACCAGCTGGGGTGCGGGTGCTGAAGGGCGGATGAGAGGCGATACGAGGGCAAGAGGGTCAGCGGCAGCGCTGCCAGCACCTTGAATGCCAGGCGTCGTGCCTGCGCCGTGACACGGCGTCCGGCGCTTTTCCAGATGGTCAGGCTTGGCGGCGCTGCCCCTGACGGCGTAGTAATGCCGCGTCAAAGGAGCCCTTCAATGTCCCAGACGTTCAGCGCCATTCAGTCTCAGCTCGGCGAGAAGGCCAGCTATTACCTCGAGCACCAGAGCAAGACCGTCTCCAAGGAGAAGCTGCACCTGCCGGGGCCGGACTTCGTGAGCCGCGAGTTCGGCAACTCTGACCGCGGCCCGCAGGTGCTGCGCAGCCTGCAGGATCTGTTCGCTCACGGTCGCCTGGCGGGCACCGGCTATCTGTCCATCTTGCCCGTCGATCAGGGCATCGAGCACTCCGCCGGTGCATCCTTCGCCAAGAACCCGGAGTACTTCGATCCCGAGAACATCGTGAAGCTCGCCATCGAGGGCGGTTGCAACGCGGTGGCCAGCACATACGGCGTGCTCGGCTCGGTCGCGCGCAAGTACGCGCACAAGATCCCCTTCATGGTGAAGTTCAACCACAACGAGCTGCTGACCTATCCCAACAAGGCCGAGCAGATCACCTGGGGCACCATCAAGCAGGCCTGGGACATGGGCGCTCAGTCCGTGGGTGCCACCGTGTACTTCGGGTCAGACGACGCCACGCGCGAGATCGTCGAGGTGTCCAAGCTGTTCCAGATGGCGCACGAGCTGGGCATGGCCACGGTGCTCTGGTGCTACATCCGCAACAAGGCGTTCAAGCAAGGCGGCACGGATTACCACGTGTCGGCGGACCTCACCGGTCAGGCCAACCACCTGGGCGTGACCATGAACGCCGACATCATCAAGCAGAAGCTGCCGGAGAACAACGGCGGCTACAAGGCGCTGAACAGCGGTGAGTCTTCGTACGGCAAGCTGGATGAGCGCATCTACTCGCAGCTGACCAGCGAGCACCCCATCGATCTGTGCCGTTATCAGGTGCTCAACTGCTACAGCGGCCGTCGCGGCCTGATCAACAGCGGCGGCGCCTCGGGCAAGAACGACTTTGGCGAGGCAGTGACCACGGCCGTCATCAACAAGCGGGCCGGCGGCATGGGCCTGATCAGCGGGCGCAAGGCGTTCCAGCGGCCGATGGCGGAGGGCGCCAAGCTGCTGCAGGCCATCCAGGACGTGTATCTCTGTCCGGAAGTGACAATCGCCTGAGCACCCATCGCGCCGCCAGCCGGGGTAGAACACGGCCATGAGCTCGACTCGGGCACAGGGCGGCGCGGGCCAGGGCAGCGCAGGCCAGGGCAGCGCGGCATCGTTCGCGCTGCCGCTGGCGCTGTGCATGGCCGCCAGCCTGGCAGCGTGCGGGGACGGAGAGTCAGCAACCTGGGTCGGGGTGCAGGATTGCGCGGTGGGCATTCCGCCGCAGGGCGCTGCCGGCGCCAGCATCGTCTCGGTGCAGCTGCCGCTCACTGAGGCGATCGTCACGCCGCTCGGCAATGGCTTCAGCATCCGCAACTTCAGCCTGGGGCCGATCGGCGCTGCACCTGCGCTGTTCAGCTGTGAGGCGCTGCAAGTCACCGCCCGCTTCGCCGCGGCTTCCGGCGCCAGCGTCGGCAATATTGCCAGCACCGGCATTACCGGGTCACCCGCTCCGCTCGGCGCCGCCATGGGGGCCCCGGCGCTCGCCCGTCCGCTCCAGGTCCTGCCCTTCGAGTGCCTCGGCGGCGACGGCCGCAGCTACTTGCTGGAGGGGGAAGGGCAGGCGGATCGAGATGCGCTCTTCTTCACTCAGACGTTCACGGCGTGGCTGGGCGCGGAGCGCGCCACCCTGGTGTGCTCCACCCGTTTCCAGCGCCAGCTGGGCGCCACGAGCGCGGACGCTGGTGTACCAGTTGGACCCGCGTCACCGTTCGGTCCGCAGCCGGAGCCCGCGCTGTTGGAGCCGGCCGAGCCCGATACGACAGTGCCAGATCCGGCCGCAGCCGAGCAGCTCGGAGAGTGACGACCTCTCCCGACAGCGCTCCGCGGCCATCGAGCTAGCTCGCCTGAGCTAGCGAGATGCTGCACGTTTCTGGCGAGATTGCCGCGCCAGGGTCGGGAAACGTTTCCCCGGATGGTGCGCCCCCGTTCGGGGCGCTGCCCGTCACCCGTCGTGGGATAAGCGCAACCAGGGGCGCGGCCGTTGCCAGAAGTGTGGCCAGCACGCTTCCGTCTCCTCATGAGGTGCTCACTCCCGAGCAGAGCCTCGCTCGCGAGCGAGCGATCCTGCAATACGTCGTCGACAACGTCCCGTACTGTATCTTCTGGAAGGACAAGGAGAGCCGCTACCTCGGCTGCAACAAGAACTTCGCGGCGCTGGACGGCCGCAGTGATCCGCGCGAGCTCGTGGGCAAGACGGACTACGACATGGCCTGGCGCCAGCACGCCGACAGCTACCGCGCCTTTGACCGGGCCACGATGGAGCGCGGAGTGCCCCTGCTCAACCAGGAGGAGGTCACCCACGATGACAAGGGGCGCGAGATGGTCATCCTCACCAGCAAGGTGCCGCTGCGCAACGAGGCTGGTGAGGTCATTGGCTTGCTCGGCATCATCGTGGACATCACCGATCGCAAGCGCATCGAGACCGAGCTGCAGACCGCAAAGGAAGAGGCCGAGCGTGCGGCGCGCATCAAGGGCGAGTTTCTGGCCAACATCAGCCACGAGCTGCGCACCCCGCTGACCCTGGTGGCGAGCCCGCTGGAGAGCTTGCTGGCGGGGGACTCCGGCCCCCTGCCGCAGGCGGCGATGATGCAGCTGGAGCGGGCCCATCGCAACGCCCTGCGCCTGGTCGGCATGGTCAATGACCTGCTGGACTTCTCTCGCCTGGAGGCCGGCAAGCAACCGGTGTTGCCCGAGCACACGGACGTCACCCAGCTCAGTGAGCTGGTCGTGTCGGATGCACAGCCGCTGGCGCACAGCCGCGGCCTGACCCTGAGCTTCAGCAGCCGGCTGCGTGACGTGCCGATGTCGCTGGATCGCGCCATGTTCGAGAAGATCCTGATGAACCTGCTGGGCAACGCCGTGAAGTTCACGCCGCGCGGCGGCACGGTGCAGGTGGGGCTACGCCCGCAGGGCGATTGCTTCGAGCTGTCGGTGCGTGACACCGGCATCGGCATCGCGGCAGAGGATCACGAGCGCATCTTCGAGCGCTTTCAGCAGGCAGATGCCACGGCCACCCGGCAATACGGCGGCGCCGGTCTGGGTCTGGCGCTGGTCAAGGAGTTCAGCCAGCTGATGGGTGGCAGCGTGGGTGTGGAGAGTGAGCCGGGCAAGGGCTCGCGCTTTTACGTGCGCCTGCCTTGCCGCCTGGCGGCGGCCGCCACCGCCACCCCGCCCATCCCCGTGCCGGTGCCGCATCGCTGGTCCTCCATGCAGACCTCCTCGGGCGACACCTTGCCGCCCGACGCCGCAGAAGACGCGCCGGACCTGCTGCCCAGCGTGCTCCTGGCCGAGGACAACGCGGAGATGCGCAGCTACCTGCGTCAGCTGCTGGCGGGCCGCTATCGGGTCATCGCGGTCGAGAACGGACGCGCCGCGCTCGACGTCGCACGCCAGGAGCTGCCCGACGTGATCCTCTCCGACGTGATGATGCCTGGGCTGGACGGCTTGACCCTGGTCGAGATCCTCAAGAGCGACGAGGCCCTGCGCCACATCCCCGTCATCTTGCTGACCGCTCGCGCCGCCAAGGACGCCGCCGTCAGCGCGCTGGAGGCGGGCGCCGATGACTACATCTGCAAGCCGTTCAGCCCCGCCGAGCTGCGCGCGCGGGTGCGCGCGGCGTACCGGCTGGGGCACGCTTATCGCCGCATGGCGGCCATGGCCGAGGAGCTGGCGCGAGCGCGCGAGCTACTGTCGTCGGGCGCGCCCTCCGCCAAGCGCGCGAGCTCCGGCGCCGCCTGAGGGCGCCTGGGGGCCCTGGGGCGGGCACATGCTGATGCCGCCGGGCGCCGCGCGGCGCCGAGCCCCCCGATCTCGGCGCGAACGTCAGCTCTCGATGCGCGCCAGCGACTCGCGCAACGCTTGCTCGAGGGCGTCGGGCCCCGTTGCGGGGGGGCGTGACAGTGCCCGCTCCGGGTAGCGCCCCGTGATCTGCCGGGTGACGTAGATGCCCTTGTTCGGCGCGCGCAGCAGCCAGTCATACACCGACTGCGGCACCTGCTCGTAGAGGTAGACCTGCCCCGAGTGGAACTCGATCTCGAGCTCTCGTGCAGCAGGATCGTAGCCAACGCTGCGGATGGCGCGGGATTGCACTGCTTGCCGTTGCACGCGCGGAGCCTGGCAGGGCGGGCGGCGCGCGGTCAAGAGGCTCGCCGTCATGCAGCTTGCGAAGCCTCTCCCATCTGGCGGGCGCCGGCGCTAAGCTCGCGCCATCATGTCTTCCGGCACCCCCCTCGGCGAGCTCGAGCTGTTCGGCAACTCGCGCCTCACCAGCCCCTATGTGCTCAGCGTCTACGTGGCCCTGAAGGAGAAGGGGCTGCCGTTCGAGCTGACCTTGCTCGATCTGGAGAAGGGCGAGCAGCACCGCCCGGACTTCGTGGCGCACTCGGTCACCAACCGCGTGCCCACCTTGCGCCATGGCCAGCACTGGCTGTCCGAGTCCCTGGCCATCCTGGAGTACCTGGAAGAGGAGTTCCCCGCGCCGCGCTACCCGCGGCTATTTCCGGAGGATCGCCTGGAGCGCGCGCGCGTGCGCATGGTGCAGGGGCTGCTCCGCAGTGACTTCCTGCCCATCCGTGAGGAGCGCTCCACCGAGACGATCTTCTGCGGCGAGCCGATCCAGCCGCTGAGCAGCAAGGCGGAGGCGGCGCGCCAGCGCCTGTTGCGCATTGCCGCCGTCGTGCTGGAGGGCCGCAACGGCATCGCCAGCCGCTTCAGCATCGCTGACGTCGATCTGGCCACGATGCTGCAGCGGCTGGTGGCCAATGGCGATCCAGTGCCGGAGCCGCTGGCACAATACGCGAGCAGCGTCTGGCAGCGCCCCGCCGTGCAGGAGTGGCTGGCATTGACCCGCGCGCCGCAGCGCTGAGGGAAGGGGTGGAAGCGCCGGGCGCGGCTCAGCGCCGGCGCATCGCGACGACCGTGATGTCGTCTTGCTGCACCGGCGCCCACTTGCGCGCGGCCGCGCTCAGCGCCGTCACGATCGCCTGCGGGCCCTGAGCGGCGGCCGCCTGGATCAGCTGCAGCACCCGCTCCATGCCCAGCTCTTCACCCGCAGCGTCGCGCGCCTCGATCAGACCGTCGGTGTACAGCACGGCGACGTCGCCCTCCGCCAGCTCGAACGGCGTATCTTCGGTGGTGTCGGAGATGTCGGGGCTGATACCCAGCCACACGCCCGTGGTCTCCACCAGCTCGCAGCGGCCCGTCGCCTTGCGGTGCACGATGACGTCCTCGTGCGCGCCGGCCATCACCACCCGCCCATCGGTGCGGGCGCGCAGGATCATGAAGGTGGCGTGGTCCTTCACCTTCAGCCGGCTGCGAATGTTGGAGTGCAACACGCGGTTGACGTGGCAGGTGACCGCAGCCGGCGTCTGCTCCGCGGCGCCGCGCACGGCCGTGCTGACGCTGCTCTGCAACATCAACATGATGAGCCCCGCCAGCAGCCCGTGCCCCGTGACATCGCCGATGGCCAGCCAGCAGCCATCCGCCATGGGAAACACGTCGTAGTAGTCGCCCCCCACCTGATCGGCAGAGATCAGCTCCGCCGCCAGCTCGAAGCCGGGCACGTCGAGCTCGCTGGGCGCCAGCGCGCCCTGGATGCGCCGCGCCACCACCAGCTCGCCGAGCAGCTGCTCGTGCGCCAGGCGCTCGTGGATGGTGGTCTCTTCCACCACGCGGGCGTGCAGCGCGCCCATCTCCAGCGCGGCGCTCAGCTGCGAGCGCAGCGCCTCGCAGACGAAGGGCTCCGTCTTGCCATCCAGCGCCAGGAGGCCGATGGTGCGCGCCTCGATGGTCAGTGGCAGCACGATCAGGCCCTCGCCGGACACGCCCGGGAAATTGGCAGGAAAGAGCTGCCGCGCGGGGTAGGGGGCGGGGCTCGTGCTCAGCACCTCGCCGTGCTCGAGCGCCAGCAGCGGGCGCAGCTGATCGCTGCCGTCCTCCGCGCACACCGCCAGATAACCCGTGCTGATGCCCAGCTGGCGCAGGGCGTTGCGAAAGCTACCGGCCAGCGCCGCCGGGCTCAACATCAGTGCCAGCTGCTGGCTCACGCCGCGGATGGCCACGGCCGAGTCCATCACCACCAGCGCGCGGCGGCCGTGCCCGCGGTGCGAGATGGCAGCGGCCTTGGCGCGCCCCTCGAGGCACGCGCGCTCCAGCCCGTGATCGTGGCGGCCGCGATAGCCCGCCTCCTGACAGCGCTGCAGCAGCCCGCCGAGCGCGCGGCTCAGCTCGTCGCCGGTCTGGCGCTGGCGCTCCAGCTCGTCCGCCACGTCCTCCAGCGCTTGCAAGAAGGCGCCGGAGCGACCCTCCAGCTCGCTGGCCAGGCCGCGCGCCAGATCGGGCACGGCCGTCTCCCAGAGCTGCAGCGCCACCCCCGAGCTCGCGCGCCGCTCCAGCTCGGCAGCCCAGTCGCGCAGAAAGGCCTGTGGGGTGAGCGCTGGCGGCGCCTCCGGATCATCCGTGCGCGCCAGCACGTAGCCGCAGCCGCACGACTCGCGCGCCACCAGCCGTACTCCGGGGTACTGCAACGCGGGCGGCGGCTCTCCGCGCAGCTGTACCAGCAGCGCGTCGAGCGCCAGCGCCGCCATGTCATCGAACGGCTGCGCCACCGTGGTCAGCGAGCGCCGCGCGAAGCGAGCCACCGGTGCGTCGTCGAAGCCCAGCACCTTCACGTCCTCCGGCACGCGCAGCCCGGCCTCCAGCAAGGCGTCCACGGCGCCGAGCGCCATGTTGTCGTTGCCCGCCAGCAGCGCGTCGAACCCGGCCCCACGCGCCAGCAGCTCCAGCAGCCCCAGGTGCCCGCTCTCCGTGCTGAAGGTGCCCGCGGTGACCCGGCGCTCGTCGAAGGGCAGCTGCGCGCCCGCCAGCGCGTCGCGGTAGCCCTGGTAGCGCAGGCGCGCCTCCTCGTTGTAGTCAGGGCCGCCGATGTAGGCGACCTGGCGGCAGCCGTGTGCGCTGATCAGGTGCGAGGTAGCCGTGCGCATGGCCGCGCGGTTGTCGATCAAGATTGAGGGCACGTCGGGCAGACGCAGCCCGATGCTGCAGCTGGGCACGGGCAACAGCTCCTGGCACAGCCGCAACACACCCTCTGGCCCCGAATGGTTGGAGAGCGCCGCCGACAGGATCACCGCCCCGTCCACTCGGTCCGGTGCCAGCCAGCGATAGACCTGGTTCAGGGCGCGCTCGTGCGGCAGCTCGCTCTCCAGCTCGCGCCCCACCACCACCAAGAGCTCTGCCCCGCGGCTCTGCGCCGCCCGCTGCAGCGCATTGTGAAAGCTGCTCTGGTAGGCGCGATCGATGGAGTTGCACAGGAGCGCGATGCGAAAGCGAGGTGAAGCGGCGTTCATGGTGTGGCGCGCTCGTCCCCCGGCGCTACAGCGCACGGTGTGGGCGACGTACTCATGGCTACGACCAGCGCGCGCATGCATTCAGTGGCAGCGTGTGGGTGCTGCGCCGTCAGCGCGCCCGCTTGCAGCCCACCATCGCCCAGCCACCCCGTGGCAAACTCGCTGCGGGGCGTCAGGCCGGGGTTCAAGCGCGACCCGGCGCCGCCGTTCTGGGGCTTCAATGACGGTGTTGGTTGCAGAGGGGAAGAGGACCACCATCGCACATGCTTCCGTGAGCATGAGCAGTCCTCCCCAGGCCTTCGTTCAGAGCGTCATCAGCTGGCTCACCCAGCTGTCGCAGCTCACCTTGCACGACCTCGACCTGGAGTCTCGCATCCGCATCGCGGTGACCGAGTTGACGGAAAACGTGATCAAGTATGGGCGGGTGGGCAGCGCGCGCGTGGATATCGCGCTCGAGCAGCGCTGCCGCGAGATCTTCCTGCGCATCGAGACGACCAATCGTGCCCCGCAGAAGGACATCGAGCGCGCCGTCGGGCTGCTCATGGACCTGCGCGCCGCCGACGACCCGATCGCGTATTATGATCAGCTGATCCTGTCGGTGGCCCCCGTTCGCGAGCCCGGTGTGTCCGGGCTGGGGCTGGCCCGCATCCGGGCCGAGGGGGAGCTGGAGCTGGACTACCGCGTCGAGGGGGACGCCCTGACCATCGCCGTGGAGGCGCCCATCGGCGCCCTGGAAGCTGCCTGAAAATGACCACGTCCCCTCCGTCCAATCCCCCTTCGCTGCGCCCGAGCGGCCTGTTCATCAAGTCTGCCGAGAGCGAGGGCAGCCTGTGCGTGACCCTGTCCGGCAACGGCGACGCCTCCGCGGTGCAGCCGCTCGATGAGTACCTGGTGCACCTGCACGGGCAGCTGGCTCAGCGCCGCGCCTCCAGCGTGCTGATCGACGTGACCCAGCTGGTGTTCATGAACTCGTCGTGCATCAAGGCGTTCGCCAGCTGGATCCACGACGTGAAGGTCAGCGCCAGGCCGTATGCCATCCGCCTGCGTCTGAACCCGGGCTTGCTCTGGCAGAAGCGTACGCTCAAGACGCTGACTCGCCTGGCACCCTCGGTGGTACAGCTCGAAGAAGTCTCGCTCTGAGCTGACTCTGGTCTTGGGGGCCGGGCTGCCTCTGCCCGGCGCCGGACGGAGCCTCGGGGCCCCGCCCGCTTACTTGGCGGGCACGGCGCCGTGCTCGCCCGCCGCGCCGTGTGCGGCAACCGCAGGCGCGCCGGCGACACCGTGGGCGGCCCCATGCGCCACCTGTCCGCGCGCTGCCCTGCGCTTCGGCGACAGGAACGAATACAGCGCCGGCACCAGATACAGGGACAGCACCGTCGACCCCAGGAGCCCGCCGACCACGGCGATGCCCAGCGACTGGCGGCTGGCGGAGGCGGCGCCCAGCGATAGCGCGATGGGCAGCACGCCGAGGATGGTGGCGGCGCTGGTCATCAAGATCGGCCGGAAGCGATCGCGTGCCGCCTGGCGCGCCGCGCTCAGGCGATCGGCACCGAGGTCGCGCCGCTGATTGGCAAACTCCACGATCAGGATGCCGTTCTTTGTCACCAGCCCGACCAGCATCACCAGCCCGATCTGGCTGAAGATGTTGAGCGAAGAGCCGGTGAGCTGCAGCGACAGTACTGCGCCGGCCAGGGCCAGCGGCACGCTGAGCAGGATGATCAGCGGATCGATGAAGCTCTCGAACTGCGCTGCCAGTACCAGGTACACGATCAGCAGCGCCAGCGCGAAGGCGAAGGCCAGGCTGGAGGAGCTGTCGGCAAACTCGCGCGACTGACCCGACAGGGTGCGGTTGAACGTGGGCGGCAGCACCTCGGCTGCCACCGCTTCCATCGCCGCCAGGCCGTCGCCCAGCGTATGCCCCGGAGCGAGGCCCGCCGAGACGGTGGCGGACACGTAGCGATCGAAGCGATACAGCGCGGATGGCACGGTGCGTTCGCCCCAGGTCACCAGGTTGTCGAGCGAGACCATGCTGCCGTCGCGCGCGCGCACCTGGACCCGCTTGAGATCCTCCGGCTCGTTGCGGAACGGGCGATCGAGCTGGCCGATCACCTGGTACTGCTTGCCGTTCATCACGAAGTAGCCGAGCCGCTGATCGCCGAAGGTGAGCTGCAGGGTGCGGGCCACGTCCAGCGCCGATACGCCCAGCTCGGCTGCGCGCGCGCGGTCCACCGTGACCGCCGTCTCCTGCCGGTTGACCTTGAGATCGGCGTCCACGAAGCGCAGCTCCGGCCGCTTCTGCGCGGCCTCCAGGAAGCCGGGCAGCACGCTCAGCATCTCCTCCTGCGTGGGCGCCTGCAGCACGTATTGCACCGGCTGGCCACCGAAGCGATCGCCGATGGTGGGCGGCTGCGCCGGAAACACGCGCAGCGAGGAGAACTCCGAGAGCCCCTGCGACACCTGGTGGAAGATCTGCTCCTGGGTGCGGGTGCGCTCGTGCGCCTCCTTCAGGTACACGTTCTGCAGGCCCGTGTTGACGGCGCCACCGAACAGCGCGGTGATGCTGTAGGTGCGGCTGACCTCCGGGACGTTGTCCCGGATCCACTGGTCCACCTCGTTCAGCGCGTGCTCCGTGTAAGCAAAGCTCGCGGTCTCGGGCGCGCGCACGTTGACGCGGATGTTGGAGCGGTCCTCCAGCGGCGCCAGCTCGCGCTTCAGCTGCCCGAAGCCCCACAGCATGTAGCCCAGCAGGCCCACGCACAGCGGCACCGCCAGAAAGCGCACCTGCAAGAAGCGCCCGAGCGTGCGCTCGTAGGCGTCGTTCATCGCCACGAAGAACGGCTCCGTGCGGCGATACAGCCAGTTGTGCCCCTGGCGCTCCTTCAGCAGGAAGCGGCACATCATCGGCGAGAGGGTCAGCGCCACGAAGGCGCTGACCAGCACGGAGCCCGCCACCACCGCGCCGAACTCGCGGAACAGGCGCCCGGTGAGGCCCTGCAAGAAGACGATGGGCAGGAACACCGCGGCCAGCGCCACGGTGGTGGAGACCACGGCGAAGAAGATCTCGCGCGAGCCCTCCAGCGCTGCGTCCAGGGGCTTGAGCCCGCGCTCGATCTTCACGTACACGTTCTCCAGCACCACGATCGCGTCGTCGCACACCAGCCCGATCGCCAGCACCAGCCCGACCAGGGTCAGGATGTTGATGGAGAAGCCGAGCACGTACATGATGAAGAAGGCCGAGACGATGCACACCGGGATGGCCAGCACCGGGATGATCGTGGCGCGCCAGTCGCGCAGGAACGCGAAGATGATGAAGGCCACCAGCGCGAAGGCGATGAGCAAGGTCTCCTCCACCTCGGCCACGCTCTTGCGCACGTAGCGGGTGAAGTCGTAGCCGATCTCCGCCTGGTACTCCGGCGGCAGCACGCGCTTGATCTCCTCCAGCCGCTCGTAGAAGGCGTCGGCGATGGCGATGGCGTTGGTGTTGGGCTGCGGGATGACGGCCACGCCCACGATCGGGATGCCCTCGGTGCGGATACCGGTGCGCAGGTTCTCGGCACTCAGCTCCGCGCGGCCGACGTCGCTCAGGCGGATGATGCGGTCCTGCTCGCTGCGGATGATGAGATCGTTGAACTCCTCGGGAGAGCTGAGGCGCGCCAGCGAGCGCAGCCCCATCTCGGTGTCGGCGCCCTCCAGGCGCCCCGCCGGCAGATCCACGTTCTCGCGCTGCAAGGCCGCCTCGATGTCGCTGGCCGTGACCCGCGCTGCGGCCATGCGATCGGCGTCCAGCATGAGCCGCATGGCGTAGCGCTTGTCGCCGAAGATGCGCACGCTGGCCACCCCGGGGATGGTCTGCACGCGATCCTTCACGATCGTGTCGGCGACGTAGGCGACCTCATAGATGCTCTTGGTCTCGCTGCGCAGGGTCAAGAAGACGATCGGCGACGAGTCGGCGTCGGCCTTCTCCACCGTCGGGGGATCAGCGTCGGTGGGCAGCTGCCGGCGTGCCACCGCCACCTTGTCGCGCACGTCATTGGCGGCCGTGTCCATCGGCACGCTCAGGTCGAACTCCACGCGGATCTGGCTCTGCCCGTCGCGCGAGGTGCTGCTCATCACGCGGATGCCGGCCACGCCGCTGATGCTCTGCTCCAGCGGCTCGGTGATCTGCGAGGCGATCACCTCGGGGCTGGCGCCGCCGTAGTTGGTGGTCACCGTCACCACCGGCGGATCCACGGCCGGGTACTCGCGTACGCCCAGGAAGGTGAAGCCGACCAGGCCAAAGACCACGATCCCGATCGAGAGCACGATCGCCAGGACCGGGCGGCGGATGCTGACTTCGGCGAGGCTCATGGCCTGGCTGCCGTGGCGGCCGCGGCCTCACCCGCGCTGCCGTTGATGCTGACCCGCGCGCCCTCGCGCAGGCGCAGCAGATTGCTGACGATGATCTGATCCCCTGCGGAGACCCCGGACAGGAGCTGCGCGCGGTCGCCCTCGCGCAGGCCCACCTCGACCACGACGGAGCGCACCACACCATTGTCGGCGAGGTACACGCGGCGCCCATCGACTCCCGGCACCAGCGCGATCGCCGGGGCGAGCAGCGCCTGCTCCACCCGCAGCGGCACCTCGATGGTGGCGGCCGAGCCCGGCATCAGCCCTGCATGGCCATCCACCACCCCGCGCACCCGCAGGCTGCGCGTGGCGACGTCGACCAGCGGCTCCACGGCGCTGATCGTGCCGTGGAAGCCATCGCCCTTGCCGTCCACGCGGAAGCGGAAGGCGCCACCTTGCGTCACGGCGCCGGCGTAGCGCTCGGGCAGGGTGAAATCGAGCTTGAGCGAGGAGCTATCTTGCAGGGTGGCGAGCACCGTGTTGGACGAGAGCCAGGCGCCCTCGCTCACCCGGCGCAGGCCCAGCCTCCCGGCGAAGGGCGCGCGGATCAGCGTCCTGGACAAGGTCACCTCCAGCAGCGAGCGATCCGCGGCCAGCTCATCGACGCGGCCCTGCGCCAGGTCCAGCTCCTGCTGCTGCGCCAGGCCCTCGGTCGCCAGCTTCTGCGTGCGCTCCAGGGTTACCTTGGCCAGGCGCTCTTGCACCGCAACCTTCGCCAGCTGGGCGCGCAGGTCCTCGGCGTCCAGCTCGAACAACAGGTCACCGCGCCGTACGGAGCGGCCTTCCTCCGCGTGCACCTTGACCAGGCGC
Organism: Polyangiaceae bacterium; assembly: GCA_025937895.1. Lineage (GTDB taxonomy): Bacteria > Myxococcota_A > Polyangia > Polyangiales > Polyangiaceae > SZUA-265. The sequence goes on along the minus strand of JAICQL010000049.1, from coordinate 16,421 downwards.
CGCGCCAGCTCGCTCACGATCTCGACGGACTCGCGCGCGAGCAGGGTGCCTGTCGCCGGTACCTGCACCTCGAAGGCCTCCGGCGCGAGCGTGTACACGTCGACCGCGATCGGCGGCGTCGCCGCGTTCACGGCGGTGGTAGCGGCCTGTGCCGCAGGACGATCGTGCCGCTGCGTGCCCCAATAACCAGCGATCACCGCCAGCAAGGCCACGCCCAGCAACCATGGATAACGCATCGCCCGGGACTCTGGCGTTCAGTGCTGGAGCTGACAAGGGGCATCCCCGCCAGTTGCCGCGGTCCTCGGCGCAATTTCCGTTGATTTTGGGCGATTGCAAGCTCGGCCTGTTGGCGGACCCGTGGCTCGTTTCGGCACGGGCGGGCATTTCCAAGCTCGCTAGCGGCGCTTATTCTGCGCGCCCGTTCGTTTCAGCACTGAAAACCTGAGCTTCGAGGCAATCCATCATGACGACGTCTTCTCTCGGTGCATTCACCGCTCACCAGGACGTGGGCGACACGGGCCGCCCCGGCGCCGTGGAGCATGTGCAGGGCGCGTATCGGGTCACCGGCGGCGGCGCCAACATGTGGGGCAAGGAAGACGGCTTTCACTTCGTCTACCGGCGCTGGAGCGGCGACCTGACGTTGCAGGCGGACATCGACTTCGTGGGTGCCGGCGCGGAGCCGCATCGCAAGGCGGTGCTGATCGTGCGGCAGGATCTCACCCCGGGCTCGCCTTACGCCGACGCCTGCGTGCACGGCGACGGCCTGACCGGGCTGCAATACCGGCTGACTCCCGGCGCTGAGACGCACCAGCACCGCGCCCGCGTGTCCGGCGCGCAGCGGCTGTCAATCGAGCGGCGCGGCCATCGCTTCACCATCCTGGCTGGGCTGCCAGGGCAGACCCTGGTGCCCTGCGAGCCGCAGACGGTGGAGATGAGCGGGCCCGTCTACGTGGGGCTCGGGGTGTGCTCGCACAACGCGGGGCTGCTGGAGACCGCGGTGTTCAGTAACGTGAGCCTCACGCGGCCACGCCACATCAACGCCACCCATCATCGCAGCCACATCGCCATCTACGATCTGGCCAGCCGCAGCTCGCGCATCGTCTACTCGGGCGACGGCGTGATCGAGGCGCCCAACTGGTCGCGCGACGGCAAATACCTGCTGGTCAATACGCGCGGGGACCTGTTCCGGCTGCCGCTCGGCGCAGCCAGGCCAGAGCTGGAGCCGCTGCCGCTGAGCCCCGGCAAGCTCAGCTGCAACAACGATCACGATCTCTCCCCCGACGGCAAGCTGATCGCCTTCTCGGCCTCGACTCCGGAGATCGGCAAGTCACAGGTCTGGATCGCGCGCGCCGACGGCAGCGACGTGCGGCTCATCACGCCCAGGTTCCCCAGCTACTTCCACGGCTGGTCCCCGGACGCACGCTACCTGGCGTTCGTGGCGGAGCGCGGCGACGGCCGCTACGAGCTGTACCGCGTGCCGGCAGAGGGCGGACCCGAGGAGCGGCTGACCACGCTCGGCGGCTACGACGATGGCCCCGAATACAGCCCCGATGGCCGCTGGATCTACTTCAACTCCAACCGCGGCGGTCGCTGGAATCTGTGGCGCATGCCGCCCGATGGCGCCGGGGTGGGGGACACGCGCGCGGAGCAGGTGACCAGCGATGAGCCGGAGGACTGGTTTCCGCACCTCTCGCCCGACGGACAGTGGCTGGTCTGGCTCTCGTTTCCGCACGGGGTCGAGGGCCACAACGATCGCATGCACGGCATGCAGCTGCGCCTGGCGCGCGCCCCTGGTGCCAAGCCCGAGGCCCAGAACATCGAGCTGCTCAGCGAGTTCTTCGGCGGCCAGGGCACGCTCAACGTCAACTCGTGGTCGCCGGACTCGAGGCAGTTTGGCTACGTCATTTACGAGCCAGTGGGCTGAGCGCGGCAGTTGCGCGCCCGCTCAGTCGCTGGCGAAGGGATCGCAGTCCTCGAGCTTGGCGCTGCCGTAGCCCTTGGCGAACCAGTACAGCCGGCGGCGCGGGATGGCATACGTGAACGTCTCCAGCGCGCGCGAGTCGTCCCGCTCCAGCCGGCGCTGGGCACCGATCTCTGAAGCTTGCTTCAGCGCGTCTTCCACCCGCTCGCGCGGCAGCGCGCCGGACTTGCTGACCCGCGCCCACACGCCCGCCAGGCAGTCTGCCTGCAGCTCGAGCTGCAGCTCCACGGAATGGGCGGCGACAGGTCGCTGGGCAACGAGCTCCGCGGCCTTGCGATCCAGGCCGATCACCTTCTGCACGTGGTGGCCCATGGCGTGCGCGATGGCATACGCGCCCGGGGCGGCAGCGTCATCACCGTAGCGCTTGGCCAGCGCGCGCTGAAAGTCCAGATCGACATACACCGCGCTCGCGTCCTGGCACCCGGCTGCCGGCACCAGCCCGACTCGCGCGCAGGCGTTGGGTGAGCGGGTGGAGAAAGTGACCGCTTGCGCGGACTGGTACGGCTTGTTGCGGCGCCGGAAGTCTCCCTCCCAGCTCTGGTCGGCGTCCCGCACGATGCGGGTGATGAAGGCATCGAGCTCCGCGTCCCGCGCAGCCGCTGCGGCCGCGCCGGTGCTGGAGCGAGCAGGCTCCGCCTCCAGCCGCGTGGTGGCACCGCCTTCCAGCGAGCAGGCAGCCAGGCACAGCCCGAGCCAGGCGAAACGCCCCTTTGACATCCCTCGGCAGTGAACGGCAACGCGCTTGCCGCCGTAAGCAAGCGCACCGAATGGGAACGCTCGCCCGGGCTCAGCTGCGCGGGCGGCGCGAGCGGCGCGCGCCACGACAGGGCCACTCGTCCCCGAACGCATCGGACAGGAACTGTTCGGAGCGCTCGAGTGGATCGTCAAAGCCGTACGCTGGCCCCAGCAAGAACTCGCTCAGGCTGACCTCACCGGTCAGAAAGCCGCGGGCAAAGTCGCGCAGGGTCTGCACCTCGCTCAGCTCGCGCTCCAGCTCGCTCAGCAGCCAGTCCTGTGAGTGCTCGCCGTTGCGGCTGCGCCCGCCGCGCGGCGCGCCTGCGGCAGCCGCCACGGAGTCGCGCAGCGACTTCAGCTCGGCATTGAGCTCGCGCAGCTGCCGCCGCAGCTCCTGGTTGGCCTGCACCATCAGCTCGGTGTTGCGCACCAGGTCTTGCTCCGGCTCGCACCGCGAAGGCGCCGCCAGCCAGCTGCGCTCCAGCTCCACGAGCCGGGCCACATCGCCCAGCTCGTAGGCGCGCGTCACTTCCTTCATCACTGCCGTCAGGCTCGCGCGTTGCTCGGCGTCTTGCACCTTGTCCGGATGCAGCGCCACGGCCAAACGCCGGAACAGCGAGCGCAGCAGGCACGGCCCCTGATCTTTGGGCTTGGGCGCAGAATAGCCCGCCTCCGCCTGTCGCGGCGGGCGTGCCTCGCGGGCGCCATGCGGGGTGTGGGGCTCCGCGTCGGGCCCGCCCACGCGCTCCTCTAGATCGGGCAGCAGGTGACCGTATGCCCGCCGCACGCGCGCCTTGTCACGGCGATTCAAAAAGCTGTCCTCGCCCAGCAGCGCGGCAAAGATGGCGCGCAGCTCCGCCATCGCCGAGCACAGCGCGGCGCGCAATGGCCCGAGCCGCGCATCGAGCTCGCGCGCCACCTCGCGTGCCGCGCTCTCGCAGGCGTCGCGCGCGCGCTTCTTCTTCCGGATCTCGTTGAGCAAGCGCTCGTGCTCGCGCTCCAGCGCAAAGAGCCGCTGCCTTGCCGGGGAGTGCCGGAGCGCCAGCGCTCCCGAAGGTTCTCGATCCGGCGACGAGCCTGGCCCGGCCAACACGCCGCGTCGCATCTAGGCAGCATAGTGCTGCACCCCCGGAGGGTCCACCCGGGGGCCGGCAATCCGGGCGCCGATTGGGGCGCCAGAGGGCGCTCGGCCCGTGGCTGAACGCGCAATAATTTGATGGTGCTCGATTTCGGAGGCAATTGGCGGTCTCCGAGTCCCCGCTGCACGGCGGTCAGGCCTCCCCGGTGCTAGACCGCTGGCTTGCTGGCGGCGCAAGCGCTGGGTCTGCGAGTCAAAAGTGCCCCGAATCCTTCGGTCGCGACACTGGGCTCGAATGAGGACGAGGAGTTGGCGAATGGGTGCTGATGGTAACTCGCGGGCTCCCGGGAGCCATGCCTGGCAGGGCTGCTGCGGCGTGCTGCTCTCCCTCGGCGTGCTGCTGCCCCTTGGCGTCTCGGGCTGTAGCCCCTCTGGCAGCCCCGCGGAGCAGGGGCGAGCCGAGCTACCCTCTGCGCCCGTGTCGCCACCGCCTCCGGGCACTGGCTCCGAGCCGCCCGCAGTGCCACCTCTGACCGGCGGTGGGGATCCCGCAGCCTCGTCCGACGGCTTCATCGAGCCGGGTGATACCCCGGTGGTGGCTCGGCCACCCGTGCGTCGCCGCGGCTTGCTCGAGAAGCAGGTGACGTGCGCGGAAGGCGGCACCACCTCCGTCACGGGTACGGTGTACATCCCGTCCGGGCAGCTCGCGCTGTACAACGCGATGGTCTACGTGCCGGACGCAGACCTGCAGCCGCTCACGCCGGGCGCCAGCTGCGGCTGTGAGATCAGCGGCGAGCCCATCGCCTCCACGCTCACCGATGCCAATGGCCGCTTCGTGCTGGAGAACGTGCCGGCGGGGGACGACATCCCGCTCGTGGTGCAGGTGGGCGACTGGCGGCGCGAGTTCAACATCGGCACGGTGCAGCCGTGCGGGGAGACGGCCATCCCCGATCAGACCTTGCGGCTGCCCTCGCGCCAGTCCGAGGGCGATATCCCCAAGATCGCCGTGGCCACGGGCCAGCTGGACGCGCTGGAGTGCCTGGTGCGGAAGCTGGGCATCGCGCCGGAGGAGTTCACTCACCCCAATGGCTCCGGACGGGTCAACCTGTTCGCCGGCTACAACGGCGCAGAGCGCTTCGCCGACTCGCTGAACCGGGGCGCATACTTTCCACCGGCGGGGGCGCTGTGGGCAGATTTGCCCTCGCTGCAGGCGTACGACATCACGTTGCTCTCGTGCGACGCGCAGAAGCCCTCGCGCGCCATCGAGACGATCGATCCGCGCTCCGTGCAGGCCATGTTCGAGTACCTCAACGGCGGCGGGCGCGTGTTCGCCTCGCACTACCAGGAGGTCTGGTTCCAGTATGGCCCGGCACCCTTCCCGGAGGTGGCCGAGTTCGTCGACGAAGATCTGGACGATCTGTCCGCGCAGATCGTGACCAGCTTCCCCAAGGGTGCCGCCATGGCGGAGTGGGCACAGGCGAACGGCGCGCTGAACCAGGCGGGCGAGGTGGAGATCATCAATCCGGAGCGCACAATCGCCAGCGAAAATCCCGAATACACGCAGCGCTGGCTGGCCAGCGACGAGCAGCAGACGGTGCAGTACCTGTCCGCCAACACGCCGCTGGGCGCCGCCGACGACGCCCAGTGCGGCCGCTTCGTGATCAGCGACATCCACGTTTCGCCGGGCAGGCTCGACGAGGAGACCGGCGAGTACATCGATGATATCTCCGAGCCGCGCACGGGCTTTCCGGAGGGCTGCATCACCAGCGAGCTGAGCCCGCAGGAGAAGGTGCTGGCCTTCATGCTGTTCGACCTGTCCGCGTGTGTGGTGCCGGACAGCCAGGCACCCACCGCGCCGCCGGTCACCATCCGCTGAGCCCTCGGCACTGGCGTGCTCAGAGCCAGGCGCTCAGCGCCAGGCGACTCAGAATTGCGCGGCCTGCTCCAGGCGCGCCAGGATCTTGTGCTTCTTCGAGTAAACGGTGCTCACGCTGATGCCCAGCTGCGCGGCGATCTGCTCCGGCTCGAAGCCTTGCAGGTACGCGCCCAGGAACTCGCGATCGCGCTCCGATAGGCCGTCCACCAGGTGGCAGAGCGCGCGCGCCTGCTCGCGCTCCGAGCACACGCTGAAGGCGTCCGGCGTGTCGCTGGGCGCCTCCACCTCCGCGAGATCATCGCTGACCTTGCACAGCCAGGGCTGGCGCCGGTGGACGCGCAGGAAGTCGTGTGCGCAGTTGCGCGCCAGGGCGCACAGCCACGAGCCGAGCGGGGTGCCGCGCGCGGGGTCGAAGCTGCGCAGCCGCCGCTTGTCGTCCTTCAGCAGCCGCAGACAGAGACTTGCATAAATCTCCTCCAGGTGATCGGTACCCGTCAGCTGGGGGAAGCGGCGGGTCACACGGCTGATCACCCCGAGCAACTGGCGCGAGTAGCGTTCGTGAAAGGCGCGCCAGGCCTCCTCCTCGTTCTGCAACAGGCCTTCGATCAGTGGGGCATCAAGCTCGTACACAGCTGCGTCTCCTCGTTGGGGCATCGCGTTCGAGGCCTGAGAAGAGCAGTTGCCGTGCCCGATGTTACGCTTGTTATTTCAGCTATTTAGCTGCAGCAAGACGCGTAACTTCGTCACTCTGTTACGCGTCACGAGCGCGCTTCCCCGCGAAAAAGCGGCTTGCCTGGTCGGGTACGCCGACCCGGCCAGTGATCTTCCGCCGGCGAGGCTTTCGGCGACTGTTTCGGCTCGGCACCCTGCGGTCCGTGCTGGATCGTTGCCAGCTGCCCGCAAAGTGTGATGGAGGTCACCTCGGTGGCCGTCTTGGAGGCATCGTGAAGCTTGGTTTCGCGTTTCTGGGCGCGGGGGTCTTGAGCTTGGGGCTGGCAACGCCCGCCGGGGCCACGGAGGTGGGGCGTGGCCGTGACTTCGGCATCGGCTTCGCGCTGGGCAGCCCGACGAGCATCGTCGGCAAGTATTTCGTGAGTAGCTCCAATGCCTGGGATTTCGGCCTGGGCTTCTGGAGCACCGGCTGGGGCGGCTGCCGCCGTCGCAATGACGGGCCGGACGTGTGCGATGGCTATGATGGCTTCGACTACCTGACCCTCAACCTGGACTACCTGTGGGAGGAGCCGATCGTGGCGGGCGGCACCGCGAAGCTGGACTGGCACATCGGCGCGGGTGGCCGCATCTGGGCAGGGGACGGCTGGTTCGCGGCGGCCGCGCGCATGCCCATCGGGCTCGACCTCACCTTCCGCAGGCCATCCTTCCTCGAGGTGTTCCTGGAGCTCGCGCCGGCGCTGTACATCGTCCCTGGCCTCGATCTCGACATCGAGGCCTTCCTGGGCGTGCGCTTCTACTTCTGACGGCTCCTCGCCACAGCCTCGGAGCGCGCCCGCTGCGCTCAGGCGCCCGGTGCCTGGAGCCTGGCTCGCCAGGCATCCAGGATGGCCTGCGTGGAGCTCGAGCCGATGCGCGAGACGCCCAGCTCACGTAGCTCCAGCACCTGGCCCAGCTCGCGGATGCCGCCCGAGGCCTTCACCTGCACGTGCGGCGGGGTGTTGTCGAGCATCAGCTCCAGATCTTCCCGCGTGGCGCCGCTCGGGCCAAAGCCGGTCGAGGTCTTGACCCAGTCCACCTCCAGCTCCGAGCACAGCTCGCACAGGGCCAGCTTGTGCTCGCGCTGCAGGTAGCAGTTTTCAAAGATGACCTTCAGCTTGCGGCCGGCGTCGCGGGTGAGCTGCAGCACGGCCGCCACCTCCGCCTTCACGTAGGCGTAGTCGAGGCTCAGCACCTTGCCCACGTTGACCACCATGTCCAGCTCCGTGCCGCCGTCCAGCAGGGCCTGCTCGGCCTCGGCCACCTTGCTGCGCATGGTGTGCCCGCCATGGGGAAAGCCGATGGTGGTGCTCGGCTGCACGGAGCTGCCCGCCAGCAGCTCGGCGCAGCGCTTCAGCGCGTGTGGCAGGATGCACACGCTGGCCACGTCGTAATCGCGAGCCATGGCGCAGCCCGCCTCCAGCTCGCCGTCGGTGAGCGTCGGCTTCAAGAGGGCGTGATCGATCAGCTTGGCCACGTCGCGGTACTGGAGCTCCATCGCCGTGCCAGTACTCCGGAGCCGCGCAATTGTCGATTTGTGCCAGCAACGGCCGCCTCGGTACCTGGGCTGGTCCCCAGGCCAGCCCTCGCGCTGCGAGTCAGAGCGAGCGCCCGCGCTGCGCGCTGCGGCGATCGAGAGCGCACCCGGTAATCTTTTCTTCACTGCGGTCGTGTTGGGGGCGGGACTGTGGCCTTCGGGCCATGCCCGCTCCGGGGGGAGCAGGACTGAGCATGTGAAGGCGCACTATCTCACTCTCCCGGAAGTCTCGCGGGTCCTCGATGTGACGCCCGCCGTCGTTACCTCTTGGCTGGATGATGGATCGCTGGCGGCACGCCGGACGCCGCGCGGAGCGCTGGCCGTGGCCACCCTGGCGCTGGCACATCTGCTGCTGCGCAAGGGCTTGCCGCTGCCGCGGGGCCTGGCTGCCTCCATCCGCACGTTGATCGTGGACGATGAGCCCGCCATGCTGCGCACCACCGCGCGGCTGCTGAAGCGCGCCGCGCCGCACCTGGACGTGCGGCTCGCCGTGGGGCCGCTGCACGGCTGGCGTGAGCTCAGCGAGCGGCCGCCGGAGGTGGTGCTGCTCGACATGTACATGCCGGGCCTGACGGGGGTGGAGCTGTGCCAGCGCATCAAGCAGCGCGCGGACAGCGCTGGAGTGCTGGTGATCGGCTTCTCCGGACGGCGGGATCCCGCGCTGGAGAGCGACTTCTTGCAAGCGGGCGCGGCCGCGGTGCTCGACAAGCCGCCGGAGGTTGCGCAGCTGCTCTCGCTGCTCGAGCGGGACTCGATCGAGCCGTGCTCGTGAGCGCGCTTAAATATTCGTGCGGCGAGCGAGGTGCCGCGCAAATCAGGGAAACACGAAGAAAGCAAACGAACGCAGTTCACAACGGGCGACGTGGGGGCTACTGAGTGATGTGGGGGGACGGGCGAGCCAATCCACCACTGGACACGAGGGAGCAGCACATGCCTCCTGGGCAGCAGGAATCAGGGGGCGCCGAGCAGGCTGGCAGCACGCCGAGCGCGTCCGAGCGCAGCCGGCACTACACCGAGCTCGAGGGCGCCCGTGGGCGGGATGTATTTTTTCGTCCCGAGCGCTACCCGCGCGCCGAGCTGGGGCCCGTGGGCGTGGCCGTGGAGGTCATGCACCAGGGCACGCTGCGGCGCTGCGAGCTGCAGGATGTCTCACAGAGCGGCTTCGCCTTCGAGTGGCACTGGGAGCCGCTCCCGCAGCTCGGTGAGCTGATCGATGAAGTGACCCTGCGCTTCGACGATCACGAGGCGTATCGCGGGCACGTGCGGGTGAGCTCCGTTCGCCGGCAGGACGATGTCACCCGGGTCGGTGTCTCCCTGGTCGACACCTTGATGAACATCGACGACGTGCTGTCCTTGCGTGACGTGAAGGCGCGCATCGCCGCGCCGGACTTCCAGGGCCTGGTGCTGCGAGACGCGCCCTGGCGAGTCCAGGGGCAGGAGCTGTTCAAGGCGCTGGTCGCCGATCTGAGGCTGTTTCTGGAGGACGCCGAGCAGCGCTTCGGCGCGCTGGAGGCAGCGCTGCCCTGGCACGTGGTGCACGGCGAGCAGGAGTCACCCGCGCGAGAGGCGCTGATCGAGCGCATCCGCAGCGGCTTCGTCGCCGAGGTGGTGTCTGTCTCCAAGGAGCTCGACTCCGCCTTGCGCGCGGCGCCGCGGCAGAGCCGGGAGGCCATGCGTGCTTTCTCCCTGCGCCAGCTGGACGCACAGCTGATGGCCTCGCCCATGGCGTATCGCGCGCGCCACAAGCCGCTCGGGTATCCGGGCGACTTCGAGGTGATGAACGGCATGTATGGGCGCCATTTCAGCGGGCCCACCTTGTTCGCCAAGGCCATGAACCTGGCGCTGGTGATGATCCCGGCGGCGCAGGCGGTGCGCAACCGCAAGGAGCTGGTCAAGGGCCGGCTGTGGGCCGCCCTGGATGCCCACAGCGAGCGCGGCGAGCCGCTGCGCATCCTGTCCGTTGCCGCCGGCCCCGCCGAGGAGGTGTTCGGGCTGCTGGCGCAGCGCGAGCAGATCGAGGTGCCGCTGGAGATTGTGCTGTTCGATCAGGATCGCAGCGCGCTCGCTTACTCGTACGCGCGGCTCAGCCGGCTGGTGGCGGCGCGCTGGCAGGGCACCGTGAGGGTCGTGCACCTGCACGACTCGATCACCCGGCTGCTGCGCGGCTCCACGCAGCTGGCCGCTGCGAGTGGCTTTCACGCCGTGTACGCCTGCGGCCTGTTCGACTACCTGCAGCCCCACTCGTGGGTCTCGCTGTGCCGCACGCTGTACGAGACGCTCGCGCCGGGCGGCACGCTGTACGTGGGCAACATGGTGCCTGCCTGTCCCTCGCGCTGGCTGATGGAGTTTCATCTCGACTGGTTCTTGGAGTACCGCGAGCGTGCAGAGTTGCTGGAGCTGGCGAGGCGAGCCGCGCCCGGTGCCCTCTGCACGCTCCTGGAGGAGCCCACCGGGGTCAACCCCTTCGTAGCTCTGACGCGCGAGTAGTGTCATGGCTGCCTCGAACGCGGAGCTGGAGAGGCGCTGGGCAGAGTGGCTATGGCGGCGCAATCGCCGCGGCATGAGGGGGGGGCTCTCGATCACCGTCTGGCTTTACCCGCTGTTCGGGGTGCTGGACTACCTGCTCGCGCCGCCCGCGGCGCTCGGCTTTCTGTTCTGGACTCGCGGCGTGGTCACCGCGATCACCCTGTTGCTCTTTGGCGTGGTCGAGCGGGAGCTATTCTGCCGCCATCCCAACGCCATCTCCGGCGGCTACGTCATCGTGGTCTCGCTCGGGATCAGCCTGATGACGCTCTTCATGGGCGGGCTGTCCTCACCCTACTACGCGGGGCTGTCGCTCGTGATCGTGGGCAGCGCACTGCTCTTCGTCTGGCCGATGCACGTGGTGGCGCTGACCTATGCCACGATCGTGGTGGGCTTCGTCACGTCGAACCTGCTCGTCAATGGCGTGGCCAACCTCCTGGACAGCATCTCCAACCAGTTCTTCCTGATCTCTACCGCCATCATCGCCGGCACCGGGCAGGTGATGGGCTACCGTAGCCAGCGCGAGCAGCTGGAGAACCAGCTCATCCTGGAGGAGACGAGCCTGAACCTGGAGCACGCGCACTCGCAGCTGCAGCGCCTGGATCGCTTCAAGTCCGAGGTGTTCGCCAACATCACCCACGAGCTGAAGACGCCGCTCACGCTCATCCTGGCGCCGCTGGCGCTCTTGATCGAGGGCCGCCTGGGCCCGATCTCGGACGCGCAGCGCTCCACCCTGCAGTCGATGCAGCGCAGCGGGGTCAAGCTCTCGCGCATGATCGAGGACCTGCTCGATCTCAGCAAGCTGGAGGAGTCGCGCCTGCGCCTGCGCATCGAGCAGCAAGATCTGCTGGCCTATCTGCGCACCTTGCTGGCACAGGTGGAGCCGCTGGCCCAGCGCAAGGCGATCGCCCTGACCCTGGACGCCAGCTGCCAGAGCGCGCCGGTCTGGTGCGACATCGAGCGCATGGAGCGCGTCTTCATCAACCTGCTGGCCAACGCCACCAAGTTCACGGACGCGGGGGGCTCCGTCACGGTCTCGCTGCGCGACGAGGGCCCCACGGTGCTGGTGGAGGTGGCCGACTCGGGCGTGGGCTTTCCCGCCCACCTGTGCAAGGAGGTCTTCGAGCGCTTCTTCCAGGTGGACATGGCCGGCACGCGCCGCTACGGGGGCGCTGGGCTCGGCCTGGCCCTGGCGCGCGAGCTGGTGGAGCTGCACGACGGCGAGATCTGGGCCGAGTCTGCGCCCGGTCAGGGAGCGCGCTTCAGCGTGCGCTTGCGCAAGGATCGCGAGCACTTCTCGCCCGAGGTGCTCGACCGTCGCGGCCCTGCCGTGGATCGCCCGGGAGGGCAGCGGGAGGGGGATGGCAGCCTGATTGACTGGCAGCTGGATGCGCACAAGCACTTTCGCCTGCTGGACATCGACGAGGCCACCGAGCAGCGGGTGGTGGAGCGCGACGCCGACGAGCACGAGCGCGAGCACAGCGTGCTGGTGGTGGAGGACACGCCCGACATCGCGCGCATGATTCGCCTGGCGCTGCACCACGACTTTCGCTTTCTGGCGGCCGGCGACGGCGCGCAGGGGCTGGAGCTGGCGCTGCGCTATCGCCCCAGCGTCGTGATCACCGACTGGATGATGCCGCGCATGGATGGGCTGGAGTTCACGCGGCGCCTGCGCGCCGACCCGCACACCCGGCACATCCCCATCATCATGCTGACGGCGCGCAGCGACGTGGAGGACAAGGTCGCCAGTCTGGAGACTGGGGTGAACGCCTTTCTGGCCAAGCCGTTCAGCGCCAGCGAGCTGATCAGCACGGTGCGCTCGCTGGTCCGCGAGCGCGAGGCGACGGCAGAGGCCGTGCTGTCGGAGAAGATGGACTCGCTGGAGGCGATCGCCGGAGGCCTGGCGCACGAGATCCGTAACCCGTTGAACTACGTGAAGAATGCGCTCGCCAGCGTGCAGCGCGACTGCCAGACCCTGCTGGCCACCGTGGCCCAGCTGGAGCCGGCGGCACCCGAGAGCGGCGTGCTGAAGAAGCTGGATGCGCGGATCAACAAGATGCTCGAGGTGACCGACGCGGGGGTGCGGCGCATTGGCAGCACCGTCGACCTCATGGTCCGCTACTCACGCGAGGGCTATCCGCGCAAGCCGTACGCTTACGATGCTTACGCAGCCGTTCGCGATGTGCTCGCGGTGGTGGTCCCGACCGTCGCTTACCAGGTGCGGGTCGAGCTGGAGCTGAAGGGAAGCGGCTGGATCCGCTGTGTGGCCGAGGAGTTCAATCAAGTGTTGACCAATCTGATCCAGAATGCGCTGGAGGCGGTTGCCACTGATGGCAGCGGGTGCATATGGATTCGCGGTTACAATGTCCGCAGAGAGGTTTCCGGTGCCCGTAGCCCCACGCACAGCAGCTTTGTCGCAGCTCCAGAGAGCGCTGTATCAGAGAGCGCTCTATCAGAGAGCGCTGTATCTTCAGAGCCCGGCGGCGGCGTGATGCCGAGCTCCGCGCTGGGCAGCCATGTCTCCGGAGTCCGCGCTGCCGCGTCCGCGGGGGTGGACCTGCTGCTCTCGGTGAAGGACAATGGCCCCGGCATTCCAGAGGCGAATCGCGCGCGAATCTTCGATGCATTTTTCACGACGAAGGAGGTGGGGCGAGGCATGGGTATGGGCCTGACCATCACGCGCCGGGTCGTTGTCGCCATGGGCGGCTCGCTCACCGTCAAGAGCCAGCTCGGCATGGGTACGGAGTTTGTCGTGCGCGTACCGGGCGCCGCGGCCCTGGAGGCTACCGGATGAGCGTCAAGGTGCTGTTCGTGGACGATGAGGAGGGTAACCTGCTCGTCTCCGAGGCGGTATGCGGCGATGACTTCGAGGTGTTGACGGCGCGCAGCGGCGCCGCTGCGCTGGAGATGCTGCGCGCCTACGAGGTCGGGGTGATCGTGTGCGACCAGCGCATGCCCGAGATGTCGGGGGTGGAGCTGCTGGAGAAGGTTCAGGTTGAGTTTCCCGATTGTGTCCGCCTGCTGGTGACCGCCTATTCCGACATCGGAGCCGCCATCGATGCCATCAATCGCGGGCAGGTGCGCCGCTACCTGAAAAAGCCGTGGGAGCCCGAGGAGCTGAAGGCCGAGGTCGCCGACGCCCTCGACCGCTATCTCACCGCGCGGCGCCTGCGCGAGCTGGAGCGCCGGCTCATCCAGACGGAGCGCGTGTACGCCCTGGGCATCGTGGCCGCCGGCATCGGTCACGAGCTGCGTAACCCCATCAGCTGGATCACGACCAACCTGCAGCACTCCCTGGCGGAGCTGGCGGAGCTGGGCAAGGCCCTGCAGGCGCAGGACATAACCCTGGCCGCCGGCAAGGTGGATGAGCTCGGCGCTGCCCTGCAGGACGCGAGCATGGGCGCCGAGCGCGTGGCGGAGATCGTGTCCGCCATTCAGCTCTCGATGGTCCGTCCACCGAGCGAGAGCGAGGTCGTCGATCTGGAAGAGGTCGTGCAGCTGGCGCTCCGGCTGGTGGAGGGGGAGCTGCGGCGGGCAGGGCGGCTCGACTTGCAGGTCAGCGGTAGCCCGCGGGTGCGCGGCTCGCGCACGCAGCTCTCGCAGATCGTCGTCAACCTGCTGATCAACGCCATCCACGCCGTGGCCAAGGTGCCTCCGGCTCAGGCGGTCATCGCGTTGCGCATCGGTACGGACGGCAAACTGGCCAGCCTGGAGGTGGCCGATTGTGGACCAGGCGTTCCAGAGCAGGACCGGGAGCGCATCTTCGATCCCTTCTTCACCACCAAGCCCGGGGTGGGCACGGGGCTCGGCCTGGCCATATCGCGCCGCATCGCGGCGGAGCTGGGCGGCGCGCTGGAGGTGGAGCGAGATGGACAGCTCGGGGGCGCAGTATTCCGGCTGTCTTTACCTGCGCACCCCGGCGCCAGTCAGGAGCTGAGCTAACTGCACCTTCGCCGGCAGCGGCCGCGGGCACGGCAGGCGGCCAGCGACGCTCGGAGTACCCGCTGCTGCCACATGTGCTGCGCGGCGCCGCCCAGCGGCGGGCTCCCAAATGCGGCGGGTTTTCGCCCCTTTTGGTAGGCGCGCGAGTTTCTGAGCGGCGCACCGGGGCGGATGCGCGTATGACTGAGGTGTGGACGGCACATCCAGCCCGATCGCTTCCGCTGCGCTCTTGCTGTGGATCCCCTTTTCAGTCGTCATTTTCGCAGTGCTCAAGCCACACCGGGCGGTGGCCTTCTTGCTGGTCATGGCCACGCTGTTCCTGCCCGAGCTGGAAGCGTTTGACATCAAGCTGCTGCCCAACCTGAACAAGAAGACGGTGGCCTGCGCGTGGGTGATCATTCCCGCGCTGATCTGGTGTCGGTCCAAGCTCAAGCGCGCCAATCTCGGCTTGTTACCCTGGGCGCTGTTCGCCCTGATGGTGTTCGTCGACATGGGCCGCGCCTGGACCAACGCGGATCCCATCGTGCTGGGGCGGGACACGGTCATTCCGCCCATCCTGGCGCACACCGCCTTCACCTTCGTGGTGGAGGATTTTCTGCTCGTGTTCGTGCCCTTCTATCTGGGCGCCGCGCTGTTCAATGATCGTGACTCGCTGCGCGATCTGATGAAGATGTTCGTAATCGGCGGCCTGCTGTATTTACCGCTGGTCGCCATCGAGATCGTGCTCAGCCCACAGATGCACTCGTGGGTGTATGGCTATCACCAGCACACCTGGCTGCAGGTGATGCGTGATGGCGCCTATCGGCCCATGGTGTTCATGCACCACGGTCTGGCGGTGGCGCTGTTCATGGCCACGGCGTCGCTACTGGCGTTCGGCCTGGCCAAGGGCAAGGAGAAGCTGCGTGGTATCAGCTTCTTTCCGATCGCGGGGGGCATCGCGCTGGCCCTCGCCTTGAGCCACAGCCTCGGGGCGCTGGTGCTCCTGGCCGCGCTGACGCCGCTGATCTGGTTCACCTCGGCCAAGACGCAGCTGCGGGTCGCCGCCCTGCTCGGCATCCTGGTCATGCTGTATCCGATGTTGCGCGCGTACGACTGGTTTCCGACCAAGATGATCATCGGCTGGGCACGCTCCATCAGTGAGGACCGCGCCGGCTCGATCGAGTTCCGCTTCTGGAACGAGGATCTCGCGCTCAAGCACGCCTTCGAGCGCCCCCCTCTTCGGCTGGGGCGGGTTCGACCGCATCTTCGTTTACGACAAGCGCACCGGCGACGCGATCTCCACCCTGGATGGCGCCTGGCTCATCACCTATTGCGGCACCGGCGTGCTGGGCTTCATCTCGCGCTTCGGCCTGCTCACCTGGCCGATCTGGAGAGCCTTTCGCCGGGTGCGCCGCTTGCCGAGCCGCTCCGACCAGATGCTCCTCGCCGGACTGGGGCTGACCACGGCCATGGTCTCGGTGGATTTGCTGCCGAACGGCATGTTCACGTATTTCCCGCACCTGCTCGCGGGCGTCTTGCTGGGGGCCACGCGCGAGATGTCGCGCCAGGCGGCGCCAATCCCTGCACACGTCTCGGCTCCGCCCCCGCCCGCTGCCCGGGTCAGGCCGCCAGTGGCGGCGCGCGAGCAGCGCGCCTGAGTCGGCAAAGACTCTTGGGCGGGCCCGGCCCGCCAAGCAGAAGAGGGAGCCGACTCACGTCGACTCCCTCTGGGCCCTTCGCCGTGGTGTCCGGCTATCGGGGTACCTGGCTATCAGGGTACCTGGCTAGCGTTCACTCGTCCGACTCGAAGTCCTCGTCCTCGAAGTCGTGGTCGTGGTCGTGGACGTCCCCGAAGTCCTCGTCGTCGCTGTCGAAGTCCTCGTCGTCATCGGAGTCGTCGTCCTCGAAGTCCTCGTCGTCGTCGAAGTCGCCGTCCTCGTCGCTGACCGAGTCGTCGTCGTCGGAGCTGTCGTCCTCGTCGTCCGAGTCCTCGTCGTCCGAGTCCTCGTCGTCCGAGTCCTCGTCGTCCGAGTCCTCGTCGTCCGAGTCCTCGTCGTCCGAG
>JAICQL010000206.1 GCA_025937895.1 Polyangiaceae bacterium | reverse complement strand
GCGGAACGCCGCGTCGATGTCTTCGCGCCGCTGCGCGGCGGGCGCGCGCTGGCTGTCGCCGTTGCCGAAGATGTCACTGAGCCCGCGCTGCTCCTCGTCGCGAGCGTCACGCCACTGGCGGCGTGAGCCCGCGCTCGCGCCGATCAGCCCCGAAATCGCCTGGCGCAGCGTGTACAGCGCCACCTCTGCGCCGTACGGATCGGGGGCGGCGCGCACGATCACGTCACCCTCGGACGCGGCCTGCTCCAGGAACACGTCCAGGAGCCGCGTCTTGCCCATGCCGGCTTCGCCCACGATGCGCACGGCGCGCAACTCCGGCACGTCGCTGGTGCGCATCTCCTGCAGCCAGGCCAGGTCCTCTTCCCGCGAGTACAGGCGCAGCGGCAGCGGCGGCAGATGGGCTGCCAGCCGTGATGTCGGGCGCTCTGTCTTGACCGGCAGCCGCTCGCCGCAGTCGCAGCAGAAGCGCGCCACCGGCACGTTGGCGAGACAGGCGGGGCACTCCATGGCGCCCCCCGGGCGGATCGAGCTGTACGCCGCCTGCGTGACGTTCTGGATTTCCTCCATCGCCGCCGCCAGCGCGTCGGCGAACTCCAGCGCGTCCTGGTAGCGGTCCTCCGCGTTCTTCTGCAGCGCCTTGTGCACCACCCGCACCAGCGGCTCGGGGATGTGGCGCTCAGGCGCGATCTGCGTGGGGTCCGGCACCGGCGCGGACAGGTGCATCAGCACCACCTGGGTCGGGTTCTCCGACTCGAACGGCAAGCGGCCGGTGAGCAACTGGAACAGCATCACCCCCACGCCATACAGATCGCTGCGACCGTCGATCGGATCACCGCGGCCCTGCTCCGGCGCCATGTAGTCCGGCGTGCCGCAGACGATGCCCGGCATGGTCACGCCAGGCGTGGTGGCGTCTGCCTTGAGCTTGGCCAGACCGAAGTCCACCACCTTGACGAAGTCGCCGCCGCGCCGCAACGGCTCGAGGATGATGTTCTCCGGCTTCAGATCGCGATGAACGATCTCCAGATCATGCGCTTCACTCAGCGCGCGCAGCACCTGCTGCAGCACGTCCGCGATGCGCTTGAACGGCAAGGGCCCCTGCTCGTAGGAGACACGCGCCAGATCCTTGCCGCGCAGGAACTCCATCACCAGATAGGGCTGCCCGTCCTGCGTCTTGCCGAAATCGATCACGCTGACCGAGTTCGGATGGTTCAGCTGGCTCGCGGCGCGCGCCTCCGTCATGAAGCGCACGATCGAGTTCTCGTCCGCGAGCAGGTGCGGATGGATGACCTTGACCGCCACCGTGCGGCCCAGCGCGCGCTGCTCCGCACGGTACACGCGCCCCATGCCGCCCACGCTCAGCAGATCCAGGATCTGATAGCCGCCCGGCAGGGTCTGCCCCACCAGCTTGTCGCCATGATCCATCACCACCGAGCCCACCGGGAAGCCACAGCCCGGGCAATACTGGTGGTCTGGCTCGCATGCGGTTCCGCACTGCGGGCACGGCCTCATGGAAGGCGCGGCAGTCATCATCGCCAGCGCCCTAGTCCGTCAAACTCGGGCGACAGAGTCCCTCGCAGAGAATGCGTCGCGCGGTTGAACACCTAGCGTATCAACGCTCCTCCTGCGGGGGAAATTTACCCTCCCTGGTAGTGGTTTTAGGGGGTCGATGGGGGCAAAGGGGTCAGGGGTCGAGGGTCGGAGGGAGCCCAGGAGTCTAGGGGCCAGGAGCCCAGGAGCCTAGGAGCCTAGGGGCCGGACATGCCGTACGGCGAGGTGCGGCGGTGTGACACAGTTGTTTGTGGGTTGGGGGGCTCGGCGCTGAGCGGACAATCTGCGGCACCAGAATGCGCCCGCCTCCGCTCCCCCCTAGGCTCCTGGGCCCCTTGGCCCCTTGGCTCCCTCCTCCGTGGCTCCCTCTTCCTTCCTCAATACGGAAGCTCGCGACTCTCCCCGGTCAGCTCCACCTCCACGCTCAATGGATCCTCGCCCATCAAGTCGCCGCTGCGCTCGTCGGGCTGGCTGCCGCCCAGGCTGATCCGGTAGCGACCTGGCTGGTAGAGGCGGCGACCGCGCTCGTCGATCTGTGACAGGTCACGTGTGGTCAGGGTGAACGCCACCTGGCGCTTCTCGCCGGGGGCGAGCGGGAAGCGGTCGAAGCCGCGCAGCTGGTGGTTCGGCACCAGGAACGGAGCGTCGAGGCACTTCACGTACAGCTGCACCACCTCATCCCCCAGGCACTCCCCGACGTTCTCGACCTCGGCGCTCACCTGCAGGGTGTCCTCCGCTCCCACCTTGGTCTTGTCGACCTGGATGTTGGAGTAGGCGAAGCGCGTGTAGGACAGGCCGTACCCAAACGGGTAGAGCGGCTCCTTCTCCAGGTAGCGGTACGTCCTGCCCTTCATCCGGTAGTCGGTGAACTCCGGCACGTCCTCCAGGCTGCGGGGGAAGGTGATGGGCAAGCGCCCCGCCGGGCAATAATCGCCGAACAGCACGTCGGCGAGCGCGCGCCCCGCGGCCTGGCCCGGGTACCACGCCTGCACGATGGCGCGCACGTGCTCGTCCGCCCAGTTCACGCTGAGCGCGCTGCCGCTGAGCAGCACCAGCACGGTGGGCTTGCCCACGGCCACCACCTCTTCCATCAATGCCTGCTGCAGGCCCGGCAGCTCGAGCGTGAGCTTGTCACCCGCCGCCTCCGAGTTGCTGGCATCGCCCTGCTCACCCTCGATCTCGGCGGACAGGCCCAGGCACAGCACCACCACGTCGGCACGGCGTGCCATGCTCACGGCCTCCGAGATCAGCCCCGCCCGCCCCAGCCCCTCGCGCCTGGTGCCCTGCAGCTTGCAGCCCTGCGTGTACCAGACCTTGGTGGTGGAGGTGACCCGCTCGCGGATGCCGCGCAGGGGCGTGATCGGATCCGACGGCACGCCGAAATAATTGCCGACGAGCACGTGCGGATCGTTTGCGTTGGGGCCGATCACCGCGATACTGCCGATGTCCTTGGACAGTGGCAGCAAGGAGCCCTGGTTCTTCAGCAGCACCATCGACTCGCGCGCGGCCACGCGCGCCAGCTCGGCGTGCTCCGGGCAGTCGTTCACCTCATACGGGATGGAGGCGTACGGCACTCGTTCCGGCGGATCGAACATGCCCAGCTTCAGCCGCGCCACGAACAGGCGGGTCAGGCACACGTCCAGGTCCGCCTCCGTCAGCAGGCCCTGCTGGATCGCCGAAGGGATGGACTCGTACGTGCAGCCACACTCCAGGTCACAGCCGGCCTTGACGGCGTCGCGCGCCGACTCCTCCGGCGTGGCCCGCACCTTGTGGTTCTCGTGGATGTCCTTCACGGCCCAGCAATCGCTGACCACGTAGCCGTCGAACTTCCACTCCTCGCGCAAGATGTCCACGAGCAACGCCTTGCTCGACGAGCACGGCTCGCCGTTGGTGCGGTTGTACGCCGACATGATGCTGTGCGCCTTGGCCTCCACGATGCAGTCGCGAAACGCCGGTAGGTAGGTCTCGCGCAGATCCTTCGGCGAGGCGATGGCGTCAAAGTGATGGCGCAAGCCCTCGGGGCCGCTGTGCACGGCAAAGTGCTTGGGTGTGGCCACCAGCTTCAGATACCTGGGGTCGTCGCCCTGCAGGGCCGTGCAGAAGGCCACCCCGAGCCGCCCCGTCAGGTGCGGGCACTCGCCGTACGTCTCGTGCCCCCGTCCCCAGCGCGGATCGCGGAAAATGTTGATGTTGGGCGTCCAGAACGTGAGCCCCTTGTAGTAGCCGCGATCCTCGTTGCGCGCGAACTCGTGGTGCTTGGCCCGCCCCTCGTCGGCGATGACGCCGGCGATCTGCGCCATGCGCGAGGCGCTCCAGATCGCCGCCAGCCCGATCGCCTGCGGGAACACGGTGGCCACGCCGGCGCGCGCCACGCCGTGCAGGCACTCGTTCCACCAGTTGTACTCCGGGATGCCGAAGCGCGGAATGGCCGGCGCCTCGTGCAACATCTGCTTCGCCTTCTCCTCCATGGTCAGGCGCGAGACGATGTCCCGGGCGCGCTCCTCGAAGGAGAGCTCGGGGTTGTAGAACGGAATGTCTCTGTTCACCGCGACAGGAGTTGCAGCGGCAGAGCTGCCAGAGACTTCGGTGGAGTTTGCTTCAGACATCGAAACCAAAATATCCTCGAGCGTTGTCGTAAGAGACGGCCTTGACCAGCGGGGCCAGGAGCGAGTGATCATCGGGCAAATGGCCGCGGCGCACGTCATTCCCCAGCATGTTGCACAGGAGCCGGCGGAAGTAGTCGTGCCGCGAGTACGAGAGGAAGCTGCGCGAGTCCGTCAGCATGCCGACGAAGTGCGAGAGCAGCCCGAGGTTGGAGAGCGCGTTCATCTGCTTCTCCATCCCATCCAGCTGATCCAGAAACCACCAGGCGCTGCCGTACTGGACCTTGGTGGCCGTGCTGCCGTCCTGGAAGCTGCCGGCCAGTGCCGCGAACAGCTCGTTGTCGGCCGGGTTCAGGTTGTACAGCACCGTGCGCGGCAAACGATCTTCACTGTCCAGCGCGTCCAGCATGCGGGCGAGCGGGCCTGCCACCGGTGCGTCTCCGATGGAATCAAACCCGGTGTTGGGCCCGAGCGTGCGGCGCATGCGCCCGTTCACGTTGCGCAGCGCGCCGATGTGTAGCTGCATTACCCAGCCGCGCTGGTGATCGAGCACCGCCAGATCATGCAATAGCCGCCAGCGCAGCGCGTCTTGCTCCTCGGCGGAGAGAGCGCGCTTGCTGCGCGCCTTCTCGAACAGGGTACGGGCGCGCTCGGGAGTGCAAGGCACGTCCG
This sequence comes from Polyangiaceae bacterium, assembly GCA_025937895.1. Lineage (GTDB taxonomy): Bacteria > Myxococcota_A > Polyangia > Polyangiales > Polyangiaceae > SZUA-265. Next base: position 9,601 of record JAICQL010000206.1, on the reverse strand, counting down.
GCACGATATCCAGACCGCGATCCGAGAGCCGGCAGCCCACCTGGTGAAAGAAGGCGTGGCGCTTGTCGAGCGCGTCCAAGAGCTCGGAGTAGCTGCCGATCTTCACGTTGGAAGCTGCCTCCAGCCTCCCCAGATAGTCGGCGTAGTAGTCCAGATCGTGCACGGCCAGCGGCCCATCAGGCCGCCAGGTGGGCAGCAGCCTGGTGAAGCGCGCGCCCTTGGCGTGCGCCAGGTGGTGCTCCAGGCTATCGATGGGGTCGTCCGTGGTGCACACCACCTTCACCCGGTACTGCTCGAGCAGCCCGGACGCGGTGAAGGTGGGCTCCGCCAGCCGCTGATTGCACGCATCAAAGATGCCACGAGCCGTGTCCGGGTCGAGCAAGCGGTCACTGATGCCGAACGGAAACGCCAGCTCCAGGTGAGTCCAGTGGTACAGCGGGTTGCGCAAGGTGGCGGGCACCGTGCGCGCCCAGGCCGCGAACTTCTCCCAGTCGCTGGCGTTGCCCGTGCAGTATTGCTCCGGGATGCCGTGCGCGCGCATGGCGCGCCATTTGTAGTGATCGCCGTCGAGCCAAATCTCCGTCAACGAACGGAAGCGGTGGCCCTGCGCGATCTGATCCGGCGGCAGGTGGCAGTGATAATCGATGATGGGCTGCGGCTTGGCCACCTCGTGATAGAGCCGGCGCGCCGTCTCCGTCTCGAGCAGAAAGTCCGCGTGAATGAATGGTTTCACTGATTGACTCCGCTCGCCAGGAAGCCTCCATCCACGGCCAGGATCTCACCGTTGACGAAGCTCGCCGCGTCGGAGGCGAGGAAGATGCCCGCGCCCACCAGCTCCTCCACGTCGCCAAAGCGGCGCATGGGGGTGCGCATCTTGAGCTCCCGCCCGCGGTCCGTGCCGTCGAGTAAGGCGGCGTTCAGCTGCGTGCGGAACACGCCGGGAGCGATGGCATTGACGCACACGCCCTTGGGCCCCCACTCCACCGCCAGCGACTTGGTCAGCGCACCGACGGCGGCCTTGCTCGCCGCGTAGGCAGCCACCTCCATGAAGCCCACGAAGGTGGTGAGCGAGGCGATGTTGATGATGCGGCCATAGCCACGCTCCACCATGTGCCGCCCGAACACCTGGCAGCCGCGCAGGGTGCCGGTCAGATTGCACTCGATGATGGCGTTCCAGTCTTGTTCGGGAAACTCCAGGGTTGGGCCGCGCTTGGTGAAACCTGCGCAGTTGACCACGATGTCGACCTTGTCAAAGGCCTCCAGCGACCTGGCGAGCAGGGTCTCCAGGCTCGCGCGGTCCGTCACGTCGGAGCACACGCGCAGGGTGCGCGAGCCGCGCTGCTCGAGCTCGCGCGCGGTGTTCTCCACCTCGGCGCTGCGGCGCGAGGACGCCACCACGGTGGCGCCTGCCTCCGCCAGGCCGAGCGCGAGCGCACGGCCGATGCCGGTGGTGCCGCCGATGACGACGGCGGTGCGGTTCTTCAGGTCGAGTTTGTCGTAGGCCATGTCTTCCGTCTCGCTCAGTTCTGTTGGGCTCTTCGCCGCTTTTCCTGGTTCGCTCAGAGCTTCACGGTCAGCTTCGAGCCGCCGTCGGCCAAGGTGGCCTTGATCGTCTTGCTGTCGCTGCCGCTCTTCACTTCCACGTCGTAGGTGCCCTTGAAGCCACGCAACTCGTACAGCCCCTGGGCATCGGTCTCACCCTGCGCCTGCGTGCGCCACTTGCCCCAGACCAGCTCGCGGAAGGCCTGACCGCCGGGCTTGAGCGACCAGTCGGGGCGGTACATCACGGCGTTCTTGTGCCAGTGCTGGGTATCCCAGATGCCCCACATCACGATGGTAGCCACCGCCGGATGACTGAACATCACCGTGTAGAAGTCCCGCACGTAGCTGCCCGCCAGCTCCTCGTCATCGATCTCCACGTCGAACTCGGTGACGGCTATGTCCTTCCCGAACTTCGCGTAGCGATCGAGCAGCCCGAGTAAATCCTCCGGACCGGTGAGTGAGCTACCGAAGTGCCCCTGCATGCCGATGCCATCGAACGGCGCCCCCTTGTCCACGAGCAGCTGGATCATCTTCTCGTAGTGGTCGCGATGCTGTGTGGTGCCGCCGCCGCCCGAGAGGATCGCAAAGTCGTTGATGTACAGCCTGGGCTGCGGATCGAGGGAGCGGGCCAGCTTGAACCAGTCGACCATCACCTCGTAACCGAGGATATCCAGCAGGTCGTGGTTGGTGAACGGCTCGTTCACCACGTCCCAGTGCGCCAGCTTTCCCTTGAAGGTGGTCACCATCTCGCGGATGTGATTGTTCACCTCCTGGCGCAGCTTTTCCGGGTTGCCCTCGTGCTGCCGCAAGTACGCCGGCACATTCCGCCAGCCAGGCCACACCAGCACGTGCCCGCGCACGTCAAAGCCAGCCTCGCGCAGCCAGTCCACCCCGCGCACGCTACGCTCGAGCGGGAAGCCCCAGTCCTTCTGTGCCTGCCACTTGAGATCGTTCTCGGGCGTGATGATGTTGAACAGCTCCTCGAGATTGCTGGTGAGCTGCTCATTGTCGCCGGCCAGTAACGTCTCCAGTGGCGCGCAGGAGCCGAACGGGAAGGCGTGGCGCGTGAGCTTCACCGAGACGCTGGCGCCAGGTGCTGGCTTGCCGTCCTTGCCCAGCACGTGGATCGCCAACTCGGCCTTGCGCAGCTGCTCGATGCGCTGCTCCGCCTTCACCCGCCAGGGCGCGTCTGCCTCCATGCCTGGATAGGTGACCCGGGTCCGGGGTAGCTCGGCAAGAGTGAGCTCCCTCTTGAAATTCTCAATCTTGATGTCAGCCAGCTCGATCGTCATGGGCGAGTAGCCGAGCCGGAACACCACCTGGGCCTCTCCCGGCGCGAAGTTGCGCTTGGCCGTGAAGGGCAGCAGGAACTGCTTCCACTGCGCGCCACCGCGCACGCCATGCGAGAGCGACTTCTCGTGCGGGGGGTGGTTCAGCTCGAAGTTGATCTCGGTCTCCGCCTCCCCGCTCTCCACCGGCACGTATTCCGTCCGGAACCAGAAGCTGGCGAGCAGCACGTCGCCTTGCTGCACCTCGTCCTTGATTGTCGTCGCCAGCTGTACGTCCCAGATGTTCTGCGACTTCTCCTTCACCTGCGCGCGGATGGCCTTGTGGAAGGGCTGCCCCGTCACGTCCACCGTGCTCGTCTCCACCCGCGTGGTCTGCCCCGCCAGGGTGAAGGCATCGATGCTCTTGCCCTCCAGCAGATCCACGGCTGGCACCTGGCCGTACCTGCCAGGGGGAGCGGCCCCCTGCTCCGCCATTGCCGGAGCGCTGGCTGCAGACGTGGGCTCCGTGACGGCCTTTGCCACGGGCTCGCGCTTCATGCAGGCGGTGAGCGCCGCGCCTGCCACCAGCAGACCAGAAAGCGCTCGGCTCCAGCAGCTCGGATGTTTCACTCGATTGGGCTCCCTGTCACTTCGTTCCACGATGACCCGCAGCTGGTCGCGGCTCTCCTGTGCCGGGCGCCTCAGACGAGCCCCTGCCACGCTACACTGCCGCCACGACCGGCGCGAGACCACAGCGCCGCGGCACGCAACGGCGCAGCGGGAGGTCACGCCGCCGCGCGAAACAGTGCGCTCACGCCTGCGCCTTCCTGCTCTGCCGCACTGATTTCCTGCTCTGCCGCACTGATGCAGAGACTCGGCTGTCAGGCGAAAAGTCCGCAAGAACACATCAGAAACCGGAAGCTGCACCCTTCCGGCGGCCGCCTGCTTTACCACAGGCTCCTGGAAACGTTACCCGAAATGGTCTATGCGTGCGCAAAAAGAGGGGTTAGCGCGGTGTAGCAGGGCCACTCTTCGTCGCCCCCGCTGCGCACACCCCAACCTGGAATCCCAAGCCATGACTCAGAGCTATTTTGGAAGCATCGCGCCCATCAAATATGAGGGCCCCCAGAGCGAAAACCCGCTCGCGTTTCGCTACTACGACAAGAACCGGATGGTGCTCGGCAAGACCATGGAGGCCCAGCTCCGGGCAGCGGTTTGCTACTGGCACTCGTTCGCCTGGGAGGGCAGCGACGTGTTCGGTCAGGGCACGTTCCAGCGCCCCTGGCACAAGGCGGGTGACCCCATGCAGCTCGCTCAGGAGAAGCTGGTGGCCGCCTTCGAGTTCTTCGAGAAGCTCGGCGCCCCCTACTTCACCTTCCACGATCGCGACGTCGCGCCCGAAGGCGCCACGCTGAAGGAGAGCCACAACAACCTGGATCGCATCCTGGAAGGCATGCAGGGCCAGATGCAGCGCACCGGCGTGAAGCTGCTCTGGGGCACGGCCAACCTGTTCAGCAACCGCCGCTACCTGGCAGGGGCTGCCACCAACCCCGATCCCGAGGTGTTCGCCTACGCCGCGGCGCAGGTGGTGAAGGTGCTGGACGCCACGCATCGCCTGGGCGGTGCTAACTACGTGCTGTGGGGCGGCCGTGAGGGCTACGAGACGCTGCTCAACACCGACATGAAGCGCGAGATGGATCAGCTCGGCCGCTTCCTGAGCCTGGTGGTGGAGCACAAGCACAAGATCGGCTTTAAAGGTCTGCTCCTGATCGAGCCGAAGCCGAAGGAGCCCACCAAGCACCAGTACGACTTCGACACCGCCACGGTGTACGCCTTCCTCCAGAAGTACAAGCTGGAGAACGAGTTCAAGGTCAACATCGAGGCCAACCACGCCATCCTGGCAGGCCACACCTTCCAGCATGAGGTGGCGTACGCCATCAACAACGGCATCTTCGGCAGCCTCGACATCAACCGTGGCGACTACCTGCTGGGCTGGGACACTGATCAGTTTCCGAACGATCCGAGCGAGATGGCCCTGGTGCTGTACACGCTCTACCGCGCGGGTGGCTTCACCACCGGCGGCATGAACTTCGACGCCAAGCTGCGCCGCCCCAGCATCGATCCCGAGGACATGTTCCACGCCCACATTGGCGGTCTGGACTCGCTGGCTCGCGGCCTGCTGACGGCAGAGAAGATGATCAATGACGGCAAGCTCGAGGACGTCATCCGCCAGCGTTACGCAGGCTGGGAGCGTGAGCTCGGGCAGAAGATCCTCGGCGGCAAGGCCAGCCTGGCGGAGCTGTCCAAGCTGGTGCTGGATCAGGATCTGGAGCCGCGCCCCAAGAGCGGGCGACAAGAGGCGCTCGAGAACCTCGTCAATCGCTACATCTGAGCCGCTACATTTGAGCCATGCGGGGCGGCTGTCGGTGGCTATCGCCGCCGGTAGCTGCCTCTGGTGACCGGCCTCTGACAGCCATGTCAGGGTTTGCCGAAGGGGCGCTCCGCCAGAGGGGCGCCCCTTTCGTTCTCGTGCAACGCGGTTCGAGAAACACGCCGCATGTGCTTCTACAATCGCGACGCCCTGAGGCAGGACGGGGCGACAAACATGATCGTGCTGTCGCGATCGTGACGGCCGCGCACAGAATCTGCGTGGCCCAAAGCGGCGATCCGCACGATCGCAGGGACGATGTGGTCGGCAAAGGAACCAGGTCTGCGCCCAGCTCTTCACGAGCTATCGAGCCCGAATTCACCTTAGCTGTAACAACGGCCCGCTTTCTTGCCCGCCCCTCGCCCTTTCAAGCATCGTGCGTGATCGTCGGCACGGCTCCTGCACATTACCTCACGTGACTGGATGTCCGTGCGTGTGGCGCGTGATGGAGTTCCATCCGTGACGCACCCGGGCGACCGAGAGTTTGTCTTGCACGCCGACTCGCCAGTAGTAATAACGCCCTCACAGCAATCTTCAGTGATTGTGCGGGGCGCAGCATCGTTCGAGCGATCGTTTCGGGCCGCGGTGCAGGCGATAGTCGATCTGTGCAACGGGTTCTCATCCCCCTTGAGCCTCCCTGCTGAGCAGAGCGGAAAGGACAGTTTCAATGCGTAGTTTCTTGACCTATGGCTTGATCTCTCTCGTCGGCGTCGCGTCGCTATACGCGTGCGGCGACGACTCCGGTGACGGCGACGGCGGTGCGGGCACCGGCGGCACGGGCGGCACGGCGGGCCAGGGCGGCTCCGCGGGCGCCTCGGGCGGCAACGGCGGAAGCGCCGGTGCGACGGGCGGCAACGGTGGTGGCGGTGGCGCTGGTGGCGCAACCGGCCCCGGCCCAGCTCCGACGGCGAACTGCCAGGGCTGCGCGCAGCTGTCTGTTCTGGTGGGGGCTACGCCGGTGAACCCCACCAACGGCAGCCAGGGGGGATACATGTTTAGCGCGGTGGGGGATAACCTTGAGCCCTACGATCTCACTGCTGTCACCGCGATCACGTGGCGTGTTCAAGCCTTGACCACGGCCGCCACTTACTTCGTCCAGCCTTTCCTGCAGAACGGCCCTCCTGAAAATCCGACGTTTAATCTTGGCTCGTATCCCGTGCCGGCGTTCCTTACGCCCGCGGCGTTCCCCGCCGGAATGTGGGTAGACGTGGTGCTGGACGTGGCGGCGATCCCCGGCAGCGGCGGCGCTGATGCTGGCGTGGACGCCGGCGAGGGCGAGGTAGCAGACGCTGGGGATGCGGGAGTCACGTTGCTCACCGCATTCGATAAGTCCAAGGTCCGCCAGCTCGGCCTGAACGTCGGGGCAACCACAGCGGGCCCAGCAGGCTGGGTGAGCGTGCAGGTTGACTCCGTCACGGTGGCGGGAACCAGCAACTTCACCAGCAAGACCTTCAACACCGATCTGGAGGGCCTGGTCTTGAACATGTTCGAGGTGCCGCCGGGCACGCTGCCGCCCGCGTTCCGCTGAGCGAGAATTGCTCGCTGGGTGAACTCAGCGAGTGGGCGGTCTGATGAGGCGACGAGCGAGAGCTCGTCGCCTTTCACTTTTGTCGCCCCCTCTTCACAATGGTCCAGTGGCAGTCTCGGACAAGTGGACCGCCTGCAAACTGCCGGCACACCCCACTAGATAGCCCGCAGGCAACGACATGACCGCTGACGGCCTGGCTGCCCGCGCGCGCAGAGCGCGCGCGGGACCTTCACGCCGCGAGGGTCATCACGTCGGCTGGAGCGCGTCGTAGACGGCGCGCCGGAACGTGCGGTGCAGCCCAATGCGGTCGAAGGGGAGCAATTGGACCAGCAGCACGGCGGTGAGCTGATTCTTGGGGTCGACCCAGAACAGGGTGCTGTCGCGCCCATCCCAGAAGAACTCGCCGACCTCGCCCGGGTTCTCTTTTTCGTCGACGGGCGGGCGGAGGCGCACCGCGAAGTCGATGCCGAAGCCCACCTGGCCCTTGCTCGGCAGCCAGGAGCGTTCGGTGATCGCCTCGTCCAGATGGTTGGTGGCCATCAGCCGCACGGTCTCCGGCTTCAGCACGCGCGTGCCGTCGAGCTCTCCCTCGCCGAGGAGCATACGCGCGAATTTGGCGTAGTCGTCGATGGTCGAGGTCCAACCGAAGCCGCCCGGATCCATCGGCCACTCCTTGGAGCTGAAGGCGAACGCTTTGTCGTCGGGAACGCGGGTGAGCACCCCGGTATCGCTGAGCTCATATTCCGCGGCGCGGCGGCCCTGGCGCTCCGGCTCGACATAGAACGAGGTGTCCGCCATGCCGAGCGGACGCAGCACGTGCTCCCTTGCGTATTGCTCGTACGGCACGCCCGACAGCTTCTCCACCAGGCGCGCCTGCACGTCCACGGCCGCGCTGTACAGCCACTGCTCCCCGGGGTGATAGCCCAGCGGCAGGCTGGCGAGGCGCTGGGACATCTCTGTGAGCGTGTACTTCCAGTCGGTGGGATTGGCCTCCTTGAGCATCCGCTCGAGGCCGGCCTTGCCCGCGCCGCCGAAGCCCGCCGTGTGCCGGGTGATGTCGCGCACGGTGATCGGCCGGCGCGCGTCCTCCAGAATGGGCGCCCCCTTCGCATCCTCCCCGACATACACCTTCATACTGGTGAACTCGGGCAGGTACTTGGACAGCGGATCGTCGAGCTGGAACAGGCCCTGCTCGTGCAACTGCATCAGGGCCACGCCCGTCACGGGCTTGCTCATCGAGTAGATTTGAATCAGCGCGTCACGGCTCATCGGGCGCTGGGCTTCGCGATCCGCCAAGCCGAACGAGCCGTAATAGACCTCTTGCCCATCCTTGAAGACGATGGCCTCTGCGCCGGCGATCTGCCCGCGCTCGATGAAGCCCTTCAACGCAAGGTCGATGGGTGCGCGATCGAAGCGGCCTGCGGCGGATGCCGCCACCTCGGGCGCACCCTCGGTCGGTGCCCCAGCCGCGGGAAGTGGCGTTGCTTCGGGTACGCTCTTTGCGGCGCCGCCACAGGCAGCCAGCGAGAGCGCAGCGGGCAGCGCGGCCAAGGCAATCGCACGCGCCCAGCTTCTGTTGTTCGAGTCTACAGTCGTCATGACGGCGATGGACCATACACGGCTTCAGCGGTGTGGCCCTCCCCGCGCCGCGCAGGCACGCGCGCTTTGACCGCAAAGCCGGCTCAGCGCTTCTTCCCACCGGCCATGATGCGCTGCAGGGAGTACATGCCGAGCGCGTTGCGCAGCCGCTGCACCTGATCGGGATGAATGGTGCCGCGAGTCAGCAGCTGCGCCCTGCCCCCCTCACGGATGGCCCAGATGGCCGCGTCCTGCACCGGTGGAGAAGACACGATGTCATTGAAATCGCCGAGCAAGCTCTGGGGGATGCGGCCGCGTACCAGCCTGGCCTGACCGGCGCTGACCCTCAGCTTGAAGAGCTCCGTGCTGCGCCGGATCGAGATGACGAGGGGGATGAGCGCCACGCCAATGGCCAGCAGGATCAGAAACCAGGTCATGTGCGCGCCTCGCGGTGCCATCTAGATTAGCGGCGGCTGCGGCCATCGGGTAGGTTTGAACGTGTTGCATCGCGTGGGTTGGAGCAGAAAGCTGGCGCTGGCGGCCCCGTGCTGTCTGCTGGCGCTGGCGGCGTGTGGGGCGGAGAGCCCCGGCTCGAGCGGGCCCGTGCCGCTGGGCGCGCTGGAGCAGCCGTTCATCAACGGGGACGACGATCGTCTGGAATACTTCGAGCTGGAGGACCCGGCTGCCCGTGTCTTGATGGAGCAGTCGGTGGTGGCGCTGGTGCCCGCGGTGCTCGCTCGCCCGCTCACGCGCGGCGACCTGGACGTGCTTTCTACCTGGGAAGAGAACCATGACCTGTGCGCCGGTGAGCCCTTCGGCGATCAGCCTGCCGCTGCCTTCTGCACGGGCGTGCTGGTCGACTGGGATCTGGTGCTGACCTCGGGGCATTGCGTCAACGTCTTCCCCCTGCCGCAAGTGCGCGCGGTCTTCGGCTTCTACTTCCGCGAGCCTGATGAGCTGGCGCTGACGAACCGCGACGTCCATCGCGTGGCGGAGGTGCTGGTGGCTCGGGACGATCAGGGGCCCCTGCAAGAGCGTTTGGACTACGCCTGGCTGCGCCTGGCAGAGCCGGTGAGCCCCCCGCACTTCCCCGCAGCGGTGCGGGCGCGCGCTGCGGGGGTGGCGGTGGGGGACACGATCGTCGCCATCAACGCGGGCGGGGGCGTGCCCATCAAACACGATGGCGGCGGCCGCATCCGTGATCTGCGCGACGGTGTGAACGACTACTTCGTCGCAGACACCGACACGAGCGAGGGC
>JAICQL010000296.1 GCA_025937895.1 Polyangiaceae bacterium | reverse complement strand
CGAGCGCCTGCCGCTCGGCGAGCTGCGGGCGGCCCTGAGTGCGGAGTTTCAGGCGCTCGCCCGCCATCAAGTGGCGCTGCTGGATGGCATGATCGAGGGCGCCGCCGCGCTGGTGCAGGAGCTCTCGCCGGAGCGGCTCGAGGCTCGCGCTGCCCGCGAGCACGCCCGGTGCGGCTGGCTGCCCCTGCTCGGCAAGCTCCACGGCTTGCGCCGCGCGTACCGTGAGCAGCACGCGCAGCTCAGCCGCCGAGATGGCGCGCTCTCGCTGCTGTTCGGACGCGCCTTTCGCGAGGCCTACGCGGCCTACCTGCGCGCCGGGCAAGCGGGGGCGAGCCAGGGCTCAGCGCGGCGGCGCCGCCAGCTCCGCTAAGGTCTGCTGCCACAGCGAGGGCTCCGACTCCATCAGCCGATCTCCGCGCAAGGTCAGCACTCGCTCCAGATCCGAGCGGCGCAGCTCGCGCGAGCGGTCTCGCACGCTCAGCTGCTCCTGCAGGTGAATGCCGTCGGGGCGATACTTCAAGGTGGCGTGGAAGTGATACTCCGAGGGCGCGCCGCCGCGGGTGGCCGCGGGCGTGCGCAGCTGCCGTGCCAGCGGCAGCGTGCCCAGCTGTGAGAGCCGCCCGCGCCGCGCCAGGTACAGGCTGAGCGATGCCTCGCAGCCCTCCGGCGCATCCGAACCACAGCTCTCCAGCGCGCTGATCACCAGCCGCGAGCCCAGCCGCTGCCAGTTGAAGCGAGTGCGCTGCGGCGAGCCCTCGTGCACCCCGAGCGCATAGACCTCGAGCCGGCGCTCGCGCCGACGCCCGAGCGCGAGCAGGCCGATGGGGCGCTGCTCGGCTTCCGCAGCGGCGGGCAGCCAGATGATCTCCAGATCATCGCTGGAGCGCGTGACCGTGGCGGCTGCCGGCAGCGGGCGCAGCGGCAAGGCCAGCCCGGACCACGGCGCCAGCGGCTGCCGTCCGGCGCAGTCACGATCTCGCGCATCGAGCTGCTCTGCCCGCCGCGCGAAGGCGGGCCACAGCAGCGACCAGTAGTCGGCGGGCGGCAGCGGCTTGCTGCTCGCATCTGGGCTCAGCGGCACCAGGCAGATGGGCACCGGCACCAGCTGGCGGGCGGGCGCAGGAGACTGGGGCTCGGCCACCACCTCGGCGCAGCCAGCGGCCAGCAACGCGAGCAGCCAGCACCAGCGACGCGCAGCGCTGCGTCTCATCAGTGGACCTCCAGTGTTCCGATGGCGCGCAGCAGCTCCAGATCGTCCTGTGCCAGATCCTCCTCCTGGTGCACGATCTGCACCAGCACCGCGCGGCGGTCGCCATGGATCAAGAGCTCACGGCTGCGGCTGACGATGGGCCCTGCGCTGCTCTTGAACGTGGTCTCGATCGAATACGCGCGGCCCTGTCCGCGCGACGTGGCGATCGGAATGCCTTGCCCCACGATCTTGCTGCCAGCGCCCGTCAGCTCGGCCTCGTAGCTCGCGCACAGCTTCCGCCAGGACTGGCCCGGAGCATACGGGCGCTGATAGATGACGAAGGAGTAGGCGTTGGGCGAGATGTAGTGAACGTACGCGGCATCGGGCCGATTGCTGGCGTTGCGCATCAACCACGCGCTCGGGCGCGAGAAGCGGACGGCGCCTTGCAACACCTCCACCCCCACGAAATCCGGGTCGCTCTGCTCAGGCGGCCAGTCGAGCGCCTCGCGCGGCTGCTCGAAATCGGCAGCGGCACGGTCGCCCAGGGACCAGTCGTAAAACGTTCGGTTGTTGCTCGGCTGCTGCGTGCCGGCGCAGCCCAGCGCCAAAGCCAGAGCCAGCCCCGTACCCCGCCAGCCCCGGCACGCGCGGCCCGGCAAATTCAGGCTGTTGCTGCGCGCCTCCAGGGCTGAGCCACTGTCGCGCAACCAGCTACAACCCCCCATCATCCGACTCCCCAGCATGCCGAACCTTGCCTCGCGTCCAATAATCGGTCCGGTTTTTCCTAGTAGTGCGTTGGTTCCAGCCAATCGAGGCCAAATGAACACGCCGCGCTCGCGACGGTGTGCCTCGCCAGCGCCACACCACATCGGGTATGAGGCCGGCATGCGCAGCATCGCACAGCAACTCCGGGCCCAGCGTGGTGTGCCTTCGCGCGCGGCCAGCGCGCTGGCTGCGTGCCTGCTGGCGTGCAGCGGATGCGGCGGCCTGCACCCCGATCCCTACCGCGCGACTCCAGAGTGGAGCCCGCATGCGTACCCGCGCGGCGGCCCCGAGGGCGCCGACCTGGCCGGCGCGCAGCTGCGCGCCGAGGTGTGCTCCGGGCAAGATCTGCGCCCTGAATACGCGCGCCTGAGCGAGGCGGCTCTCGTGCAATTTCTTCAGGCGCGAAGCGCGGAGGTTACCGTCGAGCGCCCGCGCGGTGACCTGGCGTACGTACAGATGACGGGCCTGGATGGTGCCCAGCTGCGGCTGCGCGTCGCCGTGCTGTCCAGCGCGGACGAGGCCGGGCGCGAGCTGGCGCTGGCGATCGCCCAGCACGGCAAGGGATCGTGGGGCGTGCATCGCTCCAACCTCGCCGTGCTGGGGCCCGTGCAGCCGCCCGCACGAGTGATCGAGCTGGTCAGCAAGACGAAGCTGGCGTGCTGGGGTGTGCTCACCCTGGGCAGCGGAGACGACGTGTACGTGGTTCCAGGCGGCTATCGAGAGCTGTAGGACCGGTCAGATGAGGTGGACGGCTCATCGGCTGAAAACCTAGAAAACTACAAACTCACGGCTCGGTGCCTTGAAGCTGAGCTTATCGACCGGTATGGAGCTGTCATTGGGCGCCCGGATAGAAGGGTTCCAGGTGGTGGGGCGTCGCCAGGGAGCGTGGTCCAGCGTGAAACCCACGGAGAGCAGCGATCAGGGGCAGGGGCGCATCGCCAGCGGTGAGCTGCAGCCGAGTAGTCTGGCGGTCGCGCCGGCCACGGTTCGCAGTGATGTCGTTCGCGGTGACGCCCTTCGCGGTGAGGCAGTGCAGAGCCACGCGCGGGATCTTGCTCAGGGCAGTGAGCCACCGCCGCGCAGCGTCTCCGGGGTGGTGAGCGCAGCACACGGCGGCAGTAACCTGCACGAGGCCCACACCACGGTTGACGCCGGGCCCGCGCAACGCTTCGAACAGTCGGAAGCCGGGCTGTCGCGCCGCATCCGGCACGCGATGGATCAGACCTTGCCGCTCGGCACTCCGGCGCCGGATCCTTCGCTGTTCGCTGCCGCCCGGCAAGAGCGCGGCAACTGGCAGTCGCGCACGATGCTGCTCGGCGGGCGTCACTTGACGGAGCTCGGCGCGATGCCAGAGCCTTCCACCCGCCCCGAGGAGCCGCCCGTGAGTCACGAGGCGCCCACACCGCGTGCGTCGGAGGTGGCGCCCACGGAGCGAACGCTGCAGGCCTTCGGCGAATTCACGCCATCGGCGCCTGGAGCAGTGCCATCGGCTCCGCCAGCGGCCGTTTCGTCTGCACCTTCGCGCGCAGTCTCACCTGCGCCGGCGTTATCGGAAATGGCGCCTGCGCTGCGCTTGCAGGCGGCGCCCGGAGCCGTGGCAGCCGCAGAGCCTGCGCAGTCCGAAGGTGCGCTACGCGCCAGCTTCGTGAGATCGGTGGGGCCGCCCACCGTGCCACCGCCGCGCCGGCGGCGCAGCCTGTTGCCGGGTGAGAGCGCGGGGCCCGACGAGGAACCCTCCGGGGAGGTGCCGGAGCAGACGCTCGCTGCCTGGCCGCCGGCGGTCGCCCGATCAGCGCCCGCCGCGGACGAGGCGGATCACGTCGCGTTCTCGCTCGATCGGCCGCGCGGGCCATCGTTTCCGCCGGGGCCGGCAGCAGAGCCGCCAGGGCCCGCAGTGGGCACCACCACCGTGGTCTCCAACGGCTCCCCGCAGCGCGCTGGCTCACTGCCGTTCGTGCGCATCCCCGACGCGCGCAATCCGCGTTCCAGCACCCTCAGCAACAGTGTCATCTTGCCGCCGCCGCCCCAGCCGCACGACTACGAGCTGACCTCGTCTCCGGCGGGCGCCCCTGCGCCGCTGCCGCTCGCCGACACCGCCCGGGCCACGGCTGCGCACGCGGCAGCTTCTCGGGCTGCTGCTTCTCAGCTGGCGGCTTCTCCGGCGGCCGTCCGCGCTGCTTCTCACCCGGGGGCGCAGCGCACGGCTCCTCACGCGGTCGCTGCAGGCAGCCTGGCTCCGGCCTTGCCTACCACTCGCCCCCCGGCGCAGCCCCGACCGAGCTTGTTGGATCTGCCGAGCACCGGTGGCAATCCGCTCGCCGGCTACGAGGCTCCGCGCGAGACCTTCTGGCAGCGCTCGCTGATCGTGTTCGTCGTGGCGCTCGCCGTCGTTGGCCTGTTCGCGCTCGGCGCCATCGCCTCCGGCTTCCTGCGCATGCCGGGGGTGTGAGCCGGCTCCCCACGCCCCGGGCCCTCCCCGGCCGGGAGGGTGCACGCCGGCAAGGCCGCGCGCTCAGGGCGTGACCGGCGGCGGTGGCGGCGGCGGTGGCGGGGGAGGCGGCGCTGCGGCGCAGGTGCCGGTGGCGTCGCACACCTCGCCCACCGCGCAGCTGGCGGCAGAGGTGCACTGCACGCACGCCCCCGCCGAGCAGATGCCGCGCCCGGCGATGTGCGCGCAGTCTGCGGCGGCAGCGCACGGCACGCACTGACCCGCGGAGCAGCGCGAAGCGGTGGCGCTGGGGCAGCTGGCGCTGATGATGCACTCGCAGCCCTCGTTGGGCTCGCCGTTGCAGTTCGAGTCATCGCCCTGCACCGAGCACGAGTCCGCCGCGAGCGGGTCCACCGCGCCCGTGCAGGCGCCGAGAACGCTGGAGGCGTTGTTGGCTCCGGCGATGCACAGCGCGCGCCCCGCCCGGCAAATACCCACCCCGTCCAGACCCGGGTGAGTGTTGCACGCCACCTCTGCGCCGATGGCGCACGTGCACACGGCGTCGATCGTGTTGTCGGGCAGGCCGTTGCAGTCGTTGTCCAGCGTCGAGGCGCAGTTGCGCGGGCTCGGGCCCACGGAGCCCACACACGCGGTGAACGCGCTGGAGCGGTTGTCGGCGGCGGCCACGCAGGTCTGCTCGCCCGCCTGGCAAGCGCCGTTGCCGTCCAGGCCCGGGTGCGCGCCGCAGGCCTGCACGTCACCCACCACGCACTTGCACACGCCGTCGACGGTGTTGTCGGGCAGGCCGTTGCAGTCATTGTCCAGCGCCGAGGTGCAGCTGCGCGGCTTCGGGTACACGGCGCCGCTGCAGTCGCTGAACTTGCCGTTGATGCAGGTGCTCGTGCCCTTCTTGCAGATGCCGACCGCGTCCTTCGGGCCGCACTCGATCACCTCACCCTCGATGCACGTGCAGCCTCCGTTGGGGCGGCCGTCACAGTCCGAGTCGTCGCCCGCCACGGTGCAGCTATCCTGCGGCACGGGGCCCACGCCGCCCACGCACTCGCCCCAGTCGCTGCTTAGCTTGTCCGCTGCCAGCTCGCAGGTGCGCTCACCGGCCACGCATGGGCCATGGCCGTCGAAGCCGGGGTGCGTGTTGCACGGCTCCGTCGTATCCACGACGCACAGGCACACGTCGTCCACGGTGTTGTCGGGCAGCCCGTCGCAGTCGTTGTCGAGCGGTGAGGAGCAGTCGCGCTGCGCCGGCATGACGGCGCCCTCGCAGCCGCTCCACGAGCCGTCGCGGCAGGTGCGCGTGCCCAGCCGGCACATGCCGGCGACGGTGTCCGGGCCGCAAGCGCGGGTGGCGCCCTCGGTGCAGCCACCCGTGGGCTCCATGATGGAGCCCGAGCCGGCGGAGCCGCCGTCGGGCTCGTTCATCGCGCCAGCGTCGGGCCGCGACAGCGGCGGGCGAATCGGGCCTGGAAGCGCCGGGTCCTCCGGGTCCTCCTCGGTCGGGAGCTCGAGGTACTCGGGCGTGTCAATCGAGCAGCCGCCGATCAGCGCCCCCAGCAGCAGCCCGCTACCGATCAACCCCCGGTAGCGAATCCAGCTCATCCTAGCCCCAGCAACCCAGAATGTCCGTTCGCGCACACACCAGACTACCATGAGATTCCGCCCGGTGTGGAACAACAATGAAATAGGCCTCTAGTCCGAGCTTGCAATCGAGACAGTGTACCGGAGTCAACGGGAACACTGCTCCGGCTCGGAGCGAACCCGCGAACGTTTGCCTGCGCTTGCGCTCAGCTCGCGCTGCGCTCGCCGCCGCTCAGCTGCACGCCGTGACCGCTGGTGAGCGCCGAAAGATCCAGCGTGGCTCCGCGCAGGGTGAAGCCTCCGCTGAAAGGCGAGCTGGCCAGAAACAGCGGTGTGTCCAGATCCACAAACTCGAAGCCGCCCTGTCCGGCCGCAAAACATGCGGACATGGTCATGGCCAGGGTGGACTCGAGCATGCCGCCGATCATCAGAGACATGCCGCTGCTGCGCGCCACCGCCGCGATGTCCAGCGCCTCACGGATCCCCGACTTCATCAGCTTGATGTTGAGCACGTGCGGCGGCCCCAGCCGCTCCGCTGCCTGTCGCGCGTCGCTGGCGCTCACCACGCTCTCATCCAGCGCGATCCGCGCACGCGCAGCCACCTGAGCCAGCCCGGCCCAGTCCTCTGCGGCCACCGGTTGCTCGAACAGCTCGACCGACACTCCCCGTGCCTGCAGGCCATCGAGCAGCCGGCACGCGCCGCTGGCGTCGAACGCCGCGTTGGCGTCCAGCGAGAGCTGCGCGCCGGGGGCTCCCTCGTGCGCGGCCAGCACTCGCTCCAGGTCTGCGCCCAGCCCCACCTTGATCTTCAGCTTGCGGAAGCCGCGCTCCCACCAGCGAGCCGCCGCGCTCCGGGCCTGCTCAGGCTCCATGATGGGGATCGTGACGTCACTCTCCAGCTCCGTCAGGGCACCCCCAAACCAGTCGCGCAGCGACCAGCCACTCTGCCGAGCCAGCGCGTCGAGCAGCGCGGTCTCCAGAGCGCAGCGCGCTGCCGCGCTGCCGGCCGTGACCTCGACCAGCTCCCGGGCACGCTGCCGCCAGGCGCGCGCGTCGCGCCCCGTCCAGACCGGCGCCGCCGCCTGCACCGCGCTCAGCGCCCCCTCCAGCGTCTCGCCGTTGTAAGCGGTGAGCGGCGCCGCCTCGCCCAGCCCCACGGTGCCGTCGGCCAGGGTCAGCTCCACCGCGGCGATGCGCGCGCGCTCGGGGCTGCCGCCCGCGATACCGAATGGCTCGTTCAGCTCCAGCTCGAACGGGCGCGCACGCAGCGCCAGGATGCGAGTGGCGGACACCGGCTGCTCCCGCGCTCCCGGCTCAGAGCTGGCAGAAACTGTCCGAGCAGGTGCCATCGACGCTCGGGCAATCTAGAGCGGAGATGCAGGGGATGCTGCACAACCCAGTAACCGCTGCGTCGCAGCGGCCGTCGTCTAACCCAACCTCACCACAGTCCTCGTCTACGTCACAGTCCCGGTTCGCAGCCTGATTAAAGCCGGCGCAGGTTGTCTGCCGCAGCAGGCAAAGCGCCTCAGTGACGCCATCGATGGTAGTGAGCGCGGCCCCGCCGGAGAAGGGTCTTTGCTGGCACGCGGCACCCTGCTGCACGGGGAAGCAGGAGTAGCTACCCAGCGAGCTGCCCTCGAACGTCTCCAGCACGCAGCGCTGGGTGGTCGGGCAGTGCGCGTCCGAGACGCAGTCACCGCACAGGCTGGCGCTGCCCGCCTGGAAGGGCGAGCAGACCTTGGTCAGGCTGTTGCACACGCGCGTGCCGCAGGCCGCGCGCTGCAAGCCGGTGCACTCCACGCACACGCCGGCGTTGGCGCCCGCCGAGACGTCGCACACGCCCAGGGTGACGCCGCCGCCCGTGATGTGGCCGCAGTGGCTCCCGCCCTCGTCGTTCACGCAGGGCTGGCACTGATTGTTGACGCAGCGCGAGGCCCCGGCGCTGGTGCAGTGAGCGTCTGTCACGCACTCCACACAGGTGTTGGTGGTGGTGTTGCAGGCACGCCCGTTGGGGCTCGTGGCACAGAAGGCGTCCGACGTGCACTCCACGCAGCTACCGCCGGCGCCGCTCTTGCAGGCGCGCAGCCCCGCAATGGCGTTGCAGTCGCCGTCCACCTGGCAGGTGCTGCACAGCCCCGTGCCGGAGTCGCAGCGCGACGTGGCAGGGTCGCCGGCGCAGTCGCCGTTGACCTCGCACTGCACGCACACGCCGTCCGTGCCCCGGCACAGATCCTTCGGCCCGAACTTGCCGGTGCACTGCGCGGAGCTGTTGCAGGGCAGGCAGGTGTGCGTGCTGGTGTCGCAGCGCGCGGCGCCCGCCTCCGTGCACTGCGAGTCGTTCAGGCACGCCACGCAGGTGTTGG
>JAICQL010000337.1 GCA_025937895.1 Polyangiaceae bacterium | reverse complement strand
GTGAAGCGATGCGCGCCGGGGCGGATGCGCAGCACGAGCGCTCCGTCCGGCGGTACCTGGTAGTGGTTTCTGATGTCGGCGCCCTGATTCGGGCTTCGCACATCCGTGACCCGAGTGCCCGCAGGCAGGCCCTGGATGGTCACTGTCGCTGCGGTGCCCGACAGCGTCTCCAGATCGCTCTGGAACTGCGCGCGCTCGTCCTTGCTCAGCTCCTTGCCGCCCTGCTCCAGGTAGCCCTGAAAGGCAGTGATCGCCTCGCCGTCGCGCTCCAGCTTCATCGCCGTGAAGCCGAGGTTGCCGAGGATCTTCCAGGAAGGAGACTCGGCGTACGCGGCCTTGAACTGCTGGTACGCCTCTTCGTACCGCGCGCCATCCGGATCCTGCAGCAGCGCCACTCCGGTGCGGAAGAGCTCGCGCGCCTTCTCCGTGATCTGCACCGTCTGCGCTGAGCCCTTGGGTGCGGCGTGCGCCTCCTCCGGTGCTGTGCCCAGCGCGATCAGCAGTGCGCCCAGGGAGGTGGCAAGGCGCAGCGAGCGAGCGACCTTGCCGTTGGCTGCTCTCGCGCTGCTGACCCGAGTGGGAGCGGTGGTGTTCATGGCATCCCTTGAGTGTAGGTAGAACCCGCGCATACCTTGTCGTTCGTGGCTGAGACCCCGCAGCCAGCGCAACCTGCGAACGGCCGGCGACCGCGACACCAAAACCCCTGGTGTGACGAGTCAGCGCCGCACACTGGCGCACCTCGGACCCGATCAACGCGCTGCCCGCGTGGCCGCTCGCCTCGCGGCATGACAAATTTAGTGCCGGGCCCCGATGTGCGCTCGGCGTTTCTGGTGGGATGAGGAGTGAGCCATGAGCTTGAAGATTGGTGACCGCATCGAGGGCAAATACGAGATCAAGCGCCTGCTCGGCGAGGGCGGCATGGGCGCCGTGTACGAGGGCGAGAACACGCTGATCCACCGGCGGGTTGCGATCAAGGTGTTGCACTCGGGAGTCGCCGCGCTGGAGGAGGCGGTCAAGCGCTTCGAGAACGAGGCGCAGGCGGCGGGCCGCATCGGCTCCGATCACATCGTGGAGGTACTCGACCTCGGCCGGCTGGAGAGCGGTGACCGCTACATGGTCATGGAGTTCTTGAAGGGCGAGTCGCTGAGCGCACGCATTGCGGCGCGCGGCCGCCTCTCAGCCACCGAGATCTGTCACATCGGGCTGCAGCTGCTGGAGGGGCTGAGCGCGGCGCACGAGGCCGGCATCATCCACCGCGATCTCAAGCCGGACAACGTGTTCCTGGTGGCGCAGGCCAAGGGTAGGACGGACTTCGTCAAGATCCTCGACTTTGGCATCTCGAAGTTCAACGTGCTCGGCAAAGACTTCAGCATGACCCGCACCGGCTCGGTCATGGGCACGCCCTATTACATGGCGCCCGAGCAAGCCCGCGGCGCCAAGAACCTCGATGCACGCCTGGACGTGTACGCGGCGGGCGTGATCCTGTACGAGGCGGCGACGGGGCGAGTGCCGTTCGACGGCGACACGTTCAACGAGCTGTTGATCAAGATCGTGACGGAGGAGTCCCCGTCGGTGCGCAGCGTCGTTCCGGAGCTGGATGCGGGGCTCGCCGAGATCATCGATCGCGCGCGGCAAAAGAACCCGGAGCACCGCTTCGCCAGCGCGCGCGAGTTTCGCGACGCGCTGGTGCGCTGGTCCGAGGGCGTGCGCAGTGAGCTCGCCAGCGGCGCCACCCTGCCGCTCTCTCCTCCCGCGCTGGTCAGCCCCGGCGCAGACACCGCGCTGGCCGGCGGCGCGGGGCTGGGTGCGCGCGAGCTCTTGCCGGCCGGAGCCGCCGCGCCGGGCAGCGGTGCCGCGGTCAGCGCCACCGCTCCGTATGCCGCGCCGCCGCAGCCGGTGGCGCTCGGCAAGGGTACCGGACAGGCCTGGGCCAACACCCACGCCGCGCTGCCCGTGGAGGAGCCGAAGAAGCGCTCCGGCCGCAACGTCATGATGGCCGGGGGCGCCGCAGTGGCGCTTGGGGTCATCGTGCTGGTGCTCAAGCTGCAGAGCGACGCAGCAAACAGTGCGGCCCAGGCCGCCGCCACCTCCGCCAGCGTGGGCCGGCAGCTGCAGGAGGTCCGCGAAGAGGCCGCCAGGAAGCTCGCCGAAGAGCAAGAGCGCACGCGCGAGCTGGAGGCGAAGCAGGAAGCCCGGCGCCTGGAGCTGGAGCGAGCTCAGGCCGCCGCCGCAGCCGAGCGCGCCGCGGAAGAGGAGCGACGCCGCGCCGAGGAAGCGGCCAAGGCCGAGGCGGCCAAGGTCGAAGCCAAGGCCAAGGCCAAGACGAGTGCGCAGCGTGCTCGCGCCTCGACCACCACGCGCGGCTCCACCGCGAGCGGCGGCCGCAAGATCCGCACCGATCTGTGAGCCTCGCGCGCGCAGACAACGCGCGCCTATTCGTCTCCGCCTCCGCTCAGGGACACAGCTCGGCTCGGCACTTCCAGCACTCCTCGAAGTTGCCGGGGCTGGTCTCGGCGCACTTCGGGCATACCACGTCCGGCGCATCCGGAGCTTCGAGCGCGGCCACCATCTCGCGGATGCAGAGCTGAGCCGCCGACTGATCGCGCTCCTCCAGCACGCACACGGTGGGTCGCAAGGACATCGGCAGCTCCCCCAGCAGCCCTTGCAAGAAGCCGTTCTGCACTGCGTTCGGAATGCCCCGATCATTCAGGCGCTGCACCAGCAGCTCCGCCTCGATCAGATCTTTGGCCACGTACACGGGGTACATCTCTCGAGCGTAGCACCTCCGGCATCCGGCCGCGCGCCGGGCTGCGGTGTTGCACGCAGCAAAAGTGGAGCAATTCCCGAGGTTCAACCTAATTCCAGCGCCGCCGCCTACTGCGCAAAGCGCTTCAGCCCCGCCCTGAGCTGCTCGCGCAAGGTATCGCTGCCCTTGTGGCCCGCATCGCTGATGAACGTCAGCGAAGCATCGGGCCAGGCTCGCGCCAGGCGCCAGGCCGTATCCGGCGGGCTGCACAGGTCCAGCCTGCCGTGCACCAACAACCCGGGAGTGCCGGCCAGACGATGAGCGTCACGCAGCAGCGCTCCCTCTTCCAACCAGGCCGCGTGCGCGAAGTAGTGAGTGGTGATGCGGACGAAGGCGATGCGTGCGGCGGGTGGCTTGTCCATGTACGGAGTGGCGGGGCCGTGTGGCTCGCCCGAGAGCACCGCGTCTTCCCAGGCGCACCAGCTGGCGGCGGCACGCGCCATCCGCTCTGGATCGCCGCTGTTCATCAGGCGAGCGTAAGCGGCAACCAGATCGCCCTCGCGCTCGGCCTCGGGCACGCCGGAGCGAAAGCGCTCGTACGCCTCGGGGAAGAAGCGTGCCACCCCGCCATACAGCCAGGCGAGCTCGGCGCGGGTGGTGGTGGTGACTCCATTGAGCACGATCTCCGAGACGCGCTCGGGGTGCTGCTCCGCGTAGGCAAGGATCAACGTGGAGCCCCAGGACCCGCCGTACAGCAGCCAGCGCTCGATGCCCAGGTGCTGGCGCAGCCGCTCCATGTCGGCGATCAGGTGTGCGGTGGTGTTGTGGCGCAGGTCCGTCCCGGGAGCACTGGCGTGAGGCGTGCTGCGGCCGCAGCCGCGCTGATCGAAGAGCACGACCCGGTAGCGGCTGAGATCAAAGAGCTGCACGTTGCCCGGATGGCAGCCGGAGCCGGGGCCGCCATGCACGACCGCTGCAGGCTTGCCGGTGGGGTTGCCATGAGCCGCCCAGTAGACGTGCTGGCCGTCGCCCACGTCGAGCAGGCCTTCGGCGTACGGCTGCGCTTTTGCAGGACGGCTCTCTGTCACGTGCGCTCCTCCGCCAGCCGTAGCATGGATGCCCGGCGGCGGGGCTAGTCGCGCCGCCCCGGCCTCGGCTAGAGTCGCGCTCATGGCGGCGCCAGGAGCGGCTTGCGAGGAGGTCTATCGCGATCTCCTGCGCACGGCGCGCCGCTGGGCCCGCTCCGCGGAGGAGGCGCGCGATCTGGTGCAGGACACACTGCTGATCGCCCTCGCCAGCGGGCTCGCAGACTGGCCCTCGCCGCTGCGGCGGCCCTGGCTGCGCGGAGTGGTGCGCAAGCAGGCGGCCTTTCTCGCGCGCGGCCAGGCCCGCCGGCGCCGCCGGGAGCAGCTGCTGGAGCTGGGGGGTCCCGCTCCGGGCGCGGGCGGCTGGAGCTGGCAGCCGCGTTTTCTGGCTTCGTTGCCGCGCTCCTTGCGCTCGGTGGCGGCGCTGGCCAGCGCCGATCTGTGCGCCGCGGAGATCCGCTGGCTGCTGGGGCTCAGCGGCACGGCGCTACGCCAGCGGCTGACCGCGCTGCGGCGCGCCGTGCAAGCGGAGGCCGAGCCGCCCACCGTGCCCGCTCCGGCACCGCAGCTCACCGGAGCACGACTACCTCGAGAACACTCTGCCGTCGATGGCGGCGGCGTTTGCGCACGGCGCCGACATCGTCGAGCTCGACGTGCAGCTCACGGCGGACGGCCACCTCGCGGTGTTTCACGATGCGCTGCTGGAGTATCGCACCGACGGCAGCGGGCCCCTCCGCGCGCACACCCTGGCGCAGCTGAAGCAGCTCGACGTGGGCTTTGGCTACACGGCGGATGGCGGCAAGACGTATCCGTTTCGTGGCAAGGGCGTGGGCCTGATGCCCTCGCTGGCGGAGGTTCTGGAGCGTTTTCCCGAGCAGGAGCTGCTGCTCGACGTCAAGCGCGGCGAAGTCGAGGAGGGGGAGGCGCTGGCCGCGTTCCTCGCGCAGCTGCCGCCGGGTCGGCTCGAGCGGCTCGCCGCCGACGGCGGAGAGGCGGCGATGCAGCCCCTGCGGCGCGCGCTGCCCTCGCTCCGGGTGATGTCCCGGCGCTCCTTGATGCGCGGAGCCCTGCTGTATCTGGCGCTGGGCTGGAGCGGCTACGTGCCGGAGGACTGCCGGGGCAGCGAGCTGCGCATCCCGCTGCGCTTAGCGCCGCTGTTCTGGGGCTGGCCGCATCGCCTGGTGGCCCGGATGGACGCGGTCGGCACGAGGGTCATCCTGGTCGCCGGCGAGGGCCGCTGGTCCGAGGGCTTCGACACCATCGACAGCTTGCAGACGATCCCCGCTGGCTTCGCCGGCGTGATCTGGACCAACCGCATCGACCGCATCGGCTCCGCGCTGAAGCAGGCGCGCTGAAGCCGCCTGAAGCAGCCGCCTGAAACTTGGCTGAGCGGGCGCGCTGCTGCCTGGCGTCATGCGCCAGAGCGATCAGCTGCCGAGCCCGTGCAACGCCGCGAGCAGCCGCTCGCGCTCACCGGGCTCCAGCCAGGGAGCGGTGGTCTCCAGCTCCGCCAGGGTCGCCGTGCGCAGCTCGCCCGCGCGCTGCGCGGCGGCGATGGCGTCGAGCAGGCGCTCGCCCAGCGCATCCAGCGCCGGGCGGAGCTGTCCAGCGAGCTCGAGCGCCGTGTCTTCGCTCTGACGGCGCTGCACGGCCTTGGCCAGCTCCATCTGCAGCGCAAAAAACTGCCGCACCTTGGCCTCCGGCAGCT
Organism: Polyangiaceae bacterium; assembly: GCA_025937895.1. Classification (GTDB taxonomy): domain Bacteria; phylum Myxococcota_A; class Polyangia; order Polyangiales; family Polyangiaceae; genus SZUA-265. The sequence continues at coordinate 780 of JAICQL010000337.1, read as the reverse complement.
GCAGGCGGCGGGCGCTCGCCACCGCCGCCTCCAGCACCTGCCGCTCGCGCGGCAGATCCTCGGTGGGCAGCCCGGCTTTCGCCTTGGCCCCGGCCACCAGCGGCATGAAGGCCAGGCGGCGCGCGAGCAGATCGCTCAGATGATCGATGGGGCGCAGCGGCTGCCGCTCGCCGAACCAGCGCTCCTGCGCAAGATGGACGCGCTCCGGGTTGCGCTCCAGCCAGCGCTCGAGGTTGCGCGCGAGCGCCTCGTGCCCGGGCGCGATCCAGTACACCTTGCGCGTGATGGGCGGCTCGCAGCGCGAGGCCCAGCCGGGGCGAGCAAACGAGCGCAGCTCGAAGCTGTCGGTGACGATGGCGCGCGCCCTGCCGTCAGCGAGCAGCGCCGGCAGGCTCTGATTATCGTCCACGGTGATGAGCTCGGGCTCTTGCCAGCGCGAGCGCGCCCACTTCTCCAGCACGCCGCCGCGATTGACAGCCACGGGCGTGGCCTCCGGATCGCCGAGCACGCAGGGCCCGCCGCGAGCCACCGCGCGCGTCAGGTAGCCGTGCACGCCGCGCGCGGGCTGCCAGGTGACTCCGGTCATCGCCACGTCAAAGGTGTTGGCCTGGATGGCTGTGCTCAGCGTGGGCCACGTCACGCCGACCCACTCGATGTCGGCGTTGAGGTCGCGTGCCATGGCGCGCGCGACGTCGATGTCAAAGCCCTCAGGGCTGCCGTCGGCGGCGCGGGTGGAGAACGGAGCGTAGTCACCCGTCGTGGCCACGCGCCATCGGGCCC